>CALRXG020000512.1:0-5418 GCA_943372075.1 Bordetella parapertussis | reverse complement strand
GACGACCGGTTACGGCTTGGTCGGATCGAACTTCTTCTCCAACCCCTTCCAGCAATCCGAGTAATCATCCTGCAGCGTCGACGACTTCGCCGCGTGCTCGGTCACGCGCTGCGGGTAGCGGGTCTCGAACATGAAGGCCATCGTGCCGGTCAGCTTCACCGGCTTGAGTTCACCGTTGCTGGCGTGCTCGAAGGCTTCGCGATCCGGGCCGTGCGGCAGCATCATGTTGTGCAGCGAGATGCCGCCGGGCACGAAGCCCTGCGGCTTGGCATCATAGACGCCGTAGATCAGGCCCATGAACTCGGACATGATGTTCATGTGGTACCACGGCGGACGGAAGGTGTTGTCGGCCACCATCCAGCGCTCCGGGAAAATCACGAAGTCGATATTCGCGGTGCCGGCGGTCTCCGACGGCGAGGTCAGCACCGTGAAGATCGACGGATCGGGATGGTCGAAGGCGATGGCGCCGACCGGCGAGAAGGTGCGCAGATCGTACTTATAAGGCGCGTAATTGCCGTGCCAGGCGACCACGTCGATCGGCGAATGCGGCAACGTGGTCTTGAACAGCGCGCCGCCCCATTTGACGTAGAGCTCGGTCGGCGTGTCCTTGTCCTCGTAGCTCGCGACCGGCGTCAGGAAGTCGCGCGAATTGGCCAGGCAGTTGGCGCCGATCGGGCCGCGCTCCGGCAGCGTGAAGGCGCCGCCGTAGTTCTCGCAGAGATAGCCGCGTGCCGGGCCGCCGGGAATCTCGACGCGGAATTTGACGCCGCGCGGGATCACCACGATCTCGCCCGGCTCGGCATCGATACGACCGAATTCGGTGACCAGCCGCAGATTACCCTGCTGCAGCACGAACATCATCTCGCCGTCGGCATTGTAGAAATGCTGATCGACCATCGATTTGGTGATGAGATAGATGTGCGCCGCCATGCCGGCCTGGGTGTTCGCATCGCCCGCGGTGGTCATGGTCTGCACGCCCTGGAGGAAGGTCATGTCCTCCTTCGGGATCGGCGCCGGGTCCCAGCGCAGCTGTGCGATCGGCATGTCATATTCGTGGCACGGCGCGGTGCGCCACAGCCCGGCGTCGGCCTTGGCGAAGCGGCCGGAGTGCCGCACCGACGGACGGATGCGATAGAGCCAGGAGCGCTCATTGGTGCCGCGCGGCGCCGTGAACGGCGAGCCTGACAATTGCTCGGCATAGAGCCCATAGGCGCAGCGCTGCGGCGAGTTGCGGCCCATCGGCAGCGCGCCGGGGAGTGCCTCGGTTTCGAAGCTGTTGCCGAAGCCGGACATGTAGCCCGGGGTGACTTGCCCCGAGCTGCGCACGATCCGATCAGGCGAGGTATTGACGTTCATCGCTATCCTCCTTGCAGGGCGGCCCACATTTCCTGGTCGCGCTTGTCGGTCCAGATCACGGGATCGTCGATCCCGGACGCTTCGTCGTAAGCGCGCGAGACGTTGAACGGCAGGCAGTGCTCATAGATCGCGAAGCTCGAGAACTTCGGGTCCATCACCTCGCGCGTCGCCGCCATCGATTCTTTCAGGCTACGGCCCTTGGCGACCGACGATTCGGCGGCACCATAAAGCGTGGTGACGAAATCGCGGGTCATCGCGATCGCATCGCGACCGGTCTCGAGGCCCTTCAGCGCATCACCACGGCCCGGCGCGATCGCCTTCGGATTAAAGGCGCGGATCTCGTTCAAGGTCATCGGCCATTCGCGCAGATGCGCGTCGCCGCAATAGCAGGCCGAGTGGTATTCGATCAGGTCGCCGGAGAACATCACCTCGGCATCCGGCACCCAGGCGACGATATCGCCCGAGGTGTGGCCGGCGCCGAGTTGCATCAGCCGCACCTCGCGCTTGCCGAGATAGATCGACATCTCGCCCTCGAAGGTCAGCGTCGGCCAGGTCAGGCCGGGGATGCTCGCGGCATCCTGGAACAGGCGCGGGAAGCGGCCGTATTCCGAATCCCAATCCTGCTGGCCGCGCTCCTCGATCAGGCGATAGGTCTCCTGCGAGGCCACGATACCCTGCGCCTTGTAGGCGGAGGCGCCGAGCACGCGCACGGCGTGATAATGCGACAGCACGACATATTTGATCGGTTTGTCGGTGACGGTCTTGACCCGCTCGATCACCTTGTTGGCCATCGCGGGCGTCGCCTGCGCGTCGAACACCAGGCAGCCGTCCTCGCCGACAATGACGGCGGTGTTGGGATCGCCTTCGGCGGTGAAGGCATAGAGATCGGTGCCGATCTCGGAGAAGGTGACCTTTTTCTCCGCGAGGTCGGTGGTGGAGGCGAAACCTTTGGCCATCAGTTCAATCCTGTCTTTCGCTATTATTGTTGTTGCTGTTGTTGTTGCTGTTGTTGCTGCTGTTGCTGCTGGCTCGGGTCCAGCATCCGCCGCTTCGCCAGCGCGATCGCCTCGCGCAGCACGTCGAGGTCGCCGATATGGTTGGCGAGCACCAGCACCAGCGCGGCATCGAGATCGGCGCTCTGCGCGTCGGTGAGGCCGCGATGCGCTTCGACGATGGCGCGGAAGGCGTCGTCGGGCTTTGCGAAGTTCGAACTGGTCGACAGCGCCATGAACGGGTCCTCAGTTCACGCCTGATGCGCGCGCCAGCGCCGCATCGAGGGCGGGCCGCGCCGCGTTGCGGAAACGTGCCGCGACATAACCATCCGGCCGCAGCAGATAGGCGGTGCCGGGCTCGGCATCGTAGCGCTGGCCGGCAAAGCCCTGCGCATCGACCAGCCCGCCCTCACCACCGACCCGGATGCGACCGACCCCATCGGGCACATCGGCGACCTTGCCATTGCCAAACTCCAGCAGCGTGAACCGCGTTCCCTGCCTGATGAAAACCTCAGTCAGATAGCTGGAACCGCCGCCCGGCTCCGTCACCGGCGCATCCAGCATCGAGGCACCGGGCCGCGGACCACCACGCCAATTGTCGCGATCGCCGCTCGACAGCGGCGTGTCATAAACCGACGGCACCGACAGCCGGCCGCCATTGACCATGCGCTTGCCGAACTCGGTATCCTCCGCGAGCGACAGCACGGCTTGCCGCAGCCGCGCCTCCTGCTTCGTCACCGGCGCCATGAAATCGGTCGAGCGGGTGGACTCGCGGATGTTCTCGTCCGCCGCCGCGCTGCGCTCGATGTGATAGCTCTCCAGCAGGCTTTCCGGCGAGAGCCGGCGCAGCACGCGGTCGAGCTTCCAGGCCAGATTCTCGGCATCTTCGAGCCCGGAATTGGCGCCGCGGGCGCCGAACGGCGAGACCTGATGCGCGGAATCGCCGGCGAAAATCACCCGGCCGTGGATGAACCTGGCCATCCGGCGACACTGGAATTTGTAGAGCGAGATCCATTCGAACTCGAACTGGTCGTGCCCGAGCATGCGCGCGATTCGGGGCCGGACATTTTCCGGCTGCTTCTCGGCCACCGGATCGGCATCCGGATTGAGTTGCAGATCGATCCGCCAGATATCGTCGGGCTGCTTGTGCAGCAACGCCGAGCGGCCGGCATGGAACGGCGGATCGAACCAGAACCAGCGCTCGGTCGGGAACGCCGCCGTCATCTTGACGTCGGCGATCAGGAATTGGTCCTCGAACACCTGGCCGGCGAATTCCGCACCGAC
This sequence comes from Bordetella parapertussis, assembly GCA_943372075.1. GTDB lineage: Bacteria > Pseudomonadota > Alphaproteobacteria > Rhizobiales > Xanthobacteraceae > Bradyrhizobium. The sequence continues at coordinate 1,786 of CALRXG020000512.1, read as the reverse complement.
CATCTGCCGCAACGAGGAGCGCGCGCCGTCGCAGGCGACGACGAAGGCGGCGTGCACCTGGTACGAGCCTTCAGGCGTGGCAATGGTCAGCGCGACGCCGTCATTGCGGCTCTCCAGCGCGATCACCTTGTTGCGCCAGCGCAGATCGATCTCCGGCAACTGCTCGACGCGATCGACCAGATAGGCCTCGGCATAGAATTGCTGCAGGTTGATGAAGGCAGGCCGCTTGTGGCCTTCCTCGGGAAGCAGGTTGAATTGATAGAGCTGAGAAGCGCCGTGAAAAATCTTGCCGACGCTCCAGACCACGCCCTTCTCGACCATGCGGTCGCCGACGCCGAGCCGATCCCAGAACTCCAGCGAGCGCTTCGAGAAGCAGATCGCGCGCGAGCCTTCGCCGATCCGGTCGGCGTCGTCGAGCAGCACCACGCGCTGGCCGCGCTGCGCCAGATCGATCGCAAGCGACAATCCCACCGGCCCGGCGCCGACCACGACGACCGGATGCTCCGCGACGTTGGCGCCCGACCGCTCCTGGTCGGGGTGACGGCGGTAGCCGAACTGGGTTTTGGCCTGTGCCGTATTGGCTGATGCCATTGCGTGACCCTGGATGTTCCCTTGAGCCTTGTCCGTCCCGATTCAATCGGAACGGGGCTCTCGATTCTTGTTTTGACGCGTTTCCTTCACGCGAACCGGTATCCACTTCGCTCGAGAACGCTCTGATGCTGCCGGCTTTTGGCTGCGCCTTGTGTGACCGGCTTGCGACCAGCATCTTGCGAGTGGGCCGCGACCTTGCTAAATTAGTCTCACTTGCAACTATCTTAAACCCCCAGTTGGGGCCGCCGTCAACTCAAATTGGAGGGATTTTTGGCCAGGACCTCTGCAAGCCAGCCTCCAGCACGGCCGCGCAGCGCCGTGGAAACGGATGCGCGCGACGATGCCATGCCGACCAAGAAGCGTCTCGACCTCTTTCATTTCATGCCGTTCCGCCTCAACCGGCTGGCGGCCGAAGTGTCCTCTGCGCTGTCGAGCGAATATCAGGCGCGCTATGGCCTCGACATTCCGGAATGGCGCGTGCTCGCCACGCTGGGCTTCCGCAGCGATCCATGCAGCGCGCAATACATCGCGCATTGCACCCGCACGCATAAATCCACCATCAGCCGCGCGGTGTCGGAGCTGATGGAGCGCGAGATCGTCGAGCGCGTCGAGAACGCCGACGACCGCCGCGAATTCCGCCTGCGACTGACCCGGAAGGGCCAGGCACTGTATGAAGAGCTGATCCCGAGGCTCCTACGCAAGGAGCAGGAGATCCTGTCCTGCCTGTCCGCCCAAGAACGCCGCGACCTCGGACGGCTGCTCGGCAAGGTCGAGACCAGCCTCGAGCTGGTGCAGACCAGCGAAGAGGCCGACGCGAAGGACGTGTATTAGGCGCTCTCCTCGTCATTCCGGGGCGACGCGTCAGCGTCGAGCCCGGAATCCACTCTCTACGGAACGTGCGGCCAGATGGATTCCGGGCTGGTGCTTCGCACGCCCCGGAATGACGGGTGGAGAGGATTACGCCTGGCCGATATGCTTGGCGATCACAGGAAAATAATTGTCCTTCGACCCCTTGTCGATCGCCTCCTGCAGAACCGTGCCGATCAGCTCCGCGCCGCGAATCTTGATGCCGGCGTCAGCCGCAAGCTCCAGCGCGTAGGACAAATCCTTCAGCGCGTACTCCGTCGAGAACGCGCGCTCCGGAAACACCCCGGGCACGATCGCCTTCATGCCGTGGTTGCGCAGCGCGAAGCTG
>CALRXG020000511.1:0-5430 GCA_943372075.1 Bordetella parapertussis | reverse complement strand
TGACCGGGGTGTTCGTCGCCAAGACCAAGTCGGGCGACATCCGGGTCGCCGCGACCGGTGCTTCGCAAAGTGGTGTCATGCGGGTGGCGCCGATCGAGCAGGCGCTGAAGGCGAACTGGGCGGCCGCGGCACTCGACGGCGTGACGATCGCCGCAGGCGGCCTGCTCGCCGACATCCACGGCTCGGCGAACTACCGCGCCAACCTGGTGAAGGTGATGGGACAACGGGCGGTGACCGCCGCCGGCTAGCCTCTATCTTCCCGGAACCTATGCAGACGGCGCGCAGCGATGCGCGCCGTTCGCGTTTTGCTGGCATTCCAGCCGAAAGGGCTTGCCACATCGCCCATTAGGCGAGAGAATTTAGCTAATCAGCTAATTAAAAATACCGTCAGACGGACGGCCGGGAGAGGACTCATGACGTTCGGCAGATCCGACGACCACCACTTGCCACCGCTCCCAATGGCCGGCCCGCGCCTTTGACGGCACGGCGCAGGCGTGACGGCTGACGCTCCGGACCGCCGCGAACAAAGCTCCTCGATAACCTCCCTCACAGCAACAACGGAACGATAACGTGCTCGACAAGCCCGCCTCTCAAACCGCCGCTCGCACCTCGGGCCCGCTCGCCGGCTTCCGCATCGTCGAATTCGCCGGCATCGGGCCTGGCCCGTTCGCCTGCATGCTGCTCGCCGACATGGGCGCCGAGGTCATCACCCTCGACCGGGTCGGCGCGGGCAAGAATCTGAAGGCGGTCGCAACCCGCGGCCGCAAGGTGATCGAGCTCGACCTCAAGAACAAGGCCGCGATATCAGAAGCGCTCGACCTGCTCAGCCACGCCGACGCCCTGATCGAAGGTTTCCGCCCCGGCGTGATGGAGCGCCTCGGCCTCGGCCCCGATGTCGTGCTCGCCCGCAATCCCAAGCTGGTCTATGGCCGCATGACCGGCTGGGGCCAGGAAGGCCCGCTGGCGAACGCCGCCGGCCACGACATCAACTACATCTCGATCACCGGCGCACTCGCCGCGATCGGCACGAAGGAGAAGCCGGTGCCGCCGCTCAACCTGGTCGGCGACTTCGGCGGCGGCGCGCTCTACCTCGTGGTCGGCGTGCTCGCCGCGCTGCTGGAAGCGCAAAAGTCCGGCAAGGGCCAGGTGGTCGATACCGCGATGTGCGACGGCGCCGCTTCGCTGATGTCTATGTTCTATGACATGGCGGCGCAGGGCCGCTGGAGCGGCGGCCGCGACCAGAATTTCCTCGACGGCGGCGCGCATTTCTACGGCGTCTACGAATGCTCCTGCGGCAACTTCATCTCGATCGGCTCGATCGAACCGCAGTTCTACGCGCTGCTGCGCAAGCATGCCGATCTGACCGACGCCGACTTCGACGCCCAGATGGACCGCAAGGCGTGGCCGGCGCTGAAGGCGAAGCTTGAAAAGGTGTTCAAGAGCAAGTCGCGCGCCGACTGGTGCAAGATCATGGAAGGCACCGACATCTGCTTCGCGCCGATCCTGACCATGGAGGAAGCGCCCAAGCATCCGCACATGGCGGCGCGCCAGGTGTTCGTCGAGCGCCACGGCGTCACCCAGCCCGCCCCCGCGCCGCGCTTCTCGCGCACGCCATCGGCGATCCGTGAGCCGGAGGTGGCGAGCATCGGAGATGTGACGAGCGCGTGGAAGGCGGGGAAATGATCTCCGCCGTCATTGCGAGGAGCGAAACGACGAAGCAATCCACTTCTCCGCAAGCAGAGAGATGGATTGCTTCGCTTCGCTCGCAATGACGCAAAATTCCGCTGGGTCGCTACTTAGCGCTTAGGCCGCGTGATCGACCTTCAGCACGCCGCGGCGGATCTGGTCTTCCTCGATCGATTCGAACAGCGCCTTGAAATTGCCTTCGCCGAAGCCGTCGTCGCCCTTGCGCTGGATGAATTCGAAGAAGATCGGCCCGATCGCGTTCGCCGAGAAGATCTGCAGCAGCACCTTGGTCTGGCCGCCGTCGACCACGCCCTCGCCGTCGATCAGGATGCCGTTGGTCTGAAGCCGCGCGACGTCCTCACCATGCTTCGGCAGGCGGGCATCGATCCGCTCGAAATAGGTTTCGGGCGGCGACGGCATGAACGGCAGGCCGTCCGCGCGCAACCTTTCGACCGTCGCGTGGATATCGCGCGCACCGCAGGCGATGTGCTGGATGCCCTCGCCGTGATAGGTGTTGAGATATTCCTCGATCTGCCCGGAATCACCGGCATCCTCGTTGATCGGAATCCGGATCTTGCCGTCCGGGCTGGTCAGTGCGCGGGAGAACAGGCCGGAGGCGCGGCCCTCGATGTCGAAGAAGCGGATCTGGCGGAAGTTGAACAGCTTTGCATAGAAGCCGGTCCAGACATCCATGCGGCCGCGATGGACGTTATGGGTGAGATGATCGATGTAATAGAGCCCCGAGCCTGCCGGACGCGGGTTGGCGGTCCCTAGCCACTCGAACTCGGCATCGTAGGCCGAGCCCTTGGCGCCGTAGCGATCGACGAAATACAACAGGCTGCCGCCGATGCCCTTGATTGCGGGCACATCCAGCGTCTTCTGCGCGGACGATACATCAGCCGGCTCTGCGCCGAGCGCGATCGCGCGCTCATAGGCGCGCTTGGCATCGACCACGCGGAACGCCATCGACGGCGCGCACGGGCCGTGCGCGGCGACGAAATTGAAGCCATGCGTGCCGGGCTCCTCGTTGACGAGATAGTTGATGTCGCCCTGGCGATAGACCGTGATCGCCTTGGTCTTGTGGCGCGCGACCGCGACAAAGCCCATCAGCTTGAACAGAGCGTGCAGCTCGTCCGGATTGGGGTGGGCGTATTCGACGAACTCGAAGCCGTCGGTGCCCATCGGATTCTCGGCGCTGATTTCGGCCGGCGGCGCATCGTGCGGAAACGGTCCCATGGCGCTAACTCCCTGATTTGTCTGGCGATCATTTTCCGTCACTTGCTGCGCAAAGTGTGTGCAAAATAGAGCTCTCTTTGCTAGTATCGCGCACGATTTGTGCATGAAATGGACATTTTACGCATGCCGGCAGTCGATGCCTTCGACCTCAAAATGCTCGCCGCGCTGCAGGACGATGGCCGGCTGACCAACCAGCAGCTGGCCGACCTGGTCGGGCTCTCGGCCTCGCAATGCTCGCGGCGGCGGATGCGGCTGGAGGAGGAGAAGGTGATCGCGGGCTACCATGCCGACCTCGCCGGCGAGGCGCTCGGCTTCGGCCTGATCGCCTTCATCCACATCACGCTGGCGACCCACTCGCCCGACAACGCCAAGCGGTTTCGCGAGTTGGTCAACCGCGTCGACGACATCCAGGAGGCCTATGCGCTGACCGGCGATGCCGATTACGTGCTCAAGGTGATGCTGCGCGACCTCAAGAGCCTGTCCGACATCGTCAACAACGTGCTGATGCCGCACCAGAGCGTGGCCCATGTGCGTTCATCGATCGTGCTCGACCGCCTGAAGGAGAGCACCAAGTTGCCGTTGAATTCGCTACAGGCCTGATGGCTCAAATCGAGGGAATTCCGTCATTCGCTTCGATCACACGACCTGCGATCATCCGGCCAACACCCAGCAAGAGAGACGACCATGGCGCTGCAGCTGCGACCGAACTGCGAATATTGCGACAAGGACTTGGCACCGAGCGCGCTCGACGCGCGGATCTGCTCCTATGAATGCACGTTCTGTGCGGACTGCGCGGAGACCAAGCTCGGCAATGTCTGCCCGAACTGCGGCGGCGGTTTTGCGCCACGGCCGATCCGCCCCGCCAAGCCGTGGCGTGCGGGCGTCTGCACCGTGAACCAGCCGCCGTCGGACAAGCGGGTGCATCTGAAATACAGTCACGAGGACTGCGCGGCGCATACGGCGCGGCTGCGGGACATCAGGCCGGAAGAGCGCTGAGGCTTGCCTTCGTCATTGCGAGCGGAGCGAAGCAATCCACGGTTCCGCGCAGGCGGAGCGATGGATTGCTTCGTCGCTTCGCTCCTCGCAATGACGAGACGTCACTCCGCCGCGACGATGGTGCCCTCGACCTCGCCGAAGCCGACGCGATAACCATCGCCCTGGCACCAGCCGCGCATCACAAGCGAGTCGCCATTCTCGAGGAACGAGCGCGTCACGCCGCTGGCGAGTTCGACCGGCTCGGTGCCGTTCCAGCTGATCTCCAGGAGACTGCCGCGCTGATGCTTTTCCGGACCGGAGATCGTGCCGGACCCCAAGAGGTCGCCCACATTCATCGCGCAGCCGGATGAGGCATGGTGCACGAGCTGCTGCACCGAGGACCAGTACATGTATTTGAAGTTGGTGTTGCAGATCGTCTTCGCCTCGTTCATGGCACCGGCGCGCAGCGCGACGTCGAGCTGCATGTCGTAATTGTTCGGCTGGGCCTGCTTCAGATAAGCAAGCGGCTCCGGCTGTTGCGCCGGGCCCTGCATCCGGAACGGCTCCAGCGCCTCGCGCGTCACCACCCACGGCGAGATCGAGGTCGCGAACGCCTTCGCCTGGAACGGGCCGAGCGGCACGTATTCCCATTGCTGGATGTCGCGCGCGCTCCAGTCGTTGAGGATCACGAAGCCGAAGATCATCTCCTCGGCCTGTTGCTCGGTCAGCGTCTCGCCCATCGCAGATGCCTGCCCGACGACGACGCCCATCTCCAGCTCGAAGTCGAGCCGCTTGCAGGGGCCGAAGCTCGGGACTTCAGCGGTCGGCGGCTTCAGCTGGCCGCGCGGCCGCTTCACCTTGGTGCCGCTCACAACGACGGTCGAGGCACGGCCGTTGTAGCCGATCGGCATGTGCAGCCAGTTCGGCTGCAGCGCATTGTCCTTGCCGCGGAACATGACGCCGACATTGGTGGCGTGCTCCTTCGACGAATAGAAGTCGGTGTAGCCCGAGACGGCAAACGGCATGTGCAGCCTGACGTCAGCCATCGGCAGCAGCGCCCGCGCGCGCAACTCCTTGTTGTCGCGCAGCTCCGGATGATCCGAGCGCAACAGCTCGCTGATCCGCGCCCGTGTCGCCGACCACACCTTCGGCCCGAGCGCCATGAAGGAATTGAGCGACGGCTGCGAGAACACGCCGAGCGGCCCGACATCGAGCCGCGCGTCCTGTTCGAGCTCCCAGAGATCGAGCACGTAGTCGCCGATCGCAACACCGACGCGCGGCGCGAGGCCGTCCTTCGACGAGAACACGCCGTAGGCAAGATTCTGGATCGGGAAATCGGAGGTGGGAGCGACGTCGATGAAGGAGCGGAGTTTGGGGTCGTTGGGGTGGGGCATGGTTTCCTGCCGAATTTGACTGACACACTCTCGTCATTCCGGGATGCGCCGCGAGGCGCAGGCCCGGAATCCATCAGGTAACGTCTACCGCGGAGAAATGGATTCCGGGCTCGCGCTTCGCGCGCCCCGGAATGACGAC
>CALRXG020000510.1:0-5431 GCA_943372075.1 Bordetella parapertussis | reverse complement strand
GGTCCGCTGGCGGATCAGGCGATCCTGAAACTGTTCGAGGCGCTCGATACCTATATCGAGTTGCCCGAGCGGCCGAATGATCGTCCGTTCCTGATGCCGATCGAGGGCGTGCAGTCGATCGCTGGGCGCGGCACGGTCGTGACCGGGCTGGTCGAGCGTGGCGTCGTCAGGCTCGGCGACGAGGTCGAGATCGTCGGTCTCGGCGAGACCCGCAAGTCCGTCGTGACCAGCATCGAGAGCTACCGCAAGATCCTCGATCAGGGGCAGGCCGGCGACAATGTCGGCTGCCTGCTGCGCGGGATCGACAAGGCGACGGTGCAGCGCGGTCAGGTGCTGTCGCACCCGGGCGGCGCGACGCCGCACCGGACCTTCCGCGCGGAAGTGTACGTGCTGACGAAGGACGAAGGCGGGCGCCACACGCCCTTCTTCGCCAATTATCGTCCGCAGTTCTACTTCCGGACCGCTGACGTCACCGGCACCGTCCAGCTCGGCAATGGCGCCGAGATGGTGATGCCGGGCGACAGCGCCGAGTTCACGATCGAGCTCAACAAGCCGATCGCGATCGAGACGCGCTCGCGCTTCGCAATCCGTGAGGGCAACCGCACCGTCGGTGCGGGCGTCGTGACGGAGATCGTGGAGTAACGGATGGAGGCCTGGTGCGAGCCGAGCCTCCATTCACTTTCGGCGCTGACGCGCCAGGAGGTGATGGTCGGCCCGGCGCGATGGCGCGCGCATCAGATCCTGCCGCTGCTCCAAGATGTCGAATATTTGAACGCCGGCCCCTTCCTGAGCTGATCGGCCGACGCATTCATGCTGGCGTGCCAGGTCTTGTCGCTGGTGTTGTAGGTGACCTTCACCGCTGACGGGTCGACCGCCACGTCATGGCCGCCCATCCCGAGGAAGCCGCCGACCGAAACGATGTAGGCGGCCTCATGACCGTTCGGACTCAGCGCAATGTCCTTGATCGTACCGATGTCCTTGTTGTCGTTGTTGTAGATCCCGAGCCCGATGACCTTCGAGCTGAAGTCATCGCTGGCGGGCACGCTGACGAAGTTGGCATCGTTGTTCGCGGCGCCGGAAACCGCCGCGCCCTGGTTCGTGGCGTGCCGAGGCGTCCCGCCGAACGCGGTCACTTCCGTGAACTGGTCAGGACTGATCGACATCACGACGGGATTGCCGTTGTCGTCGGTGGCGCGGACGACGAAGGATGAGGGCGCCACGCGGATGTCGGTATAGCCCGACTTGCGCAGCATCTGGGTGAGATTGCTCCGCAGGTTCGGCGGCGTGGACGGCGCGGTGTTTTCGGCGGCCCAGGCCGCCGTGCTGACAACGGCAAGCGCGGCCACTGCCGCTCCTGCAAGTAAAGTGTTCGAGCGCATCGTCTTGCTCCTTTCAACTGTAGCCTCGATGCTGATTCAACGATGCGCCGCAACGCCAGTTGCATGAACTTTTGCTTAGCCGAGCGGCCAGCGCGGGACGGCGCCGGCGATGTTGCAAAATCGCCCGATGCTCGGAAATTCATCGCATCGCTCCAGCAATGCCGATTGACAGGCTGGAGGGTTTTCGAAACTGTGCGGCATTGCGCCGCATGGGGGCTGCCGGCTTCGCGCCAATGCTGATCCGGCCCGGCGCGGAATGGCGTCGACATGAACTGGTTTCGCTCGAACATCAGGCACGGGGCTCGGCTGGCGCTGTTGGCGCTGGCGATCCAGTCCGTGCTGTCGTTCGGGCATTTTCATGCCATTGCAGCAGCGCGTACGCCGCAGGCTTCGATCGGAACCGCCGCCGCCTCGCTCTTTGCGCATGTCGAGAGTGCCTCCCGCGACGAGCCGCGATCAAATCCGGACTCCGATCAGGCCACGGACCTGTGCGCCATCTGCGCCGTCGTTGCGATGGTCAACACGGCCGTGCCGGCGCCGGGGCTGCCCCCGTTGCAGTTGCCGGATGCCGTCAACCTGCTCCGCTGGCACCTCACCAGCTACGCGGCCCCGGTCGAAACCGGCCGGCGGCATTTTCAGCCGCGCGCACCTCCGATCTCCTGATCTCCCAGCACAACTGAACGTCGAACGCGGCCGCAATCCGGCTGCCGTTTGAGCAATGGGAATCTGGCCGTCGCGCATCGACGGCGGGCTCGGCCGCGTCCTCTTCGGATGAATCCGGATCGCGGCTTGATGAGATCGGAACCAACATGTCGGGACACATCAGACGAAACGCCAGCGTGAGCGCGGCATCGCTCCTGTTCTGCGGGATGGGTGCAAGCGCATTCGCGCAGACGACGGCGCCAACCACCGAACTTCCGGATATCACGGTGACGGCGCCGCAAAGCCACCACGCGCCGGCAGGACCACGAAAGCCGAAGACGCGCGTCGCAACCGGGATTGGACACCGCGCACGAAGAGCCGGTGCGGTATCGGCCACGCCGGAGTCGGCCGAGCAGGCCGGTGCGCGAGGAATCGCGGGCCAGAGTGAACGCCTCGACCAGGCGCGTGCCGCGCTGCTGGCGCCGACCGGCGCCAACACCTACCAGATGAGCCAGCAATTCCTTCAGTCGCTGCCGCAGGGAACCAACACCACCCTCGACAAGGCGCTGCTGCAGGCTCCCGGCGTCTCACAAGACTCGGCCGCAAGCGGCGAACTGCATGTGCGCAACGAGCACGCCAATCTCCAATACCGCATCAACGGCATCATGCTGCCGGACGGCGTCGGCGCCTTCGGCCAGATCATCGACACCGGGATCGTCGGCAGCATGGCGCTGATCACCGGCGCCCTGCCCGCGCAATATGGCCTGCGCACCGCCGGTGTGCTCGACATCCAGACCAAGACCGACGCCTTCAACAATTCCGGCAGCGTCAGCGTCTATGGCGGCAGCCACGGCAACTTCACGACCAGCGTCGACTATGGCGGCACGGTCGGGCAAACCCAATACTACGTCTCGGGGCGCTATTTCGGCAGCGATGTCGGCATCGAGAACCCGACGCCGGCCTACAACGCGATCCATGACAGGACGGACCAGGAGAAGGGCTTTGCCTACGTCTCGACGGCGATCGATCCGACCAGCCGGCTGACCTATATCGGCGGCGTCTCCAACGGCGCCTACCAGATCCCCAACAATCCGGGCCAGCCACCTGCCTTCACCGCCTATGGCGTCTCGAATTTCGATTCCGCGCTGCTCAACGAGCGGCAGAAGGAGTTCAACCAGTTCAACGTCGTGGCCTACCAGAAATCGGCCGACGGCCTCGACTACCAGATCGCCTATTTCAACCGCTACAGCCAGCTCCACTTCACGCCCGACCCGATCGGCGACCTGGTCTTCAACGGGGTCGCGTCCGACGTGTACCGCCAGAGCTTCATCAACGGAATCCAGGAAGATACTTCCTACAAGCTCGGCTTCGCGCACACCTTGAAGTTCGGCGTGGCCTTCAGCGCCGAGCGCTCGCTGGTCAACAATGGCTCGACCGTGCTGCCGCTCGATGCCACCGGCAACCCGGTCGACGCGCCGTTCTCGGTGTTCGATTCCAGCGCCAAGACCGGCTATCTGTTCTCCACCTACATCGCCGACGAGTGGAAGATCACCAATCAGCTGACGCTCAGCGCCGGGCTGCGCTTCGACCAGATGTGGCAATATGTCGACGCCAATCAGTTCAGCCCCCGGGTCAGCCTGACCTGGAAGCCTTACGACGGCACGACCTTCCATGCCGGCTATGCGCGCAACTTCACGCCGCCCGAGCAGGTGCTGGCAGCGCCGACCAATCTTTCACTGGTGCAGAATACGACGGCACAGCCCGCCACCACCGCCAACGATCCCGTGCTGCCCGAGCGTTCCCACGTATTCGATGTCGGCGTCACCCAGAAAGTCTATGCGATCCCCGGCCTCGAGGTCGGCATGGATGCCTATTACAAGATCGCGACCGACCTGCTCGACGACGGCCAGTTCGGCCAGGCCTATGTCCTGACTGCGTTCAACTACGCGCGGGGCATCAACCAGGGCGTCGAACTGACCGCGAACTACAACCACGACAACCTGCACCTCTACGCCAACGTCGCCATCGCCAAGCAGATCGCGACCAACGTGGTGTCCAACCAGTATCTGTTCGATCCGGACGAACTGGCCTACATCGCCAACAACTACGTCAACACCGACCATGCCCAGACCCTGACCGCATCGGTCGGCGGCTGGTATCAGTGGCACGACACCAAGTTCAGCGCATCGCTGATCTACGGCTCGGGCCTGCGCGACGGCTTCGCCAATACCGGCACCGTGCCGCCCTACACCCAGGTCAATCTCGGCGTCTCGCACGACTTCTATCTGGTCGCGCCGAACAAGCCGACCACGTTGCGCCTCGACGTCGTCAACCTGTTCGACACCGTCTACCAGATCCGCGACGGCTCCGGCATCGGCGTGTTCGCGCCGCAATACGGCCCGCGCCGCGGCGTCTATGCCGGCATCACGCAGAAGTTCTGACGGCTGATCGCCGAAGCATCCAAATCCGGAGGTCGCCAGAACGCGACTTCCGGATTCAGGCTGACCGCGTCCCCGGTCTGGCCTGCGTCATGGCGACGCCGGAAATTGCGAGCAGTCCGCCGACGATCAACTTCGGGGTCATGCGGTCGCCAAGGAACAGCACGCTCGATATCAGGGCGAACACCGGAAGCAGCAGACCGAACGGCGCAACGCGGCCCATGGAGCAACGCCCGATCAGCCAGAACCAGAGGCCAAACCCGGCAATCCCTCCGATGAAGATCGTGTAGGCAAGCGCGAGCCAACCTCGTTGATCCGCGGTGACAAGGCTCGCGACTTGTCCATGCTCAAGCAGCAACGACATCAACATCACCTGCGGCACCGTGAGCAGCGAGAACCATCCCATCAACATCAAGGGATCAAAAGGGCCGTAGCGTTTCGTCAACACGTTGGACACCGCGAACGCGAAGGCTGCCCCGACCACGAGCAGCAGCGGAAGCGCGTCCGCCGACAGGCCAGGCCCCGCGGCCAGCACGACCACCCCGCCGAAGGCAAGCACCACGCCGGCGGACGTGGTGAGCGACGGCCGCTCCGCGAGCAGTGGCCAGGCCAACAGGACGGTGAAGGGCGGAGCGAGTTGATAGGCCATGGCAGAAATGCTTCCCGAGCCGAGTCCAAGGCCAACATAGAACAGCCCGAAGTTCAGTCCGCCCAGGAAGACCGAAATGGCTGCGACAGGGCCGAGTTGTTGGCGTGTCGGCCTCTTGACGAACGGAACAAGCAGTAGCGCGATGGCCAGGAAGCGCAGCGCGAGGAAGAACAGCGGTGGAAATTCCATGACGCCCACCTTGATGGCCACGAACTGATAGCCCCAGAGCAAGGGAACAAGCACCGCGCAGATGATCTGAATGGCAGACATGGCTTTCTTCTTTCAAGACCGATCGGTCCATATATCGGCGCGCCGACAAGGGA
>CALRXG020000509.1:0-5520 GCA_943372075.1 Bordetella parapertussis | reverse complement strand
CCTGTTTGCGCTGTCGCTCGACCTGATCCTCGGCTATGCTGGCATCGTCTCGCTCGGCCATGCGGCGTTCTTCGGAGTCGGTGCCTACTCGGCCGGCCTGCTGGCCTTGCACGGCATCATCAATGAGCCCGTCATCGCGCTGGTGGCCGCCGGACTCGTTGCGGCCGTGCTCGGCTTCCTGACCAGCTTCCTCGTCATCCGCGGCGTCGATCTGACGCGGCTGATGGTGACGCTCGGCGTCGCGCTTCTGCTGGAGGCACTCGCCGAACGCTTCTCTGACATCACTGGCGGCACTGACGGCCTGCAGGGCATCGAGATGCAGCCAATCCTCGGGCTGTTCGCCTTCGACATGTTCGGCAAGACCGGATTCTTCTATTCGCTGATCGTGCTGTTCATCCTGTTCCTGTTCGCCCGCCGCGTGGTGCATTCGCCGTTCGGCCTGTCGCTGCGTGCGATCAGGAACAATCCGCTGCGCGCGGCCGCAATTGGCGTGCCGGTCAATCGCCGGCTGATTGCGGGTTATACGCTGGCCGCGTTCTATGCCGGGATCGCCGGCGCGCTGTTCACCCAGACCACGGCGCTTGCGTCCCTCGACGTGTTTTCCTTCGAGCGCTCCGCCGACCTGATGCTGGTGCTCGTGATCGGCGGTACCGGCTATCTCTATGGCGGCCTGATCGGCGCCGTCGTGTTCAAGATGCTGCAGGAGCTGTTTCAAAGCCTCACCCCGCAATACTGGCTGTTCTGGATCGGCCTCGTGCTGGTGGTGATCGTGATGGTCGGCCGCGCGCGGATCCATCGCTGGGTGTTGTTGGTGCCGAACCTGATCATCCGGCAATTCGCCGGCCGCAAGGCCGTCGTCGCCGTGCCCGAGAGCGACGCGTCATGACGATCGCGCTGGAAACCCGCAATCTCGAAAAGTCCTTCGGCGGCCTGCGCGTCACCCGCGACCTCTCGCTGAAGGTGATGCAGGGCGCCCGTCATGCGCTGATCGGACCGAACGGCGCGGGCAAGACCACCGTCATCAACCAGCTCACCGGTGTGCTGACGCCGAACAGCGGCCGCATCCTGCTCGAAGGCCATGACATCACCGGCCTCTCCGTGCACAGGCGGGTGCTGCGTGGGCTGTCGCGCACCTTCCAGATCAACCAGCTCTATGCCGACCTGACCCCGCTCGAAACCATCGGCCTCGCGGTCTCCGAACGAATGGGCCGCGGTGGCGACTGGTGGCGACGGATGGGAACGCGGAGCGACATCAACGCCGAGATCGCCGAGATCCTGTCACGCTTTCATCTGCTCGACGTCATGACCGAACTCACCTCGACATTGCCTTACGGCAAGCAGCGCCTGCTCGAGATCGCGGTCGCGATCGCCGCCAGGCCGCGGGTGCTGCTGCTCGACGAGCCCGCCGCCGGCGTGCCCGAGAGCGAACGCCATGACATCCTGGCGGCGGTTGCGGCGTTGCCACGCGACGTCACGGTGCTCTTGATCGAGCACGACATGGATCTCGTGTTCTCGTTCGCCGACCGCATCTCCGTGCTGGTCAATGGCGGCCTGCTCACCGAGGGCGCACCCGACGAAGTCGCGCGCGATCCGCAGGTGCGGGCGGTCTATCTCGGCGAGGCGGCCGATGCCTGATCTGCTCTCGATCCAGGGCCTGCGCGCCGGGTATGGCGAGGCGGTCGTGCTGCCCGACATGTCGCTGGCGCTGGCCGAGGGCCAGGTGCTCGCGCTGCTCGGGCGCAACGGCACCGGGAAGACCACGCTGATCAACTCGATCGTCGGCATCACTAGACGTTTCGGCGGCAGCGTCGCGCTCGCCGGCCACGACGTCACGACACTGCGGCCCGACCAGCGCGCCCGCGCCGGGATCGGCTGGGTGCCGCAGGAGCGCAACATCTTCCGCTCGCTGACGGTGGAAGAGAACATGACCGCGGTGGCGCAGCCCGGGCCGTGGACGGTCGAGCGGGTGTACGAGATGTTTCCGCGGCTGAGGGAGCGGCGCGGCAATTTCGGCAACCAGCTGTCCGGCGGCGAGCAGCAGATGCTGGCGATCGGCCGCGCGCTGACGCTGAACCCGAAAGTGCTGCTGCTCGACGAGCCGACCGAAGGGCTGGCGCCGATCATCGTTGAGGAATTGTTAAAGGCGATCGGAACCATCACGCGCTCCGGTGGCATCTGCTCGATCATCGTCGAGCAGAACGCGCAAAAGATTCTGGGGCTCGCCGACCGCGTTGTGATATTGGAACGCGGCACGATCGTGCACGATGCCGCAAGCAGCGCGTTGAAGGCCGATCCCTCCGTCCTCGAACGCCATCTCGGCGTCGCCGGGACCAAGAAGCACTGACGACCTCAGGGAGTTCACCATGCAGCGAACCAAGCCTCCGTTCCGCGCCGACGAGGTCGGCAGCCTGTTGCGGCCGCCGAAGATCAAGGAGGCCCGCGCCAAACTGGAGAAGGGCGAGATCTCGGCCGACGAGCTGCACAAGATCGAGGACATGGAGATCGAGAAGGTCGTGCACAAGCAGGCCTCGGTCGGCCTCAAGCTTGCGACCGACGGCGAGTTCCGCCGCTCCTGGTGGCACTTCGATTTCCTCAGCCACCTGACCGGCTGCGAGCTGTTCCATCCCGACATGGGCATCCAGTTCTCGGGCGTGCAGACCCGGCACGACGCCATCAGGGTGATCGGCAAGCTCGATTTCTCCGATCAGCACCCGATGCTCGATCACTTCAGGTTCCTGAAGAAATACGCCGACCAGGCGCACGTCACGCCGAAGATGACGATCCCGTCGCCGGCCGTGCTGCACTTCCGCGGCGGCCGCAAGCTGATCTCGAAGGAGGTCTATCCCGACCTCGAGGAATTCTATCTCGACCTCGGCAAGACCTATCGCAAGGCGGTGAAGGCATTCTACGACGCCGGCTGCCGTTACCTGCAATTCGACGACACGGTGTGGGCCTATCTGTGCTCGCAGGAGGAGTTGCAGAAGTCGCGGGAGCGGGGCGACAATCCTGACGGCCTGCAGGAAATCTACGCGCGCGTCATCAACTACGCGATCGCCGATCGTCCGTCCGACATGGTGATCACGACCCATGTCTGCCGCGGCAATTTCCGTTCGACCTGGATTTCCTCCGGCGGCTACGAGCCGGTCGCCGAGACCATGCTCGCCGGCACCAATTACGACGGCTATTTCCTCGAATATGATTCCGACCGTGCCGGCGGCTTCGAGCCGCTGCGGTTCCTGCCCAAGGGCAACAAGGTCGTGGTGGTCGGCGTCATCACCTCGAAGTTCGGCGAGCTTGAGACCAAGGACGCGATCAAGCGGCGGCTGGAGGAGGCGGCGAAGTTCGCCCCGCTCGAGCAGCTCGCGCTGTCGCCGCAATGCGGCTTCGCTTCGACCGAGGAGGGCAACATCCTCTCCGAGGAAGAGCAGTGGGCCAAGCTGCGGCTCGCGGTCGAGGTCGCGAACGAGGTGTGGGGCAAGTAGGCTTAGCTGTTTCGTCATTGCGAGCGAAGCGAAGCAATCCACGCCCCCGCGAGGATTGCTTCGTCGCTTCGCGCCTTGCAATGACGGGTGAGGAGCCTCTTTATTTCTCCGCCAGATAGACCTCGCCGAGCAGCGAGGAATTCGACCATGGCACCTGCTTGCCCTTGGTCGCCGCGACGACCTCGGCGCGGACCCGCGTCAGCATCTGCTGCACCTCGAGGCCGGGCGTCCCGACATGGCGCGACAACGCCGCCGAGAACGGGCTGTTGGCGCCTTCGCCATCGAGCGCGACCTGGCCCGGCGCGGTCGCGAACGCGATCAGCGTGCCCGCGCCGAGCGTCGAGCCTGATCCGAGCGTAGCCGGTGCGGCAAGGCCGGAGCCTGCCTCGATGCCGCGGCTCGGGCCGGCGGATGCCACCTGCGGCGCCATCGGATTGTTGCGGCAGGCATCGAGGATCAGGATGTTGGTGCGGATCTGATCGTCGAGGCCGGCCATGATCGTATCCATGTCGACCATCGCGTCGGTCATGCGAGCGCCCGCCTTGAACTCGATATCGACCGGCACGAGGTAGTTGCGGCCGTCGACCTGCACGCCATGGCCGGCATAATACACCACCGCGATCTGCGACCGCGCCGCCTCGCGCAGGAAGTCATGGATCGTCTGCTGCATTGTGGTGCGATCGAGATCGAGGCCTTCCGAGACGGTGAAACCGATCTCACGTAGGCTTCTGGCGATGGCGCGCGCGTCGTTCGCTGGGTTGGGCAGTGCCTTCACATGCGCATAGGCGCCGTTGCCGATCACCAGCGCGACGCGTCGGCCGGTGGCCGCGGCTTGTTCGCGTGCGGCGGATGGAGCCGGCGCGGCCGCGGAAGCCGGTGGCGCCGGAGCGGGGCTGCTCTCGGCGGCAGGCGCTGCGGTGGTCTTGCGCGGAGCGGCATCAGCCTCCTTGAGCAGTGCGAGCCGCACTTTCGCGGTGGCCTGGTTGGCCTTGCTGCCGGCATCGGAGGCGACGCCCTCGAGCACGGCGGCGTAGTCTTCCTTGGCGTGCGCAGCATCGCCGTTGGCTTCATAGGCGAGGCCGCGCTGGGCATAGGCCGAGATCAAGACGCTGCCGGGCGGCGTCATGATGTTGGCGGGCGCTCTTGCCTTCGCGAGCCGGATCGCTTCCGACGTGTCCGCGATCGCGCGAGCGATGTCGCCCTTGGCGCGCCAGATCACCGCGCGGCTGATCAGCGGCTGCGGCAGTGTCGGATCGATCCTGATGGCCTCGTTGATGTCGGCGAGCGCGCCGTCGAGGTCGCCGAGCGCCTGCTTCGAGGCGCCGCGGTTCTGATAGGAGAAGGCAGACTTCGGACCGGCCTTGATCGCGGCGTCATAGTCGGCGATCGCCTTGGCGTAGTCGCCCTTGCCGCGATAGGCGTTGCCGCGGTTGTGATAGATGATGCCGCTCGGCGGGCCCAGGCGCAGCGCGTCGTTGAAGTCGGCGATCGCGATGTCGTACTCGCCTTTGTCGTAATAGGCCGAGCCGCGCAGATTGTAGACGGCGGTGCTGGGCTTGAGGCGCAACGCCTCGGTGGCATCGGATATCACCTGGGCGTAGTTGCCCTTCTTGTTCCAGCCGACTGCGCGCCAGAAATAGATGGTCGCGAGCTTCTCGCCGGAGAACACCTTCAGCGCGATGATCTTGGTGCAGGCGTCGATCATCTGGTCGGCGGGCGTCGTCTCGGTGGTGCAGAGTGGGCCAAGCTGGGACCGCGCCTGGGCGAGGCAGGGTGCCGCCCACAGCAGGGTGGCGAATAGGGCGGGGATCAGGAGCAGGCGTCGCATCGGGCATCCCGGGGTAAAGCTGTCGCTGCGATCGGCGAACAGCGTGGCGATCATGAATGTTTGGTGATCGGGCTGTGGAGGGGGTTCAATTGGTGGGAAAACGGTGATAAGACGCTGCCGATCGTTAGTTCTGCCCACTTTTGTCCCACTCGCCGGTGCCCACCCCAGGCCTTATGAAGAACGTCGAAATCCTCAGTCAGATCACGGATT
>CALRXG020000508.1:0-5545 GCA_943372075.1 Bordetella parapertussis | reverse complement strand
CGCCGCACCGGCTCGCTGACCATGGCACGCAAGATCCCTATCGTCGGCGGCATGCTGCTGTCGATGGTGATCATCGGCTGCAACTATGTCGACAGCCAGGCGCTGGTGATTGGCTTCATGGCGCTCGCCTTCTTCGGCAAGGGCATCGGCGCGCTCGGCTGGGCCGTCGTCTCCGACACGTCGCCGAAAGAAGCCGGCGGCGTCTCGGGCGGGTTGTTCAATACCTTCGGCAATCTGTCCTCGATCACGACGCCGATCATCATCGGCTACATCCTCGCCGCCACCGGCTCGTTCAACGGCGCGCTGGTGTTCGTCGGCGCCAACGCACTGGTCGCCGCGATCGCCTATCTGTTCATCGTCGGCGAGATCAAGCGGGTGCAGCTGAAGGCGGCCTGATGCCTGCGGTCCGTCATTGCGAGGAGCTCGCGACAAAATTGCAAAGCAATTTTGCGCTGAAGCGACGAAGCAATCCATGGTTCCGCATTCGCTGCGCGATGGATTGCTTCGCTTCGCTCGCAATGACGGGGATGACGTTGGGCACAAAACTCCGGAACAGCGGCTTCGGCCGCCGTCTTGGTCTGCTTTTTGTCTTCTTGGCCAGTGGGAGGCATCGATGCTAGAACGTACAAATCCCCGCGCGATCCATTCCGGACTTGCATCGATGTTCGACCTGAGCCAGCTCCGCTGTTTCGTCACGGTGGCCGAGGAATTGCACTTCGGCCGCGCCGCGGCACGGCTCAACATGACGCAGCCGCCGCTGAGCCGACAGATCCAGGTGCTCGAGCACATCATCGACGCGCCGCTCTTGGAACGCACCAGCCGTTCGGTGCGGCTGACGCCTGCGGGACGCAGTTTCCTGCCCGAGGCGCGGCGCATCCTCAAACTCGCGGAATCCGCCTCGCAGGTCGCGCGCCGCATCGCGCTCGGCAAGACCGGCTCGCTCAAGATCGGCTTCACCGCGGCGGCAGCCTACGGCTTCCTGCCGGACCTGATTGCGGCCTGCCGCTCGCGCCTGCCCGAGGTCGATTTCTCTTTGAAGGAGATGGTCTCCGGCGATCAGTTCGAGGCGCTCACGACAGGCCAGATCGATGCCGGCCTGCTGCGGCCGCCGATCGCGCGCCCGGAATTCGCCAGCCGCCGCGTTGTCGCCGAGCCGCTGCTCGCCGCGATCCCGAAGAGGCATCCGCTGGCAGCAGTCGAGACCGTCAGCATCAAGGATTTCGACGACCAGCCCTTCGTGATGTATTCGCCCTACGAGGCGCGCTACTTCCACGATCTCCTGGTGTCGATGTTCACCCGCGCCGATGTGCTGCCGCGCTACGTGCAGCATCTCAGCCAGATCCATTCGATCCTCGCGATGGTGCGCGCCGGGCTTGGTGTCGCGATCGTGCCGGAGGCCGCCGCCAGCCTGAAAATCGCGGATGTCAGGCTGAAGCCGCTGAAGCTGCGCGCGCCGGTGCCGGTCGAGCTGTTCATGGTGTGGCGGCGCGATCACGAGAACCAGTTGCTGCCGTCATTGATCGAGATCGCAACTGAAATCGCAGCGCCGCAGTCGCACGGCGATTGATGCAGAGTTGGCATCGCTCGATACCGCGTTTGGCTTGGACGCGCATCGACGCATTTCCTAGAAACATCGCCATGGACGCGCGCTGCCCGCGCATCCTTCCCAACATCATTCAAGGAGTGGCGCCATGAGCAAGATGACCCCTCGGGAGATGGCCGCGACGATCGGCGGTGGCCTCCTGTCTTTCCCCGTGACCCCGTTCAAGCCGGACTATTCGTTCGACGAGGCGACCTATCGCGCCAACATGGACTGGCTGTGCGGCTATGACGTCGCCGGCCTGTTCGCCGCCGGCGGCACCGGCGAGTTCTTCTCGCTAACTCCGGCTGAAGTTCCCCATGTCGTGAAGATCGCCGTCGACGAGACCAAGGGCCGCGTTCCCGTGCTGGCCGGCACCGGCTACGGCACTGCCATCGCGCGCGAGATCGCGGTTGGAGCCGAGAAGGCCGGCGCCGACGGCCTCTTGCTGCTGCCGCCCTACCTCACGCATGCCGAGCAGGACGGCCTTGCCGCGCATGTCGAGGCAGTGTGCGCGTCGGTCAAGATCGGCGTCATCGTCTACAACCGCGACAATGCGATCCTGCAGCCCGACACGCTGGCACGGCTGTGCGAGCGCTGCCCGAACCTAGTCGGCTACAAGGACGGCATCGGCGACATCGAACTGATGACCCGGGTCTACACCAGGCTCGGCGATCGCCTGACCTATATCGGCGGCCTGCCGACCGCGGAAACCTTCGCGCTGCCCTATCTCGACATGGGCGTGACGACGTACTCGTCCGCGGTGTTCAACTTCGTGCCGGAATTCGCCACCAACTTCTACGCCGCGGTGCGTCGGCGCGACCATCAGACCATCCATGCAGGCCTGAAGGATTTCATCCTGCCGCTGATCGCGATACGCAACCGCAAGAAGGGCTATGCGGTGTCGATCATCAAGGCCGGCATGAAGGTGATCGGTCGCGATTCCGGCCCGGTGCGGCCGCCGCTCACCGATCTCACCGAGCAGGAGATCGCCGAGCTCGCGGCACTGGTGGCGAAGCTGCCGCAGGCGGCGACGCAGCAGGCAGCGGAATAAGCCGAACGGCGAACAACGAAGGGAGGAGCAGATGATTCAAGACACGATCCGTAGCGGCTTTGCCGGTGCCCCCGTCGTCACGGCGATGGAGGTGATCCCGGTCGCCGGCCGGGACGGCATGCTCCTCAATCTGAGCGGCGCACACGCGCCGTTCTTTACCCGCAACCTCGTCATCCTCACCGACAACTCCGGCCACACCGGCGTCGGCGAAGTGCCGGGCGGCGAGAAGATTCGCAAGACGCTGGAGGACGCCCGCGACCTCGTCGTCGGCCAGACCATCGGAGGGTGCAACAACATCCTGGCCTCGATGCGCCAGGCCTTCGCCGACCGCGACGCCGGCGGCCGCGGCAAGCAGACCTTCGACCTGCGCGTCACCATTCACGCGGTGACCGCGGTGGAGTCAGCGCTGCTCGACCTGCTCGGCCAGCATCTCAATCTTCCGGTCGCAGCGCTGCTCGGCGAAGGCCAGCAACGCGCTGAGGTCGAGACGCTCGGCTATCTGTTCTTCGTCGGCGACCGCGGGAAGACCAGCCTGCCTTACGTCGAAGGCGAGACCGGCAAGCCCGACTGGTTCAATCTGCGCCACCAGGCGGCGATGACGCCGGAGGCGATCGTGCGCCTCGCCGAGGCGACGCAGGCGCATTACGGCTTCGCCGATTTCAAACTCAAGGGCGGCGTGCTCAAGGGTGAAGCGGAGATCGAGGCCGTCACCGCAATTGCAAAACGTTTCCCCAAGGCGCGCGTCACGCTCGATCCGAACGGCGCCTGGTCGCTGGATGAAGCGATCCGCCTTTGCAGCAATATGCATGGCGTGCTCGCTTACGCCGAGGATCCCTGCGGCGCGGAGGCCGGCTTCTCTGGCCGCGAGATCATGGCCGAGTTCCGCCGCGCCACCGGGCTGCCGACCGCGACCAACATGATCGCGACAGACTGGCGCCAGCTCAGCCACGCGCTGCGGCTCGGGGCGGTCGACATTCCACTCGCCGATCCGCATTTCTGGACCATGCAGGGCTCGGTGCGGGTGGCGCAAACCTGCCGCGACAACGGCCTGACCTGGGGCTCGCATTCCAACAACCATTTCGACATTTCGCTGGCGATGTTCACCCATGTCGGCGCCGCTGCGCCCGGCAAGGTGACCGCGATCGACACCCACTGGATCTGGCAGGACGGCCAGGCGTTGACCAGGGAGCCGCTGCAGATCAAGGGCGGCAAGATCGCGATCCCGGATCGGCCGGGCCTTGGTATCGAGCTCGATCGCGGTGCCATTGAAGCTGCGAACGCGCTATACAAGCAGCATGGCCTCGGCGCCCGCGACGACGCGCTGGCCATGCAGTTCCTGATCCCCGGCTGGACCTTCGACGACAAGCGTCCCTGCCTCGTGCGCTAACAAGAAAGTTGGAGAGACACATGACCGCTCACCAGAAGAACTTCATCGCCGGCGAATGGGTCGACGGAACCAGCATCACGCGCGACATCAATCCCTCCAACACCAAGGACGTGGTCGGCGAATACGCCAAGGCCGACAAGACGCAGACCGAAACGGCGATCGCTGCCGCGAAGGCTGCGTTTCCGGCCTGGTCGCGCTCGACGCCGCAGGAGCGCTTTGACGCGCTGACCAAGATCTCCGTCGAAATCCTCGCCCGCAAGGAAGAGCTCGGCCGGCTGCTGGCTCGCGAGGAAGGCAAGACGCTGCCCGAGGGCATCGGCGAGGTGGCGCGCGCCGGGCAGATCTTCGCGTTCTTCGCCGGCGAGGCGCTGCGGCTGATGGGCGAGAAGGGTGCATCGGTGCGTCCGGGCCTCGATGTCGAGATCACCCGCGAGCCGGTCGGCGTCGTCGGCATGATCACGCCGTGGAATTTCCCGATCGCGATCCCGGCCTGGAAGATCGCGCCCGCGCTCTGCTACGGCAACACCGTGGTGTTCAAGCCGGCCGAGTTGGTGCCGGGCTCCGCGCATGCGCTCTCCGAGATCATCGCGCGCTCGGGCATTCCGGCTGGTGTCTTCAACCTCGTGTTCGGTTCGGGCTCGGTGGTCGGCCAGACCCTGCTCGATCATCCCGATGTCGCCGCGATCTCCTTCACCGGCTCGGTGCAGACCGGCCGCAGGATCGCGCAGGCCTGCGTGCTCTCCAACCCGATGAAGAAGTTCCAGCTCGAGATGGGCGGCAAGAACCCGCTGGTCGTGCTCGACGATGCCGACGTCAAGGTCGCGGTCGAGGTCGCCGTCAACGGCGCCTATTTCTCGACCGGCCAGCGCTGCACGGCGTCCTCGCGCCTGATCGTCACCGCGGGGATTCATGACCGCTTCGTCGACGCGATGACCGAGCGGATGAAGGGGCTTTCGGTGGACGACGCGCTGAAGAGCGGCGTGCATGTCGGCCCGGTGGTCGACCAGAGCCAGCTCGACCAGGACCTCCGCTACATCAAGATCGGCCAGGACGAGGGCGCCCGCCTGCATTGGGGCGGCGAGCTGTTGAACCGCGAGACGCCCGGCTTCTATCTGCAGCCGGCACTCTTCACCGGAGCGCACAACCAGATGCGCATCGCCCGCGAGGAGATTTTCGGTCCGGTCGCCTGCGTGATCCGCGCCAAGGACTACGAGGAAGCGCTGGCAATCTCGAACGACACCGAGTTCGGCCTCGCCTCCGGCATCTGCACCACAAGCCTTAAATATGCCTCGCATTACAAGCGCAACAGCGAGGCCGGTATGGTGATGGTCAATCTGCCGACCGCCGGCGTCGATTACCACGTGCCGTTCGGCGGCCGCAAAGGCTCGAGCTGCGGTGCACGCGAACAGGGCGCCTATGCGCGCGAGTTCTACACCACGGTGAAGACGGCCTATACGTTCCCGGGCTGAAGATGGATTTGCATCTGTCGCCGCGACGGAAGTGCTCACCTCTCCCCTTGTGGGAG
>CALRXG020000507.1:0-5547 GCA_943372075.1 Bordetella parapertussis | reverse complement strand
GGTGTGGGTCGGTTTGGCTGACGACCGTCGAGGCCGAGACGACGCCCACGGTCAAGCAGAAGATGCTGAAGGCGACGTCGCGCAACACCGTCCGTTCCCGGAGCCGCACGGGCAAGCCGACGCGACAGTTGCAGTCGGCCTGGTCGGATGCCTGGGGCGCCAAAGATGCGCCGGAGCCCCTGGCGATGCCGCTTCAGGGACTACTCAGTCGGCCGCCTATGGCCAAGGTCGATAAGCTCGCAGAGAGCGGTCACGACGGCGCAAAGAATCTTGCGGCATACTTCGTAGGCCAGGCGGTCGGCCTGATGAATACGGAGCAGTCGGCACGGTCGGTCGTCGCCGATTTCATGAAGGATTATGCGGAAGCTGTAGAACGGCTTTCGGGCACGTTGCATGAGTAGGTCGAAGGACACCACGCCAATCGTGGAAGTCAACCACCCAGACTTGCAGGCGGCGCGGCTTGTTGCGGAGCGGCGCGTTGGGACCGGTATTGCTTACGTACGCGCGGCTCAAGTGAGATCATCTAATGTCACCGACGGTTGATCCGAAGCATCCCGATTTCATCGCCGACCAGCACGCGGCCTACCGGAGGCTCCGCGCGAATGCCCCCGTCTGCTGGAGTCATTCGCTCAGAGGCTGGGTTGTCACCCGGCATGACCTCGTCAGCAACATTCTGCTTGATCAGCGCTTTTCGGTGGAGAAGTTCACGCCTTTTGTGGCGACATGTCCGGACAAATGCGAGAAAAGATCGAGATAGTGACGGGCGTGCTGGAGAATTGGATGGTTTTTCGCGACCCTCCGCAGCACCAGAGGTTGCGCGGAGCGCTCGCGAAGTATTTTTCGCCCAAGGAGATGGAGCGGTTACGACCGCGCGTGATTCAAATCGTCGATGAGTTGATCGACTCTTTTGCTGCAAATGGCCGTCGAGTTGATTGGGGAGTTTGCCGTACCATTGCCGACGAGGGTCATTGGCGGAGTTGTTCGGAGCCGGGGAGCACCGTATCGCCAAATTGAAGCAGTGAGGGGCAGGCAACGGCGGAGCGATTTTCGTCAACCGTGCCGAACAAGGTGCCCCTATTGTGCCCCAACTTTGCTGGGGCACAGCTCCAGGGATTCGATTGCTAAGTCTTTGAACAGAAAGGCCGGATGGTGGACGCACAGGGGATCGAACCTTGGACCTCTCCCGTGTGAAGAGCCGCCGCATCATCGGGACGGCTTCTGGTAACGCTCTTGGAAAGATCAGGCGGCAAGTTTGGTGCGGATCTTGTCGCGTGATTACCGGCGCCATCAGATGAATGAATTCGATCAAAATTGCAGGATGATCCCTTACGCGCGTTTTCCTATCGGCACCACGTTTCCATCGCTCCGCGGCACCAGGGACACGACTGCCGCTCTTGCGAGGTCTTCCAAGGCGGTCGCAATGTATTTCGCGTAGTGCCGCTCGATCATTTTGACTGAGGTGTTGTGCAGTTTGGCGACCTGTTGGATGGGCAAGCCCTTTCGGAGACCGCGCACGATGCTCGAGTGCCGCAAAGCATAGGGAATCACCTCCGGCATACCGGCGCGCTGGCGAATGGCCTTCCAGGGACGTGCAAGTTCGCCTCTTTTCCACGGACCGCGTTCAGACTTCTTCCACGCGATACCGCTCGGCTCCTGTTCATGGATCCATCGCTCGAAAAGAGGTGCATCGCTTGGCCGCCCAGCGATTGCGGGCAAGAGCACCTCAATCACATCGTCGCCCACTGGGACCGGGTCTGAGCCACTATTGCCGCCGCGCCCCTTGTAGGAGCCCGGCACCATCAGACGTCGTGCAGAAACCTGTACGTCACCCACGCGCATTCGCCTCACCTGGGCATACCGCGCGCCGGTCGCGGCCAGACACACGACGATCCGGTATAGATCGCCATCAAATCCTTGCTCCTGATCGACTTCACACGCAGCTTGAAGGATGGCGCCAACCTCTTCATCCGTGAGAATCTGGTTATCTCGAGCAACCGACACATGATCATCATCATCGACCCGCTCGGCTTTGAAGCCGGCCTTCACAATGGCGAGGAACGTCGGATTTAGTTTCTTCCGATCTGCGGAAAGCCGGGGCCACGCGGCATTTAGTGCGGCCTTGAGGTCATTCACGAACCGCTGCTTGGTCGTGACCTTTAAGTCCTTCGGCAAACCCTCACGCCACGTTATCAAGTCGTCTTCTTTCAGGGCATGCAGTTGCACTGATGCGAGAGGAGCAGCTCCCGCAGCTTCCTGATTGCCGCGCTTTTCTTGACCGAGAACGTAGCGCCGCAGCTTGGTACCGGCGTCGGATCGGACGTCGCGACCTGTTCGGCGTCTTTCTCGAGCGTCGCGTTCCTTGATGTAGGATTCAACGGCCGATCGCACGGTAGGAGCCGGGCCCGCCGCCTGCGACGCGGCCTCTGTTCTGGCTCGAGCTACGGCCTCCCGAGCCGTTCTCACGGCCTGTTCGAAGGTCAGAATCCCTTCGGCGCGCTTGTCATTGATGTCGTTTGTGATGCCGACTTGCGCCTGCTTGTAGTTACCGCCTTCGTGGTGATTACGCCAGCGAACAAGCCAAACGCCGCCCCGTTTTCCTTTACGATAGCCCAGATGCGCTTCCGCATCGAGGCGGCGCCAATGTACGCCAAGCTCGAGCCTAGAGCGCGCTTTAGCCGTCGTGATCTGAGCCTCGGTGAGTGTCTTTGACATAGCGTTCGCCGATTTTACGTCGAATATCCGTTGAATATAAACCCATGTACATTGGCGAACAATACTGGACTATGGGCATTCAACCTATTGAAATTATTGAACGTCGGCGGACGGTGGCGAACGGAGAAGGACTCATTATTTGGCCCTCTCAAGGCTGAAACAGGGGTTCGATTCCCCTAGGGAGCGCCACTTCCCCCAAAATTGCAGGATCGTCCGGCCCCGCGCGCCCTCACGCCGCGGCGAGCACCGGTTGCGCCGGGCGTCGCGTGATCAGCAGCGACAGCACGGCGGCGACGATGCCGGTCAGGCCCGCGATCATGAAGGCCTCGAGATAGTTGCCCTGGGCAGAGCGCATGAAGCCGGCGAAGAACGCGGCGCAAGCGGCCCCTAACTGATGACCGGCGACCACCCAGCCGAACACCAGAGGCGCGTTCTTGTCGCCGAACGCCTCGTTGGCGATCCGCACCGTCGGCGGCACGGTCGCGATCCAGTCGAGGCCATAGAACACCGCAAACACGGAGAGGCTCACCAGCGAGAAATCCGAATACGGCAAACAGATCAGCGACAGGCCGCGCAGCCCGTAATACAGGAACAGCAGCTTGCGCGGGTCGAAGCGGTCGGTGAGCCAGCCCGACAGCGTGGTGCCGAACAGGTCGAAGAATCCCATCAGCGCGAGCAGGCTCGCGGCCTGCACCTCGACGATGCCGTGGTCGCCGCAGAATGCGATCAGATGGGTGCCGACCAGGCCGTTGGTGGTGAAGCCGCAGATGAAGAAGGTGGCGAACAGGAACCAGAACGCCCGCGTCTTCGCGGCGCGCACCAGGTTGCCGATCGCGGCGGTGAACGGATTGCCCACAGCCGGTGGCGCGGGCTGATCGTCATGCGTGCCGCCGAACGAGCGCAGGCCGACCGATGCCGGCCGCTCCGGCACCAGGACATACACCAGCGGGATCAGCGCCGCGCAGCACGCGGCGACCGTCAGCACCACCGGCTTCCAGCCGCCCCATGCCACCAGCGCCGCGAGGCCCGGCATGAAGATCAGCGTGCCGGTCGCGGTCGACGCGGTCAGAAGCCCCATGACGAGGCCGCGATTGGTGGTGAACCAGCGGTTGACGATGGTGGCGCCGAGCACGTTGGCGACCGCGCCCGAGCCGATGCCGGACAGCAGGCCCCAGCTCATGAACAATTGCCACGGCGCGGTCATGAAATAACTCATGCCGGTCGAGACCGACATCAGCGCCAGCGCGCCGAGCACGGTGCGGCGGATGCCGAAGCGCTGCATCACGGCGGCGGCGAACGGGCCGGCGAGGCCGTAGAGGAAGATGCCGACCGCGGCCGATGACGAGATCACGCCGACATCCCAGCCGAACGCGGTTTGCAGCGGCAGCATCAGCACGCCCGGCGTCGCGCGCAGGCCGGCGGAGGCGAGCAGCGCCAGGAAGATCACGGCGACGACGACGAAGGCGTAGTTCTGGCCGAACGGGCGCCGCGACACGGCGGCAGCTTGAAGCGGGGATGCGGGCATGTTACTTACCGGTACGTATTGCGATGCCGCGTGTATACGTACCGGTCAGTAACATTGTCAAGGGCCCCGCGAGGGGGAGCCGGAGAGCCGCCATGAAGAAAGCCGTCGAACCACCTGCGGAACGGTCGGTCCGGGCCGCCGATCGCATTCGCGCCTCGGCCAGCGAGCTGTTCTACCGCGAGGGCATCCGCGCCGTCGGCGTCGACGAGGTGGTCGAGCGCGCCGGCGTCACCAAGCCGAGCCTCTATCGCAGCTTCGCCTCCAAGGACGATCTCGCCGCCGCCTATATGCGCGACTACGAAGCGAGCTTCTGGGAGAGTTTCGAGAAGCCCGACGGAAAGACCTATCACGATGCGCGTGCGCAGGTGCTGGCCTATGTCCGTGGGCTGTCCAACCGCGCGGTGCGCGAAGGCTACCGCGGCTGCGGTCTGAGCAACGCCACCGTGGAATATCCCTCGCGCGACAATCCCGCGCGCCAGGTCGCCGAAGCGAACAAGAAGGCCTTCCGCAAGCGCCTGCACGAGCTCGCCGCCGCCATGGGCGCGCGTCACCCCACAGTCCTCGGCGACGGCTTGCTGCTCATCATCGAAGGCATCTACACCACCGGCCAGCAGTCGGAAGACGGCCCCGCGCAGTCGGCGGCGACGGTGGCGAAGCTGTTGATCGATGCGAGCGTGGCGAAGTCGTGACGGTGGGCGCAGCTCCACCCTTGCCCCGCCGCATCAGCCATTCCGGATAAGATCCGGAGCAGGTGATCCAGGCGTTTCTCCGCGTCGTTTCATCCCATTGGAACTGCAAAAAGGCTTGCGCGATTTCTGCATCGACATCCGCGCTGCCGGCGGCAGCGCAATGGAGCGATGATGAGATATGGTCGACTGGTCCTGTTCGTGATCGCGGTGCTCGGCGCCGGATTTGCGATCGGATATCTGAACAGGCCCGACGCCTGGTACGCAGCCTTGAGCAAGCCCGCGTTCAACCCGCCCAACTGGGTGTTCGCTCCGGTCTGGTCGATCGTCTATCTGCTGATCGCCGTTGCAGGCTGGCGTGTTCGGGAGCGGGGCTCTCCGTCCAGCTGGCGCCTTTGGTTGGCGCAAATGGCCCTGAACTTCGCATGGTCGCCGATATTCTTCGGCTTGCATCAGCCCGGCGTTGCGCTTGCCGTCATTGTTGCGCTGCTGTTGGCGATCGTCGCCTTCCAGATCGCGACCTGGAAAGCCGACAGGATCAGCGCCATTCTCTTCGCGCCTTACGCCGTGTGGGTGGCGTTTGCCTCGCTGCTGAACTTCGCGATCGTTCGCTTGAACTAAAGC
>CALRXG020000506.1:0-5551 GCA_943372075.1 Bordetella parapertussis | reverse complement strand
CGGCCGACATCACCTTCACCAATGTCGAAGTCGGCGCTGACGCCGCGATCGGCGATCCCGAGAACGGCCTGCCGCTGATCGAGCGCGTCGCGGACGAAGCCCGCATTGCGCTGTGCGCGGAGGCGGTCGGCGCGATGGACCAGTCGCTGAAGGACACTGTCGAGTACATCAAGACCCGTAAGCAGTTCGGCGTTGCGATCGGTACGTTCCAGAGCCTGCAGCACCGCGCCGCCGACATGTTCGTGGCGCTGGAGCAGGCCCGCAGCATGTCGATGTTCGCGACCATGGCGTCGGATTTCAGCGATGCCAAGGAGCGTGCGT
Organism: Bordetella parapertussis; assembly: GCA_943372075.1. Taxonomy (GTDB): domain Bacteria; phylum Pseudomonadota; class Alphaproteobacteria; order Rhizobiales; family Xanthobacteraceae; genus Bradyrhizobium. The sequence continues at coordinate 5,230 of CALRXG020000506.1, read as the reverse complement.
CGGCGGTCGCGGCGGCCAAGGTGCAGATCGGCAAGTCGCTGAAGTTCGTCGGCCAGCAGTCGATCCAGCTGCATGGCGGCATCGGCATGACCATGGAAGCCAAGATCGGCCACTACTTCAAGCGGCTGACCATGATCGAGAACACGCTCGGTGATACCGACTACCACCTCCGTCGCGTCAGCGAGGGCGGCGGGCTGCTGGCGTAGTCTTCAACTGTCATTCCGGGGCGCCGCAAAGCGGCGAGCCCGGAATCCATTTCACCACCAATGATGCGGCCCAATGGATTCCGGGTTCTCGCTTCGCGAGCCCCGGAATGACGGCCCATCCGGGAGGCAACAACAATGAAAAACACCCCGTTCGATCTCACCGGGCAGGTCGCCGTCATCACCGGCTCGAGCCGCGGCATCGGCCGCTCCTCGGCCGAGCTGCTGGCCAAGCTCGGCGCCAAGGTCGTGGTCTCGTCGCGCAAGGCGGATGCCTGCCAGGAGGTCGCCGACGGCATCAAGAAGGCGGGCGGCGACGCGCTCGTCATTCCCTGCAACATCGCGCGCCGCAACGAGGTCGAGGCGCTGGTCTCCGGCACGATCAAGCATTACGGCAAGATCGACATCCTGGTCTGCAACGCCGCGGTGAATCCGTATTACGGCCCGCTGCTCGACATCACGGACGAGGCCTTCGACAAGATCATGGGCTCCAACGTCAAGAGCAACATCTGGCTCTCCGCGCTGGCGATCCCGCAGATGGCCGAGCGCGGCAAGGGCTCGGTCGTCATCATCTCCTCGATCGGCGGCTTGCGCGGCTCGACCGTGATCGGCGCCTACGGCATCTCCAAGGCAGCCGACTTCGCGCTGTGCCGCAGCCTCGCCGGCGAATGGGGCCCGAAGGGCGTGCGGGTCAATTGCGTCGCGCCGGGCCTGGTGAAGACCGACTTCGCTCGCGCGCTGTGGGAGGATCCTGACAATCTGAAGCGCCGCACCGCGTCGACGCCGCTCCGCCGCATCGGCGAGCCCGACGAGATCGCGGGCGCCGTGGCCTATCTCGCCTCCGATGCCTCCACCTTCATGACCGGCCAGACCATCGTGGTCGACGGCGGCGTCACGACGGCGGCGACGTAAAGCATCATGATCTTTGATTGAATCGCTTTGGCCGCGGACTCACTTCACCTCTCCCCGACGGGGAGAGGTCGATTTGCGCAGCAAATCGGGTGAGGGACCGCAGCTCTCACGAGGGATCATAACCCCTCACCCGGCGCTACGCGCCGACCTCTCCCAAGGGAGAGGTGAACCTCCGCAGCCCATCCAGATTTAGACCTGCTCCAGCGCGCGCTGGAAATCCTCGATCAAATCGTCGGGATGCTCGAGCCCGGCGGAGAAACGAATAAAACCCTCGCTGATGCCGAGCTCGGCGCGGGCCTCCGGCGCCAGGCGCTGATGCGTCGTGGTGGCGGGATGCGTGACCAGGCTCTTGGCGTCGCCGAGATTGTTGGAGATCCGCGAGATCTTCAGCGCGTTGAGGCAGCGGAACGCGCCGGCCTTGCCGTCCTTGACCTCGAAGCCGACCAGCGTCGAGCCGGCGCCCATCTGCTTCTTCACCGTCGCGGCCTGCGGATGATCGGCGCGGCCGGGATAGACCAGCCGCGTGATCTTCGGGTGCTTCGCCAGCGCCTCGGCGATCTTCGCCGCGTTCTCGGTCTGCGCGCGGACGCGGACGCCGAGCGTCTCCAGCCCCTTCAGCAGCACCCAGGCGTTGAACGGCGACAGCGACGGGCCGGTCTGGCGCATGAAATTGTGGATGTGCTCGGCGATGAAGGCCTCCGACGACAGGATGACGCCGCCGAGGCAGCGGCCCTGGCCGTCGATATGCTTGGTCGCGGAATAGACCACGACGTCGGCGCCGAGCGCCAGCGGGCTCTGCCAGATCGGCGTCGCGAACACATTGTCGACGATCAGCCGGGCGCCGCCGCTATGCGCGATCTTGGCGATCGCTCCGATATCGAGCACGTCGAGCGTCGGATTGGTCGGGCTCTCCAGGAAGAAGGTCTTGGTGTTCGGCCGCAACGCGCGTTGCCACTGGTCGAGGTCGAGACCGTCGACCAGCGTCGTCTCGATGCCGTAGCGCGGCAGCAGATCCTGCACGACATAGAGGCAGGAGCCGAACAGCGCCTTCGACGCCACCACGTGATCGCCGGCCTTCAGCGGCGCCAGGATCGCGGTGGTCACCGCGGCCATCCCGGTCGCGGTCGAGCGTGCGGCTTCCGCGCCCTCGAGCTCGATCATGCGGCGCTCGAACATCGCAATGGTCGGGTTGGAATAGCGCGAATAGATGAACCCGGGATCCTGGCCCTTGAAGCGCGCCTCGCATTGCTCGGCGGTGTCGTAGACATAACCCTGGGTGAGAAACAGCCCTTCCGACGTCTCCCCGAATTGCGAGCGCAGCGTGCCGCCATGGACCAGGCGGGTTTCGGGACGATAGTGGGCGGTAGTGGACTTGCCTTCAGACATGTGACCTCCGAAGTGGCCATTTCCCTCGGAAACTGGCCACAAAAAAACCGGCCTGGAGAAACCTCCACAAGCCGGGATCACACTGTCCCCGGCCTGTTTAGCGACTTATTTAACGTGGCTGCAAGCCGGCCGGCTCAAATCACCACGGGATAAGTGCTGCTGATATTCCCTCGCGCCCTTTCCGTCAAGACGGTCATCGGATAACCCGTAAAAGCCCATATTTCGGGGCGTGATGGCCGCTCAGAGGTTGATTTTGGGCCATCTCAAGGGATCGCCGAGGGACCGCATCGTGTCGTTCACGCTGGAAGATGAATCCAACGGAATCCTGCCCGACCGCATGATCGCGGAGATGGCGGAGGCCGGCCTCATCCTGCCCGCCTATGACTTTGTCGAGAGCCAGATCCAGCCGGCGAGCCTCGATCTGCGGCTCGGCGACATCGCCTATCGCGTCCGCGCCAGCTTCCTGCCGGGGCCCGACGCCACCGTCGCCGAGCGGATCGACCAGCTGAAGCTGCACGAGATCGATCTCTCCGACGGCGCAGTGCTGGAGACCAATTGCGTCTACATCGTCCCGCTGCTGGAGAGCCTGGCGCTGCCGCAGGAGATCGTCGCCGCCGCCAACCCGAAGAGCTCGACCGGCCGGCTCGACGTCTTCACCCGCGTGATCGCCGACGGCACCCGCCGCTTCGACATGATCGGCGCCGGCTATCACGGTCCGCTCTATGCCGAGATATCACCGAAGACGTTTCCGGTGCTGCTGCGCGAGGGCTCGCGGCTCAGCCAGGTCCGCTTCCGGATCGGCGAGGCGACGTTGTCCGCCGACGAGCTCGACGCGTTGCATGCCGCCGAGCGACTGGTCGATATCGACGATGCCGATCTCACCCATGGCGTCGCGCTGTCGGTCGATCTCTCCGGCGAGAGCTCGGGCGGCTTCGTCGGCTATCGTGCCAAGCGCCACACCGGCGTGGTCGACATCGATCGCCGCGGCGGCTATGCGGTCGATGATTTCTGGGAGCCGATCAAGGCGCGGCCTGACGGCAGCCTGATCCTCGATCCCGGCGAGTTCTACATTCTGGCTTCGAAGGAAGCCGTGCAGGTGCCGCCGGACTACGCCGCGGAGATGGTGCCGTTCGATCCGCTGGTCGGCGAATTCCGCGTCCACTATGCCGGCTTCTTCGATCCCGGCTTCGGCTATGCCGGCGCAGGCGGCAAGGGCGCGCGCGCCGTGCTCGAAGTGCGCTCGCGCGAGGTGCCGTTCATCCTCGAGCATGGCCAGATCGTCGGCCGCCTCGTCTATGAACGCATGCTCGAGCGCCCCGATGCGCTCTATGGCCAGCGCATCGGCTCGAACTACCAGGCGCAGGGCCTGAAGCTCTCCAAGCATTTTCGGGTGTAATTCCGTTTCGCGCGCGTGTAATTCCGCGCGCCGGATTTCGCCTGATCCTCCGCCGTCATTCCCCGCGACAGCGGGGAATCCAGTACGCCGCGGCCTCTCCATCGACAACGACTGCCGCCCGATCAAGTCGGGCGATGACACTGAGTGTGGGTCTGGTAGCGCGTGTGTGTTGGTTGCGTCGTCTCGCTGGCGATGACACATTCCGGCAAACGCAGACCGGGAGTGAGCATGAGCACCGCAACACATTCACCGCAGCAAGAGGCGCAGTGGCGGAAGTGGCGCAGCGTCGCCGATCTCTATCATGCCTTCTTCACCGGACTGATCCTCACCGTGGTGACGCGGCGCGGCACCGCAGATGCCGCGGAGTTCGTCTTCCGGGTGTTTCGCCGCCAGCAGCAGGAGCGCTTCCTGCCCGGTCTGAAGAAGCTCGGCCTCGATGGTTTGCCGCCGGCGGTCGCGGCCGCGCGGTATCACTATCTCTCCAACTGGATCGGCGGCGTGCATGTCGAATACATGTGCGAGACCGACCGCAAGGCCTGGATCCGCTACCCGCCGCCGCGCTGGATCTGGAAGGGCACCGCGATCTGCGGCGTGCCCGGCGAGGTCTCGCGTGCGATGCTGCGTGGCTGGCACGCCAACAACGGTGTCGCGCTCGGCGATCTCAGGCTCGGCTTCGTCTGCACCAAGCAGAGCGTCGATGGCCAGGACGGCCTCGAGGGCTATTACTGCGAATATGATCATCCGCTCGAGCTCGACCAGCGCCTGGTGTTCGCGCGCCACCTCGAGGCGCCGGCATTTGATGCGAATACCGCACCGGCGCTGCCGGTCGATAGTTGGCCAAGGCCGCGGCTGGAGAAGGCCTATCGCAACTACGCGATGGAATATGTAAAGACGGCAGCGCCGGTGATCGTGCAGGTGTTCGGCCCGGAGGATGCGAGCTATCTGCTGCATCTCACCGGCAAGCTGATTGGCATGCAGTATTACGACGAGGTCGCGCAGGCGCTCGGTGCCAGCCGTGGCCGCGCCACGGAATTTGCCGCATTCCTGCGCGCGCTGTTCGAGTCGCAGGATGACGTCGCCGAGATCAGCGAGTCCGAAGGCCAGTTCGAAATCCGCCAGCAGGGCTGGAAGCTGATGGCCGATGTCGCCGACTATCATCCGGCCTGCGCCAGCGTGCTGACGGGCCTGTTCGAGGGGCTCGCCGCCGGCTGCGGACGGCACATTCCGGTGCATCTGAAGCCGAACAGCACCGCCGGCGCGCCGTTCGTCTGGTCGATCGGCTAGATCAGAGGTTCATCAGGCTTCATCTGCAATCGCGCAGGCCCCCCTTGCG
>CALRXG020000505.1:0-5571 GCA_943372075.1 Bordetella parapertussis | reverse complement strand
GCCCACGCTGTCGCGTCCTTTTGGCGCATCCGCAGCCATGGCGCGGCATCCCGCCGCGCCCCCTCACCTTGCATTCGCCGGAGCGTGCACCGGCCAGAGATCGGCCCGCCAGTGCAGCGCGATCGCGAGCATGGCGATGAAGCCGGCGGCGGCGAGCAGCGTGCCGGTCGCGGTGTAGCCGATCAGGTCGATCAGGCTGCCGGCGGCGAGCAGGCCGAGCGGCAGGCCGTAGATCACCATCATGCGCACACCCATCACGCGGCCGCGCAGATGGGCGCTGGCGTTGCGCATCAGCATCACGGCGGCCGAGATCATCGACATGCTCTGCGCGATGCCGGCCAGCACCAGGCAGGCCATCGCCACCGGCATGGTCCTGAGTTCGACGAACACCAGGAGCATCGCGTACCAGGCAAGCGTCGCGCCGATCAGCAGCCGCGCGATGCGCACGCCGCCGGCCATGCTGAGCGTGATCGAGCCGATCAGCGAGCCGACCGCGAAGCTCGCGGAGAGATAGCCGAGGCCGGTCTGGTCGGTATGGAAGATGTCGCGCGCGACGTAAGGCAGCAGGCCGTTGGTCAGCGGAAACGCGGTGAGATTGGCGAGGAACGCGACGCAGAGCGCGGCGCGCATGCCGGGGCCGCTCCAGGCGTAGACGATGCCCTCCTTGAGGTCGCGCAGCAGTTTTGAACCCGGCAGATCGATATCAGACTGATCGGCGGCGCCATGCGACTTCGGACGGCCCATGCAGAGCATCAGGATGGCGGCGACGAAATAGAAGCTGGCGATCCCGACATAGACGTAGCCGATGCCAAGCGCCGCGAACAAGCCCGCCCCGGTCAGCGCGCCGGCGATGCGCGCGGAATCCTGCGTTGTGCGCGCCAGGCTGATGGCGCCGACCAGCCGCTCCGGCGGCATGATGTCGGCGAGCAGCGCGCCGCGCACGCCGAGGTCGGACGGGCGGATCACACCCATCATCGCGACGATGATCATGACGTTGAGCGGCGCGAGATGCCCTGATAGCGCCAGCGTCATGATGGTGCCGGCGAGCGCCGTATAGGCGAAGCGCATCACGGCCAGCAGGTCGCGATGCCCCATGCGATCGCCGATCATGCCGACGACCGGCGCGACCAGCGTGCCGACATATTGCAGCGAGGCGAGCACGGTCAGCAGCAGCACCGAGCCGGTCTCGACCATGATATACCAGCCGAGCACCAGCGTCTCGACCTCGAACGCCCAGGAGGTGAGCAGGTCCGACGGCCATTGAAACCGATAGCTGCGGATCCGGAATGGCGCGAGCGCGGAGGTCCGCGTGGTCCCGCTCAAGACGCGATGACGCGTGTCACGGCGTGTCCTGCCCTTTGCTTGTCTGTCCGGGGCCTGGTTGTTCTGGGTCTTGATTCTCTTGGCAAAATGCCCCGGTTCCGGCAGCGTAGCGCCGACAGCATCGGTGTCAATCGAAGCCGCCGCATGCCGCCATGCGCGATGTGTGCCCGACGTCCTTCATCGCCGCGAGCGACGCCTGCGGATCAGCGTGCGGAGATCGTTGGCCTTGGCGAGCGGCGTGACGTCGTCACCATCGCCACCACGGTGGGTCACGAATTGTCGATGTGCGGGAATTCGGTCAACGCAGGCTCATCGTCCGCCACACAATTTTTAGCTGCCGCCCCGTGAGCGTTTGGGATAACATGCGCGTTCCAAAGCTTACGGAGCAGCACATGCGTGCCTTCGGAGTTTTCGCAATCTATGTCACGCCGTTCGTGATCATCGCGATTGCAATCAAACTGCTGATGAAGCGTTACGCCATCGATCTGCCCGATGTGCAGAAGCAGGCAGGCGCCGCGCCGATGCGACGGTTCCTGCTCGGCGCCTGGCGATCGGATTAAGCCTTTTGGCCGATCGCTTGAGGCCCCGCCCTGGTTTACAAGGTTTCAGCCACGGCGTAGCGCTTCATCCTTGAATCGTGTTTTGGACCGCCCCTGAGGAGGGAGTAACACCGTGCCCAGCCCGGAAAACCTTCCAATCGACCAGATCTACGTTCCCTTGAAGAAGAGGAAAACCCTCAGGCTTGAGGTCGTTGAAGAGATCGCCGCGAGCATTCTGGAAATTGGACAACAAATCCCTATTCTGGTTCGGCCAGATGAGAGCCGGCTCGTCTTGCTCGAGGGATTGCATCGGCTCGAGGCCTGCAAGGCGCTCGGCGAGACGACGATCATCGGAGTTTTGGGTTCAGCGGAGACTCATCCCAAGGCGATGTTGTCAGACACAGCTGCGACCGAGGCCGAGCGGGACAAGATGGCACGGCTGAGGAAGCTGCGCCTCGAAAAGGAAGCTGCCGAGAGATCGACCGCTACCACGGCCACAATCGTGGAAACCAAGTCGGCCGAGCCTCGGCCAGCCCGTTCCGGCAAGAGCATCGGACGGGGATCGTCGGGCGCTCAAGGATCGAAAACGAAAACCCTGTCGGAATGGATCACGCAACAAAAGCGCGACGGTGGTCGCTATTGATTGCCGGCCCGGCCGCCAGAACAGCAGCAGCAAAAGCCACGGCGGGCCATTACTCCTCCTGCTCGGCGCCTGCCGGTCGGACTGAATGAAGGCTTCAGCCACGAGCGCAGCCGATCGACGGATCAGGCTGCGACGCGCCCCGAGATCAGCGAACGAATGACCGCCTTGACGTCATCGGTCAGTTCGAAACCCACGAGGATGCCGCGCTCGTCGACCCGCTTCACCAGGCCTTGCAGATTTGACATCAAGCCGTCGATCGTCACGGCAATCCGCCCGCCAATGGCGACGTCGACCGCGGCATCGAGCAGGATCGCCCCGTTCTCCGACAGGTCGTGGACCCGAACCCGGTGCTGCTCCCCGTTGATCACAGCAGTTCCCGGCCGGTCGATATCGACGCGAGCCGCGAGCCGTCGATTGACGTCGGCGGTCGAGGTGCGAACCACCCGTACGAGCGTGGCACGCAGACCGCTGACCTTCTCGGCGATGTCGATGGACCCATCACGGATCTCGGTGGCACGACGACCGGTCTCCGCCGCCTCGCTGGAGACGCTGACGATCTGACTGGCCACCTCGCGCGCCGCCTGCGCGGATTCCTCCACCGTCTGCGAAATCTCCTGGGTGACGACGCTCTGTCGCTCCATCGCTTGCGAGATCTGGGTCGAGAACTCGTCGACGCTCCGGATGACGTCACCGATCGCGCTGATCGAGGACACCGACTCGCGGGTCGCCTCCTGGATTTCGCTGATCTGTTGCGCGATCTCGCTGGTGGCCTTGCCGGTCTGCTCGGCCAGCGCCTTCACTTCAGAGGCCACCACGGCGAAGCCGCGGCCCGCGTCACCCGCACGGGCCGCCTCGATGGTCGCATTGAGCGCCAGCAGATTGGTCTGGCTCGCGATCTCGCTGATCAGGCTGGTGACGACCCCGACCCGGCCCGCGGCCTCCGACAGCTTCGCGATGGTCTTCTGCGCATGCCCTGAGGCGGTGATCGCCTCGACCGTGAGAGCCCTGGACGAGTTGATCTGGCTGGCGATCCCATTGATCGACGCGCTCATCTGCGAGGCAGCGTGGGTGAGCGTCTGGGCATTTGCGAGCGCCTGCTCGGCCGCGGCAGCGACGCTGCCGCTATTGGAGCCGACCGTCGCCGCGCTGTCGTTCATCAGCGACGCGTTGTCGGCCATCTGCTGCATCCGCACCGAGACGTCGCCGACGGCCTGAACCGTTTCCAGTTCGACCGAGTCCGCCATGTCCTTCAGCGCCCGTGACTTCTCCTCCTCGGCGATCCGTGCGCGATCACGTCGCTCCTCGATCTCGAAGCCGAGCTTGTTCTGCATCGCCTGAATGTTGCGCAGCGCGACCCCGATCTCGTCGTCGCGCTCGACGACGATGCGGTTGTTGTTGTTGCCCTGCGCGATCTTGCCCATGGCGGAATTGAGCTGCTCCACCGGAACGGTAATGGCACGGATCGTGCGATAGCCCAGCAGGCAGCCAAGCAGCAAGCCGCAGCCGAGAACCGCCAGAGCCACATACAACGCCGTCCAATAGTCCTGCTGCGCCGCCTCGTATTCGGCCTTCGCTCGCGCGACCTCGAGCGCCACGAGTTGGTCGAGGTCCGCTTTCTCGAGGCGGAACAGCTCCTGGGCCTTGCCGGCCTCGAGTTCACCGAGTTCGTCGAACTTGCCGGCAGCCAGCAGCGGCAGCCCCGCATTGATGCCGACCTCGCGGTAGGCCTTGCGTCGCTGCACGAACGATTCTGCGACGTTTCTTTCCTCGGCAGTGTGCGGAAGCGCCTCGTACTGCGCCCAGACCTTGCTGATCACCGCCGAGTTGTCGAGAACCCTGCGCTCGACATCCGCGGCCGGCTCGCCCGCCTTGCCGCGGATCGCCGCGTTGAGCAACATGATGTTGGCAGCCTTGCTGCGATCGTCGATCTCCAACAGCTGGGCCAATCCAACCGTGCGATACTCGTAGATCGACTGCACGCGTTTGTTGCTGGAATGAGTGGTCAGCAGGCCGATCAGCCCTATGGCGACCATGAATGCCGCCTGCGCGACCACGAGAGTCGTCAGGCGCGCCTTCAACGTTCGCGTGAAGATGACAAGGCGATCGAGGACCGAACGGCGACGCACGACGCCGGCGTCGAGCCGCCAGTTCCGCGCCTCCCTGGCACGGAACTGAGCGTAGACGAGTTCGGCTTCGGCACGCTGATCCGCCGGCAGCTTCGTCCGGATCGACATGTAGCCGCTGATCTCGCCGTTCTCGTAAGTCGGTGTGGCGCTTGCCAGCACCCAGTAGAAGTCGCCGTTCTTGCGCCGGTTCTTTACCGCGCCCGCCCAGGGCTTGCCCGCCTTGATCGTTGCCCAGAGATCTCCGAAGGCCTCCGAAGGCATGTCCGGATGACGAATGATGTTGTGAGGCTGACCAAGCAGTTCGTCCTCGGAAAACCCCGACGCATCGATGAATGCCCTGTTGACGAAGGCGATCCGTCCTTTGGTGTCGGTCTTGGAGACAATCAGGACGTCGTCGCCGATGAGATATTCGGTGTCGGTCACCGGAAGGTTCTTGCGCATTGAGACCTCGATGCATCGGCGCTCTCGTGATATCCGGGAGCGCTCGGAGGTGATGTTTCCTACCGCCGCCTTAAGCAGCGTTGAACAATCCTGCCCGTACATCCACGGGCCGATCGACCTCAACCCACGGACTCGATGCCGCCGCCGGCAGCCTCTTTGGCCATTGGAGCTTCCGGTGCCGGGGTTCGATCGTGCATGATGGCGATCCGCACCATCTCCGCGACATTCTTGACGCCCAGCTTCCGCATGATGCTCGATCGATAGTCCTCAACCGTCCGAAAGCTGATCCCCAACCTTTGAGCAGTTTCTTTCGAGGTTGCTCCGGCCAGACATTGGTCAACAATCTGCACTTCACGCTGCGTCAGCGTGTCAAACCCGGGAACGTGACACGCCGAAACTGGTCGCTCGCAGTGCGCGAAATACTTGGCAATAAGCGTCTTCATGCGAGCGACGAGATCCTTACCCGAGAATGGCTTCTCGACGTAATCGTCAGCTCCGA
>CALRXG020000504.1:0-5579 GCA_943372075.1 Bordetella parapertussis | reverse complement strand
CGATCTATGAGATCATCGAGGGCTGGAAGCAGCCGACCGCCAATGCGCGGTCCTGGGCGGACCTTCCGGCTCAGGCCATCAAGTATGTCCGCAGGGTCGAGGAACTGGTGGGGTGTCCGATCGCCCTGCTGTCCACCAGCCCGGAGCGTGAAGATACTATTCTGGTACAGAATCCGTTCGAGGCTTAACGGGATATTACCTATATCCCACCAATTGTGTGGAAATGGCTGACTACTACCCGCTGATCGCCCGTGCCATCGCCGGATTGGACCCCAACGCCCCCGGCGAAGCTCGCCGCGCGCTGTATGCGCGGGCGCGGACGGCGTTGATCCAGCAGCTCCGCGGCGTGCAGCCGCCGCTCTCCGAGTCCGAGATCACCCGCGAACGGCTGTCGCTGGAAGAGGCGGTTCGCAAGGTCGAGTCCGAAGCCGCGCAGCGCGCCCGCGAGGCCTCCCGCCCCGGCGGCGGCGCCCGCAGCAGCGATCCATTGCGCCGCGCCAATCCAAGACCGCCGGAAGCAGGTGCAAGGCCGCCGGAGGCAAATCCAAGGCCGCCGGAGGCAAATCAAAGGCCGCCGGAGGCAAGTGGAAGGCCGTCGGAGGCCAGTTCCGCCGACAGTGCCGCGCGCCCGCGTCCCCCCGCTGAACCCCGCCCGCCGCGCAATCTGCGCCCTGATGCGCCGCCGGCTCCGCCGCGGCCACAGAATCCGCCAGTTCCGCCCGCGCTCGATAGCCAGGTGCCGCCGGCCCGGCCGGGTCTGCCGCGCCGCGCTGGCGAAGGCGCGCCGCCGCCGGTTCCGCCGGCTGCGCCAGGCGTACGCGGTTTCCGCGATATCACCGCCGATGCCGACGATCTCGGGCGCGCCGCCGCGCAGGCCAGCCGCAACGCGCGCAAGACCTACGCCAACGTGCCGTCGCCCACGCCGGAATTCGACCGGCTCGAGCCGAGCCTGGAGAATCGCGGCGGCGATCCCGAAGCGCCGTATTCGTACGACGAGTCGATTGAGGAGGCGGAGCGCTACACCCCGCAGCCGCCCCAGGCGCCTCCGCAGCAACGGTCGCGGATCAGCAATGCCGACCGCGAGCCGAAGAAGCCGCCGCGCGTCGGTTCGATATTCCCATTCAAGACCGCGATCGCGGGCATCCTGCTGATCCTGGTGGGCGCCGGCCTCTTGATCTGGGGCAAGCCGGACTTCTCCTCGATCAGCAGCCTGTTCAAATCCTCCGCGCCGGTCGAGGCGCCGAAGGATGCTGCGGCGCCGGCGAGCAAGAAGATTACCGATCGCGTCGGCCAGCCCTCGTCGTCGGGCGAGCCGGTTGCGCCGATCGCGCAGCGCGTGGTGCTCTATGACGAGGACCCGTCGGATCCGAAGGGCAAGCAATATGTCGGTTCGGTGGTCTGGCGCACCGAGCAGGTCAAGGGATCGGGCAACCAGAAGCCCGACATCGCCGTGCGCGCCGACATCGATATCCCGGATCGCAAGTTCAAGATGACGATGTCGTTCCGCCGCAACACCGATACATCGCTGCCGGCGAGCCACACCGCGGAATTGACCTTCATCCTGCCGCAGGACTTCGCCAATGGCGGCGTCGGCAACGTGCCGGGCATCCTGATGAAATCCAACGAGCAGGCGCGCGGCACGCCGCTCGCAGGCCTCGCGGTCAAGGTCACCGACGGCTTCTTCCTGGTCGGCCTCTCCAACGTCGACGCCGACCGCTCGCGCAACCTGCAGCTCCTGAAGGAGCGGTCGTGGTTCGACGTGCCGTTGGTCTACACCAACCAGCGCCGCGCGATCATCGCGATCGAAAAGGGCGCCCCCGGTGAGCGGGCCTTCAACGACGCCTTCGCGGCGTGGGGCGAGTAGCCGTCCGCGCTTCCGCTCTGTTGCTGACGATGTCATCGCCCGGCTCCGTCCGGGCGATTTCGTATCGCAGCGCGTCCGCGTGTTGCGGCGCATTCGACGCGCAAGCTTCGGAACATTGTCAGGCGTTTTCGATTTTTCCTAGCACCGTCGCGCGACTGCGTTACACTTGCTTGAGGTCGGGCAAGAGGGTGCCATGAAACGCTATCTGATCTTCGCGGCCATCGGGCCGTTCATCGGCGGCTTCCTGCTGCTGCTCATGACCACCTATCAGTCCGGCTACTGGACCGAGACCAATGGCGGCGAAGTGGCGAAGCTGCTCGTCGTGTTCGTGAAGTCGCTGCAATACAACTATCTGTTCGGCATCGTGCCGTCGCTGATGTTCGGCGCGATCGACGACATCCTGATGCATGTGCGGCGGATCTCGCCGGTGGTGCGGATGCTGATCGTCGGCGCGGTGGCTTTCGTCGGCGCCGCGCTGACCTACGCCTCGCACGGCTCCGAGAGCGGCGCGGTGCAGTTCATCCTGTACGGGATGGTCGGCTTCATCCCGGGCGTGATCTCGTCCTGGCTGGCGCACAAATATGCCGAGGAGCTCTACGCGCCGGCGCGGCCGGTATCCCAGCACTAGGCCGGTTACGCTAACCTTATCAAGGTATTAGGTATCGGTCCGTGGGTCGGGTCAAAGTGCCTTCACGCAACTGTCACATGGACGTCATGTAAACGTAGTCCCAATGTCATATGGCCGCTTTTGTCCTCCCGCGGCTGCATGGGGCGATCATATGAGCGATGTGGCGTTACCTGGTTCGATCGAGCCTGCGCGGCGTGGTGGTCCCGATCTCGAGAAAGGCTTTCATCCCCTCACCGGCATCATCTATCTCGGCGTGATCGGCGCCGCGTTGCTGTTCGTGGCCTACAGCATCTACGCGGACGTCGGCGCCACGGGCGCCGGCAAGACCTCGTATGCCGCGTTCCTGCTGCTGTTCGTTGCGTTGCTGATCTCGCTCGGCTTCGAATTCGTCAACGGCTTCCACGACACGGCGAACGCGGTCGCAACCGTGATCTACACGCGCTCGATGCCGGCCCACATTGCCGTTGTCTGGTCGGGCCTGTTCAATTTGATCGGCGTCCTCCTCTCCAGCGGCGCGGTCGCGTTCGGCATCGTCTCCTTGCTGCCGGTCGAATTGATCCTTCAGGTCGGCAGCAGCGCCGGCTTCGCCATGGTGTTCGCGCTGCTGATCGCTGCCATCATCTGGAACGTGGGGACCTGGTATTTCGGACTGCCCGCCTCGAGTTCGCACACCCTGATCGGATCGATCATGGGCGTCGGGATCGCGAACGCCCTGATGCACGGAAGGAAAGGCACCTCCGGCGTGGACTGGTCGCAGGCCGTCAACACCGGCAAGGCGCTGCTGCTGTCGCCGCTGTTCGGATTCCTGCTCGCCGCCATCCTGCTCTACGGGCTGAAGACCGCATTGCTGCGCGCGACCCCCGCGCTGTTCGGCGAGCCGCAGGGCGATCAACCGCCGCCGTGGTGGATTCGCGGCATCCTGATCCTGACCTGCACGCTGGTCAGCTTCTTCCACGGATCGAACGACGGTCAGAAAGGCATGGGCCTCATCATGCTGATCCTGATCGGCGTGGTCCCCACCGCCTATGCGCTCAACCGCGCGATGCCGGCGAGCCAGATCGAGGCGTTCACCGCGAATTCGGCAGCGGCAAGCAAGGTCGTCGAGGACAGGGGCGCCGATCGCAAGGTGACCGGCGATCCGCGTCCGGCGCTGACGAACTACATCGCGCTTCGGCAGCTTGCCGACGATACCTACCCATCACTCGCCGTGCTCATCGGCGAGATCAGCGACCAGGTCGTTCAATATGGTTCGCTGGCCAAATTCCCCGCCGAGACCGTCCGCAACACTCGTAACGACATGTACCTGGTGTCGGAGGCGCTTCGCCTGCTCATGAAGGGCGGCGACAGCGGGTTGACCGATGCCGACGTTGCGACGCTCAATCGCTACAAGGGCTCGCTGGATGCCGCCACCAAGTTCATTCCGTCCTGGGTGAAGATCGCGGTCGCCATCGCGCTCGGCCTCGGCACGATGGTCGGCTGGAAGCGGATCGTCGTGACGGTGGGTGAGAAGATCGGTAAGACTCATTTGACCTACGCGCAGGGTGCCTGCGCCGAGATCACGGCGGCTGCGACCATCGCGGCTGCGGATGGATACGGCCTGCCGGTGTCGACGACGCATGTGCTGTCGTCCGGCATCGCCGGCACCATGACCGCGAACGGATCCGGCCTGCAATGGTCGACCATCCGGAACATCGCCATGGCCTGGGTTCTGACCTTGCCGGTGGCGATGCTGATCTCAGGCGTTCTCTACTTTGTTTTCGCGCATTTGTTTTAGCCGGAGCCGCAGACAACAGGACGCATTCTGCGCCTGGTTCGGGGAAAGGAATTTCGAGTGGCAGACGCAAGCTTCAGTCTTCTGACGGGCAACAGCATCGAAACGCGGCTGGTCCGCGCCGGCGGGATCATCTTTCGCGAGGGCGAACAAGCCAACGAGCTCTTTGTCATCAAGAGCGGCTATGTGCGCATTCAGGTCGGCAACAAGACCATGGCGGACCTGGCGCCGGACACGATCTTCGGCGAGATGGCGTTGATCGACAACGAGCCGAGGAGTGCGACCGCCACGGCGCTCACGGATGTCGAGCTCGTCCCAGTCTCGGAAAAGCAGTTTCTCTTCCTCGTCAGCCAGACGCCGCATTTTGCCCTGAAGGTGATGAGGACGCTGGCACAGCGGCTCAGGACCATGAACAAGGGCGTCTATTGAGTGCTTTGACCGACGCGTTGATGGCTGCAAACGAAAACGGCGGACGTGTCCGTCCGCCGCTCGCGTGATGGAAAAGGCTCTCGTGCTCAAATCCCTTTAGGTGCCGTTGGCGCGGCAGCGCCCGCCCGGGCCGATATGAAAGCCGCGCGGACAGGCATGCGCCCATGGCTGCGCGAAGTTGCGGCGGCAGCCGCCGTAGGGGCCGCGATGCCAGCCGCCGCCGCAACCGCCTGCAACCGTGATGACGTCGGGGTTCTCCGTGGTCGTGACCGGTGCGAGCGGCATGGCGCTGGCGCTGCCGAGCGTGGCAAGAAGGAACGCGGCTGCAATCAATCTGTTCATGAGTATCGTCCTCTGCTGATGCAAAAAGTCATTCGTCAATAGTTAGCCGCCGGCGAAAGCAATGCCGGCTCGCACCTCGCCGATCGCCTGATCGATCAGGCCGAGGGCGCGCTCGCGGTGGCCACCCTTGTTCGGCGTTGCCTTGGCGAGTTCGCCGCGGGCCGATTGCAGCAGCGCAAGGCTTTCGTCCATGTGCGGCTGGGCGCCGATCGCGTAGCCGATCCCCAGGCTGGTGGCGATCGCCATCCCCAGCAATGCCTTGTGGACCGCGGAAGTTCTCATGTGATGCTCTCCTCTGGCCCGTTCTCGCGAGCCTTCGTTTTGAACGGTCGCTCCGGGCTCCAAGCCCGGAGCCATCGGTAAGCCCTGCGCGGCCCGCGCGTCTTGGACTGGGAAGCGCCGGAGAATCCCGGACTTGGACTGTCCGGCGCCGTGCACGCATAGGTGACGGGGCAGTTGCTTTCATGCGCCGTTCATTCGATGGTGGTCAGACTACAGGCCTGCTACCTGGCCCCGCCCTTCCGATGTCCGTCGCCAAGATGTCC
>CALRXG020000503.1:0-5592 GCA_943372075.1 Bordetella parapertussis | reverse complement strand
GCGAGTGATGATCTCGCCCTTGGCCCGCGCTTCCGCCATCCGGGCATTGTAGCCGTCGATGTTGCGGACCGCGATCTTGGACATCTTCTTGTAGCGCTCTTCCATCTCGCGCACGGCCCATTTCAGCGCCACCACCGCCTTCTTCGGATCGGTGACGACGGGCGTCAGCAGATGCGGGATGCCGTCATAGACCGACAGTTCGAGCATCTTCGGGTCGACCATGATCAGCCGGCACTGATCCGGCCGCAGCCGGTACACCAGGCTCAGGATCATGGTGTTGATCGCGACCGATTTGCCGGAGCCGGTGGTGCCGGCGATCAGCATATGCGGCGTGCGCGCGAGATCGATGATGACGGGATCGCCGCCGATCGTCTTGCCGAGACACAGCGGCAGCTTGGCCACCGAATCGACGCTCTCCTTGGCGACCAGCAGCTCGCGCAGATAGACCTTCTCGCGATGCGCGTTCGGCAGCTCGATGCCGATCGCGTTGCGGCCGGCGACCACGGCGACGCGCGCCGACAGCGCGCTCATCGAGCGGGCGATGTCGTCGGACAGGCCGATCACGCGCGACGATTTGATGCCGGGCGCGGGCTCCAGCTCATACAGCGTGACCACCGGACCCGGATTGGCCTTGACGATCTCGCCGCGCACGCCGAAATCCTGCAGCACGCCTTCGAGCGAGCGCGAATTGGTTTCGAGCTCGGCCTTGCTCAGCGGCTGGCGATCACTTGCCTTCGGCGCGCTGAGCACCGAGACCGACGGCAGCTCGAACTTGTCGGAATTCTTCTTCTTCGGTTTCGGTTCGGCCTTCTTGCGCGGCGCGCGGGCGACGGGAGCTTCCTCCTCCTCGTCCTCTGCTTCCTCGTCGTCGCCGAGCTGTTCGGCGTCATCCTCGTCTTCGTCGTGCGCGGGCGCGATCGAGGGCGCCGCGCGGCCGCCGCCGATATTGGGCTCCTGGCGCTCGAACGCGGCAGCACGGCCCTGCGATCCGCTCGAAACCAGCGATTTGTAGGCTGATGTGAACAACCAGCCGAGCCGCGCCTTCGCGCTCATCAGGGCGTGGAACAGCCAGCCCAGCGAGACCGAGCTGCGATCCTCGTCCTCCTCGACGAACGGCTCGTCGTCATCGGCGATCGGCGTCAGCTCCGGATCGCGCTCCTTGGCGCCCCAGCCGCAGGCGAACAGGAAGGTCACGGCCATCGCCGCGAACAGGATCAGCCCCAGCACCGCCCGGTAGATGAAGCCGGGCGGGCCGAACACCACGGCTGGCGTGCGCAGCAGCGCGTCGCCGACCACGCCGCCGAGCCCGGTCGGCAGCGGCCATGCGGTGTTGTGCGGCCAGCAGCTGGCAAAGCCCGCCGCGATCACCGTGCACAGGATCCAGCAACCGAGCCGCAGCGCCTCGCGGTCGAACGGACGGTGCGTCAGCATCCGCCAGCCCCACACCGCGACCGGCAGCAGCAACATGATCGAGCCGAGGCCGAGGATCTGCATCAACAGGTCGGCGCCGATCGCGCCGGGGTAGCCGAGCACGTTGCGGATCGCGCGCGAGGTGGCGTGGCTCAGCGACGGATCCTGCACCGACCAGGTCATCAGCGCGGCGGCGATCGCGCCCGACAGCGCGATCAGGCCGAGTCCGGTCAGTTCGCGCAGCCGTCGCGCCAGCGCCTCGCGCAACGAGAGCGGCAAATGGCCGACCAGGGGGATGACACGTTCGATCGCTGGCATACTCAATCTTCGCGCTTCGCGATTAACCCAGGGTTTCGACCAGGCGATGCATCGCCTCGGCCGTCGATTCACTGTCGGAGACCAGCGCGAGGCGGATATAGCCCGCGCCCGGATTGGAACCGTCGTTCTGCTCGCGCGCCAGATAGCTGCCGGGAATCACGCGAACGCCGGCGTCGCGATATAGCCTCACCGTCGTCGCCTCGTCGCCGCCGCGATCGGAGACGTCGAGCCAGACGCAGAACCCGCCGGCGGGCCGCTTGTAGCCGTAGCGGCTGCCGAGGATCTGATCGGCGAGATCGAACTTGATGCGATAGAGCCTGCGGTTCTCCTCGACATGCGCCTCGTCGCCATAGGCGGCGACCGCGACATGCTGCAAGGGCACCGGAACCTGCGGTGCTGCGACGTTGCGCAGTTCGAGGAACGCGGCCATGAACTTCCGGTCGCCGGCGGCGAAGCCGACCCGCATGCCCGGCAGGTTCGAGCGCTTCGACAGCGATTGGAACGCGACCACGTTGGTGAAGTCGGGGCCGGCGCATTCCAGCATGCTGCCCGGCGCTTCGCGGGTGTAGATCTCCGAGTAGCACTCGTCGCTCAGGATCATGAAGCCATGGCGATCGGCGAGCTGCTTCAGCCGCGTGAAATAGGCGCGCGAGGCGACCGAGCCCTGCGGATTGGCCGGCGAGGCGATGAAGAACGCCACGGTGCGCGCCAGCGTCGCCTCGTCGATCGAATCGAGGTCGGGCAGGAAGCCGTTGGCGAGCGTGGTCGGCAGATAGATCTGCTCGCAGCCGGCGGCGCGCGCGCCGGCGCCATAGGCCGGATAGAACGGATTCGGCATCAGGATCGCCGGCCGGCCCTTGCGCGGCGCGACGTAACGCGCGGCTGTGATCGCGGCGAAGAACAGCCCCTCGCGGCTGCCGTTCAGCACCATCACCTCGCTCTCCGGATCGACTGGACGCGGCAATTGGAACCGGGTCGACAGCCAGGACGCGGCGGCGCGGCGGAACGGCTCGATGCCCTTGGCCATCGGGTAGCGGCCGAACTCGGCGGTGAATTTCGACAGTACCGGCCCGACGAAATCCGGCACGGGGTGCTGCGGCTCGCCGACCGACAGCGTAATCAACGGCTTAGCCGGCTGGTACGGCGCCAGCAGCTCGGTGGTCCGCACGAACGGGGAACGCTCGGCCTGGCCGGCGGATGCGACATCGCCGGCGCCCTGCGCCAAGCCGGATGAGGCGGTCATTGCCATGGTTGAAATGCCAGCACTTTCACTGCGGTCGGGGTTGAGGGGGCGCCGACCGTAAACCGATCAAGTCACCATAGATAGGGCGAGGTTAAGACGCGATTAACCATCGGCGACGGGCGCGAGCGGCCGGCCCGTGATATCAGTGCTGGCCGAGCAAAACCGCATCGAAATTGCACCGAGATTGCTCTTTGACATGATCCACCGCCGCGCCGTCAGGGCGCTCATCATCACGGGTGAACGCGAAGTGCTGCTGCTGCGGATTCGTCCGCCACACGGCGGCGACGCCTTCTGGGTTGCTCCGGGCGGTGGCATCGAGGGTGACGAGACGCCTGAAGCGACGCTGCGGCGGGAATTGGCCGAGGAAGTGGGGTTGACCGGGTTCGCGCAGGGCCCTGTCGTCTGGCTGCGCCATCACACCTTCAATTGGGGCGGCCGGCGGTTCTCCCAGAAGGAGGAGTACCGCATCGTTCACGCCGACCGGTTCGAGCCTGTGATGGCCGACGAGGCCGAGGCGGCGGTGCTCGACCGCTTCCGCTGGTGGCCGATCGCCGATCTGTCGAGCGCGGAGGAGCGGCTGACGCCGTTGTCGCTCGCCGGGATTCTCGAGCGATATTTGCGCGATGGCGCGCCCGCCGAAATTCCGGACGAGGAAGTCCTGATCGACTGAGCGGGATCGCCGCGCACTGTCGCGCATTTGAGCGATCGGCTTTACCCGCCGTTAACGTCGGCGTCCCGCGGCCTCGTTTCCTTCAGCAATTGGCAACACCGCCGGGATCAAGGATTCCACGGATCACCGGGGCGTGGGCAGACTGAGATGGCCATCAAGATCGAGACACGCGCCGACGTCCTGCGCCGCACCGGCAAGGTGATGGCGATCGCCGCGCTCTCGACCGCGGTGATGTCGTTTACGATGGGCATGCTGGTGTTCGGCCGCAATCTCGCGGCGCCGATCACGGTCGGCCAGATGCAGCTATTCGGGCTCACCGCCGGGGTCTTCATCTCGATCGCGCTCAGCGGTGCCATGTCCTGGCGCGCCGGCATGCTGATGCTGGAGCTCGCGCAGACCCGCCGCGAGCTCGCCTTGATGTCGCAGACCGACCAGCTGACCGGCCTGTTGAACCGGCGCGGCTTCGATGCCGAGGCGGCCGCCGCTCTCGACCAGGCGCAGACGGACGGTGCGTCGGCCGCGGTGCTGATGTGCGACATCGATCATTTCAAGTCGATCAACGACCGCTACGGACACGAGATCGGCGACAAGGTGCTGGTCGAGATTGCCGATGTGCTGCGCCAGTTCGCGGCCCGGAACGGCGCGCTGGTCGCCCGCTACGGCGGCGAGGAATTCGCGGCGGTGCTGACCGGCCTGAGCCACGAGCAGGCCGCGCATGGCGCCGAACAAATCCGCCGCGATTGCGCCGAAAGAACCATTCTCGACGGCGTCACCCAATTGCCGGTGACGATCAGCATCGGCTTCACCGTCAGGCAGAGCGGTTTCGATCTCGGCGGCCTGATGCGCACCGCGGACCAGGCGCTCTACATGGCCAAGCGCCACGGCCGCGACCGCGTCGAACACGCGCGGGATGCTGCGTGATTCCCAAAGACCGGTAGCCCGGATTGCGCTGCGCTCCGTCCGGGCTACGCAATCAATGCGCGGTGCCTTACCGTGCCGGCATCTTGTCGAACGACGGCTTGCCTTCGGGCAAGTGGTGGAAGGCCTGCTTGTCGCAGGTGAAGATCGTCATCTGCGGGGTGAACACGCTGGGGTCGTCGAAGGTGCCGACCTTGAGGATCGTGGCAGGCAGGCCGGGCACCTTGGTCACCAGATGGGTGCCGCATTCCGGGCAGAATTCGCGGGTCACGGCGCGCTCGAGATCCTTGCGGGTGAATTGCTTGGGCTGGCTCGCGGTGTATTTGAAGCCGGTCGCCGGCATCGCCATGAACATGTTGGGGCCGCCGCCGGTGATGTACTGGCATTCGCGGCACAGGCATTGCGCCGCCATCATCGGTTCGCCCTCGGCCTCATAGCGCACATTGCCGCAATAGCACCTGCCTTGCACCTTCATGACGTCCTCCCGTTTTTGTTGTCGGCTTCGTCGTTTGTAGCCTGCCATTCCATGATGGCAGGTCATTTCGACATTATTTTCTCAAGCCGCAAAAAAAGAAAGGGGCTCCAACTTGCGCTGGAGCCCCTCAACGGCCCGGACATTGCCGGGTATGTGCCCGGACCGTAGTTCTGGGAACGACCGCTTGGGGAGGTCGCGCCCCGGGAGAACCCTCGAATTAACGGCCCTCAAGGGCCGCCAATCTTACATGTTGTAGGCGCGCTCGGTGTGCTCGGTGATGTCGAGGCCCTCACGCTCGGTCTCGACATTGGCGCGCAGGCCGACGATCACGTCGACGACCTTGTAGAGGATCGCCGAGCCGATGCCGGACCACACCAGCGTGGTGCCGACGCCCCAGCACTGCGAGATCATCTGCGCGGCGAAGTCGTAATCGGCGACCTTCGGCGGGATCGCGGTGTAGTCGATGATGCCCGCACCACCGAGCGCCGGGTTGACCAGGATGCCGGTGCCGAGCGCGCCGACGATGCCGCCGACGCAGTGGACGCCGAACACGTCGAG
>CALRXG020000502.1:0-5594 GCA_943372075.1 Bordetella parapertussis | reverse complement strand
GTTCCGGCCCTGTCGGCAGCCTGCCCCTATTCGGCGGCGAGGCCGGTCGGCGCAGCCGCTTCCGCGGCTTCCTTGTTGTAGTCGTGCACGACGCGGCCGAACGGCAGCGTCAGGTCGGCGATGTAGTGGTGCGCACCGACCACGCGCTTGACCGGGAAATCCGCCACCGGCGCGTTGACATGCGGCACCAAATGCAGCCGGCCTGGCCCGATCCACGAGCCCTTGACGACGATGTCGGTCAGGTTGATCGCGACCAGCTGGCAGACCTCGAGATGGCCATCGACACCCGGGATCATCTTCAGATTGATCTGCGTCTTCGATAGCGTGGCGCGGGTGACGTCGCCATTGCCCGCCATGCTCTCGTGCTTGTAGCCCATCGTGCCCATCGCAACGAGCTGGCCGGCATATTCCAGCGTGCCGGTCAGCGTGTCCTTAACGATCTCGAGCTTGGGATGGGCGTACTTCTTCGGAAAGCCCCAGATCTCGCGGCCGGCGGCGATCGGCGGATCATCGTCGAGATACATCTGGCAGACGAAGCTGACCTCTTCGCCGTGCAGGCGCGCGGGGATTACGAGGCCGGATTCGGTGTAGCTGCCGAAGCCGGAGCTGTCGGGCATCTTGATCCATTCATAGTGCACGATCGCCTGTTCGATCGGCTCCAGCGGCTCGGGCAGGCCGGCGCGGATCAGCTCCGGATCGGTCTCGTAGGTGATGACAAGGAATTCGCGATCGATGAAGCGATATGGACCGGCGGGATAGCTCGGACCGGCGGCCGGCATCGACGGAAGCTTGAGCAGATCTTCCCTGCGCATCGCAATAACCCCCTG
The DNA here is from genome assembly GCA_943372075.1 of Bordetella parapertussis. Taxonomy (GTDB): domain Bacteria; phylum Pseudomonadota; class Alphaproteobacteria; order Rhizobiales; family Xanthobacteraceae; genus Bradyrhizobium. The sequence continues at coordinate 4,767 of CALRXG020000502.1, read as the reverse complement.
TTTGCAAATACTGCGCGGAAGCTATCGGCCGAGATTGACAGCGATGTGAGGGATTTCCGTCAGGCGCGTGACCCCGGCTACGCGTGTGTGATCCGCGTCTCGCGGCGGAGCCCATAGCTAACCATGCAGGCAGGCATGGCGGATGCGCCGTGCGCAGGCGCCTGACTTGTCATCACGGCGTCATCGGCGCGCTGAATTCTCGCCGCGCATTTTGGAGGGCTTGATATGGATGCGCGATCCCCGCGTGTGGACGACATCGATCACGCGACGCCCGGCTGGCGTCCCGAGGGTTGCGATCGCGTGGCGCTGGTTCTGCAGGGCGGCGGCGCGCTCGGCGCCTATCAGGCCGGCGTCTACCAGGCGCTGCACGAATCCAACATCGAGCCCGACTGGGTCTGCGGCGTCTCGATCGGCGCGATCAACTCGGCGATCATAGCAGGCAATCCGCCGGAAAAGCGGCTGGAGCGGCTGCACATTTTCTGGGATCGCATCACCAGACGCAAGATCTGGCACTACACGCCGGACGGCGACATCTTCCGCAAGGCGCGCAACCTCACCAGCTCATGGATGACGACGACGCTCGGGCAGCCCGGCTTCTTCACCCCGCACCAGACCAATCCGTGGTTCAGCCCGGCCGGTGCGCGCACCGCCACCAGCTATTACGACACCACGCCGTTGCGTGAATCGCTGCTCGAGCTGGTCGACTTCGATCGCATCAATTCCAAGAAGATGCGCTTCGCGGTCGGCGCGGTGAACGTGCTGTCCGGCAACTTCATCTATTTCGACAACGCCCATGACGAGATCATCCCCGAGCACATCATGGCGAGCGGCGCGCTGCCGCCGGCACTGCCGATGGTGAAGGTCGGCACCGATCATTTCTGGGACGGCGGCATCGTCTCCAACACGCCGCTGCAGCATCTGCTCGACCAGGAGGACAACGCCAACTCGCTGGTCTTCCAGGTCGACCTGTTCTCGGCCCGCGGCGTGCTGCCGCGCGACATCCAGGACGTGATGGCCCGCCACAAGGACATCATGTATTCGTCGCGCACCCGCTACAACACCGACGTCTACCGCAAGACCTACAATCTGCGCACCGCCCTGCACAACGCGCTGGGAAAAATCCCCGACGACCAGCTCTCGGAAGAAGAGCGCCAGCTCAAGAAGGCCAACAGCCGGCTGCCGGGGATCACGCTGCTGCAGCTGATCTACCAGCAGAAGGCCTATGAAGGCGACGCCAAGGACCACGAGTTCTCCGGCACCTCGATGCGTGAGCACTGGACGAGCGGACACGAGGATACCAAGCGCTCGCTGAAGCGGCGCGACTGGATCAAGATGCCGGAGAACGGCATGGGTATCGTGATCCACGACGTGCATCGCGAAGCGGAGTAGTAGAGGTCGTCTCTTCCGCCGTCATTGCGAGCGAAGCGAAGCAATCCATGTCACCGCTTGCGGAGATATGGATTGCTTCGTCGCTGCGCTCCTCGCAATGACGGCTAGATGCGCCTTACGGCCGGGTCGACATGTTGCTCGGCGGTCCGGCCTTGCGGATCGGCTCGGCAAGGCGCGCGAACTCGCACAGCAGCGAGCGCGTCTTGCGCGGATCGATCACCTCCTCGACCCAGAACTTCTCGGCCGAGCGGAATGGCGAGCGCAGCTTGTTGAGGCGATCCTCGATCTCGCGCAGCTTGGCGGCGGGATCGGCGGCGGCGTCGATCCCGGCGCGGTAGGCCGCCTCGATGCCGCCCTCGAGCGGCAGCGAACCCCAATAGGCCGACGGCCAGGCATAGCGCATCGAGAACCGGTTGGCCGGCTGATGCACCACGCCGGCGACGCCGAAGGCGTTGCGGATGATGATGGTGCACCACGGCACCGTGCTCTGGTTGACCGCGGCCATCGCCCGCACGCCGTGGCGGATGGTCGCCGACTTCTCCGCCTCGAGCCCGATCATGAAGCCGGGGCAGTCCATCAGATAGACCACCGGCAGATGGAAGGTCTCGGCGAAGTCGACCCAGCGCACCACCTTGGCGCAGGCATCCGCGGTCCACGAGCCGCCATAGTGGAACGGATCGCTGGCGAGCAGCAGCACCGCCCTGCCCTCGATCCGCGCCAGACCGGTGATGACCGGTCGGCCGAAATTGGTGGCGACCTCGAAGAACGAGCCCTTGTCGACCACGGCCTCGATGATCGGCCGCATCTTGTAGACCTGCCGCCGGTTGCGTGGCACGGCGGTCAGGAGCGACTCCTCGGCGCGCTCCGGATCGTCGGTGCAGGGAATGGTCGGCGGCAGATCGTAGACCGACGATGGCAGATAGGACAGGAAGCGCCGCGCATAGTCGAACGCCTCCTCCTCGGTCTCGACCGCCTGGTCGATCGCGCCGGCGCGGGTCTGGATGTCGGCGCCGCCGAGCTCCTGCTTGGTCAGATCCTGACCCAGCCGCTTCACCACCGGCGGACCGGCGACGAACATCGCGGAGCTCTTGGTCATGACCGAGTAATGCGTCGCCGCGAGCCGCGCGGCGCCAAGGCCCGCGACCGAGCCGAGGCCGAGACCGACCACCGGCACGCGCGCCAGATTGGCGGTCGTGTACCAGTACCAGCGCGTGCCGCCGACGCCGCCGGGCAGATTGGCGGCGCCACGGGTCTCGATCGTCTTCACCGAGCCGCCGCCGCCCGAACCTTCGATCACGCGGACGATCGGCAGGCGAAAATCATGCGCCATCTCCTCCGCCATCAGCGGCTTGGCGGAGATCGACGCATCGGCCGAGCCGCCGCGCACGGTGAAATCGTCGCCGACCACGACGACGGTGCGGCCGTCGACCCTGGCGCGGCCGAACACGCAGTTCGCCGGCGTCAGATGCTTGAGTTCGTTGCTCTCGTCATATTCGGCGATGCCGGAGATGGCACCGACCTCGTGGAAGCTGCTGTTGTCGACGAGCTTGTCGATGCGTTCGCGAACGGTGAGCCGACCCTGGTCGCGTTGCCGCTTGACCTTGTCAACGCCTCCCATCTCCCGCGCGAACGCTTCGCGCCGGGCGAGGTCGTCGAGTTCCGGCTTCCAGTTCATTCAGTGCCTCCGTCTTGATGATCTTGTTGTTGTTATGGGCCGTCACCGGAAGCGACTTGCGTTCGATCCGATTGCTGAAGATGTCGCCGTCGGCGCCCTCGAGCAGGCTGCCGAGGGCGGCGGCTAGGTCGACCATTTGCGGCGCGACCTCGCGGTGCAGCCGCGCCTCGTCATACATCGCTGAGAGCAGGCCGATCGTGGTGACCACATAGGTCTGATACTGCGGCGACCACAGCGGCACCGCGACGCCGTTGATGTGCGGGCTCCACAGGCCGCAGGCGACGACGTAGCCGTGCTCCTGAAGGTGACGGCGGTTGGCCTCGATGCGCGGCGTCAGCATCTTGGCGCCGTCGGGCAACTCGCCTTCCATCTCCGCGATCAGCGCATCGCCGACCGCGGGATCGAGCGCTGCGGTGTAGGCGTGGCCGGCGGCGGTGGTCGCCATCGAGATGCGGCTGCCGGTGGCCTCATGCAGGCCGAGCGCGTTGGCGGCGCGGGCGAACTCCAGATAGACCAGCTGAAAGCGGTCGGGGATGACGAAGCCGACCGTGCCGGGCAGCTGATCGGCGACATCCTGCAGGCGCAGCCGGATCAGGTTGCGAAGCTGCAGCCCCTTCATCATCGAGGTGCTCATCGCGACCGCGCTCGGACCGATCCGATACTTCTGGTCGCGCGGCAGATAGACCAGCTGGCCCATCCGCGTCAGCGTGTGCGTCAAGCGCGACACCGTCGAACGCGGCAGGCCGCAGCGGTTCGAGATTTCGAGATTGCCGAGCCGGGCCTCGTGCCCCTCGAAGCACCGCAACACATCGAAGGCGCGCGACACCACCTGGATGACATCGCCATCGCCTGTCTCGCTGGCGAGCATTCCCTGCCGGCTAAGCCGTTCCGAGCGCCTTCCCATCTTGTTTTTCTCCATTCCGCATGACGGAATAAAATTCCACTTGCAGAAGAAACTACCTCAGGCAATCTGCGGTCACAACAAAAAGCCGTTCGCCGGATGAAATTTCCGCAAGACGGTATCGGAGAATGGAATGCCAGAGATCAAGGTTGTGACCGAAGTTGCCGGACGTGTTTGCGCGCTTCCCGTTGAAGCCGGCAACAAGATCGGCAGCGGCGACGAGATTGCGTTCGTCGAAGCGATGAAGATGGAAATCCCGGTCACATCGACGGCAGCAGGCAAAATCAAGTCGATTCTGGTCAAAATCGACGATGTCATCGCCGAAGGCCAGGCGATCGCGATCGTCGAGACCTGAGATCCCGCCTGTTCGGTCCAGCCGCGACAATCTGTCCGGTGATGCAACGCCCGAAATCGCCAAGTTGCGCCTGACGTAGCGTTGCCATTGCCGGATCGCGATGCAATCATCCGCCCATAAAAGTTTCGCAGAGCGAAACAATGGGAGGAACTATGATCCATCGGCTGATGGCGCTCGCGCCTGCCGCTCTTGCCGGCTTTTCACTCGTCGCTGCCCTGCCCGCCTCGGCCGAGGACATCAAGCTGCCGCCGACCATGGCGGTGACCGCCTATGACACCGGCACCGCCGGCTTCAACATCGCGGTCGGCGTCGGCAAGATGATGAAGGACAAATACGGCACCGACGTCCGCGTGCTGCCGGCCGGCAACGACGTTGCGCGTCTCGCTCCGCTGCGCGCCAAGCGCGCGATCTCCTCGGCGATGGGATCCGGCACCTATTTCGCGCAGG
>CALRXG020000501.1:0-5606 GCA_943372075.1 Bordetella parapertussis | reverse complement strand
GGTCCTGCTGCAGAATCCGGGTGCTGCGCTAATCCACGCCGTGGTCCTGATGTACCGCCCCGTCAACACGGATGTCCTGCCAACCTTCGTGCTCTTCCATCTATCGTTCGCGCCTGTGCTTTGGGGAATATTGAAGTTTCCCAACACGTCTCTGCTGCTCTCCGCGTTTGTCTATGTGCTGGTCCAACTATACGGCTGGAATTTACCGGAGTGGCCGACCAATCAATGGTACTTCAATCCGCTTGCCTGGCAGTTCCTGGTCGTTCTCGGAGCGTGGTGGGCCATGCGAGGCTATCGGATGCTTTGGCAGACGATCGTTGCGGGACCCGTCGTTATACTTGCGATCGCATATATCGGTTTTGGTCTGGTGGTCGCATTGAGCTGGGAGATCGCGCCGTTGTCGGCCGCGATCCCCGGTCGCATCGAGCGGTTGATCTATCCGATCAACAAGCCTGATCTGGACCCGCTGCGGTTGCTGCATTTCCTGGCGATAGCCATCGTCGTGGCGAAGTTCGTGCCGGCGAATTGGCGGGGATTTGGCGTCATCGGCTTGAAGGGAGCAATTCGTTGCGGAGAGCGTTCGCTCGAAACCTATTGTGCGGCTGTCATGCTCTCCCTGCTGGCGGATTTGTATCTCATCAAGGTGTCCGACAGCGTCGCCGCGCAGTTCGTTGTGAGTGCTGCGGGGATCGCGACGCTCACTCTGTTTGCGACGTCCATCACCTGGGTCAGCAAACGAGCCCGGCAACATCCGACACTGCTATAGAGGAGTCGGGTAGATCGCACAGTTGCCGATCTTTGGCTTGGGATCTATTCAAAATCGCCACAAGCCGGCTTCGCATTCTCGAAATAAACGAGTGACGTAAGTCTTTGATTTCGCTACTCTGTCCTTCCGACACTTTTCGTAGTGCACGATCACTTGCCGCAATGGGACAAATCGTACGTAAGCCGTTCAAGACCTACCACCATGGCGACCTCCGCGAGGCCCTGATCCAGGCCGCGCTGCGCGAGGTCGAGCTCGGCGGGCCGGAAGCGATCAGCATCAAGGCGCTGGCCAAGCAACTTGGCGTCTCGCAACCGGCGCCATACCGGCACTTCGCCGACCGCGAGGCGCTGCTGGAGGCAGTGACCGCGGAGGCGTTCCGGCAGTTCAACGTGATCATGCGCGAGGCGATCGAGCTGCCCGGAAAGGGCTCGAAACTGTCGCGCTTTGCCCAGGCTGCGCTCGCCTTCGGGCTCGAGCGCCACGGCATCTACCGGTTGATGTTCGCGTCCCGAACCATGGCCTGCGCGCCGGTCGGCAGCGAGCTGCACGTTGCTGCGATGGAAACCTTGGCGCTGTTGATCGAGTCGTTCGAGGCGCCGGCCGTCGGGCTGTTGCGCGAACGGCAGGCGCTGAAGATCTGGGCCGGGCTGCACGGCATCGTGATGCTCGCCGAGCAGGGCCTGCTCACCGGCGAGGTCGCCCAGATCAGCCGCGAGGAGCTGATGGACGAGATCGTCGAGCAGACCAAGCTCGCGCTGTCGGTCGCGCTGCAGGCGACTGAAGAGAAGGCGTAGGGCAGATCGCGAGCTGCTCACCTCGTCATTGCGAGGAGCGTCGCGACGAAGCAATCCATCGCTCTACGCGCCTGGTGACAATGGATTGCTTCGCTTCGCTCGCAATGACGAAGTCGAGAGCGTCGCCACGCTCTCTACGATGAGAGTTAGGATCGCGGCGGTCGCGGATCGATCGGGGTGGTGCCGCGCACGCCGAGAATATCCTCCAGCACTTTCGCGCCGGCCAGCAGCTGCGCCTCGGCGCGCGGCTTGGCTACCATCTGCAGCCCGACCGGCAGGCCCGACGCGGTGAAGCCGCAAGGCAGCGACAGCGCCGGACAGCAGGCGAGCGTGATCGCATAGACGATGCCGAGCCATTCGACGTAATTGTCGAACTTCTTGCCGTCGCATTCGGCGACATAGCGGTGCTCGACAGGGAACGGCGCGACGATGGTCGCGGGCGCCAGCAGCAGGTCGTACGTGTCGAAGAATTCGAGCGCCCGCGTGGTGATCGCGACGCGCTGCGCCTCGGCGCGTTCGAGCTTCTCGACCGTGAGCTTCAGCCCTTCCTCGATGTTCCAGATCACCTCCGGCTTCAGTAGGTCGCGCTTGGTGCGCAGCAATTCGGCCTTGCTGATCGCGAAGTCGAAGGCGCGCAGCACATGGAAGCATTCATGGGCTTCTCTGAAGTCGGGCGATGCCTCCTCGACGATCGCGCCGGCTTCGGCGAAACGCTCGGCCGCCTTGCGGGTCACGGCCTTGACCTCGGGATCGACAGGCGTGATGCCGAAATCGGGCGAGTAGGCGATGCGCTTCGGCTTCTGGTTCGAGCGCGCCGCCGACAGGAACGATGTCGGCAGCGTGGGCAGCGACAGCGGGTCAGCGGCGTGCTCGCCACTCATCGCGTCGAGCAGCAGCGCGAGGTCCTCGACATTGCGCGCCATCGGTCCCTGCTGGCCGAGTGTGCGATCGACGCCGAATTTCGGCGTCTGCGCGACGCGGCCGATCGACGGCCGGAGGCCTACGACGCCGCAGAAGCTCGCCGGGTTGCGCAGGCTGCCGCCCATGTCGGAGCCGTGGGCGAGCCAGGCGGTGCCGCTGGCGAGCGCCGCAGCGGCGCCGCCGGAGGAGCCGGCCGCCGAGCGTGACGTGTCCCAGGGATTGCGGGTCGGGCCGAACACCTCGTTGAATGTGTTGGCGCCGGCGCCGAATTCCGGCGTGTTCGATTTGGCGTAGATCACGCCGCCGTTCTGCTCGATGCGCTCGACCAGGATGTCGGACTTCGCCGGCACGTTGTCCTTGAAGATCGGCGAGCCCAGCGTCGTCAGCACGCCGGAGACGGCGGTGAGGTCCTTGATCGGAACGGGCAGGCCCGCCAGCAGGCCGCGCTCGCTGGCCGGCTTCTGCATCAGCGCCTTGGCATGGCTGCGGGCGCGATCGAAGCAGAGTGTCGGCAGCGCGTTGACCTTGCCGTCGACCTCGGCGATGCGCTGTTCCAGCACGTCGAGCAGATCGAGCGGTGTGACGTCACCGGCTTTCAGTTTGTCGACGACGGCACACGCCGTTTCCTTCACCAAGCCCTGATCAGCCATGCGCCGTTGCTCCTATGTCTTACGTTTCCTTGTGCTGTAGAACATTTCCTGCCGTCGTGGCAATGCGATGAGAACCGAGGGGACAGGGATGGCAGCATTGTTTTCCGCGCTGGACTGGCGCGTGATGAGCCAGCATGAGCGTGACCTCGGCTTGAACAACGGCGTCGCCGTCAAGGGCAGCGCCGAGATCGCCGCCGGCTGGGAGCAGCGCTCGGCGGCGATGCGGGAGCAGCACTCCGGCCATCTCGACCTCAGATACGGCCCGCGCGCGCGCAACCGGATCGACTTCCTGAAGGCCCGCGACGGTGCGCCGACGCTGCTGTTCATCCATGGCGGCTATTGGCAGACCCGCGCCAAGGAGGTGTTCACGATCTTTGCCGAAGGGCCGATGGCGCATGGCATGAATGTCGCCCTGATCGGCTACACGCTGGCGCCGGATGCAACGCTCGACGACATCGTCGCCGAGATCCACGCCGGGATCGATTTTCTTGCCGGGCAGCTGCCTGTGCTCGGCGCCGCTTCCGAGGGCATCGTGGTGTCGGGCTGGTCCGCCGGCGGACATTTGACATCGACGGCGCTGTCGAACCCCCATGTCCGGGCCGGCATGGCGATCTCGGGCATCTATGACCTCGAGCCGATCAGGCATTCCTACCTCAACGAGAAGCTCAGGCTCGATGAAGCCGCCTCGCGGCGCAATTCACCTATGATGCAGGAGGGCGGCACGGCAAAGCCGCTGTCGCTGGTGGCCGGCAGTGCCGAGCTGCCGCTGCTGCGCAAGCAGACCGCCGACTTCGCCGGCCATCGCGCCCGCTACGGATTGCCGGTGACCTATGAGGAGATCGCCGGAGCCGATCATTTCTCCATCATGCACGAGATGCTGGCGCCGCAAGGCCGGATCACGACGCTGATCCGGCAGTTGTTCGAGCGGACGGCAACCTAAGCCGTCATTGCGAGGAGCGAAGCGACGAAGCAATCCATCGCTCCGCACATGCTGAAGCATGGATTGCTTCGCGGAGCCTGTCATCGGGCGCGCGTTCGCGCGACCCGTTGGCTCGCAATGACGAGGAGAGAGCCTAACCCCACCCCGACGTCAGCCCGCCATCGACCGTGTAGATCACACCCGACGTATAGCCCGCGCGATCGGACGCCAAAAACGCCATCAGGTCGCCGATCTCGCGCGCATGCGCGGGGCGGCCGAGCGGCAGGCCCTTCTGGAATTCCTTGTAGCGGTTCTCATCGCCGAACTGGTTCTTGGCGCGGGTCTTGAGCAAGGTGACGTGGCGGTCGGTGCCGACGGGGCCGGGGTTGATGCCGACGACGCGGATGTTGTCGGCGAGGCTCTTGCCGCCGAGCGCGCGGGTGAATGACATCAGCGCCGCATTGCCGGCGCTGCCACAGATGTAGTTGGCGTCGAACTTCTCACCGGCCGCGCCGATGTCGTTGACAATGACGCCGCCGCCGCGCGCCTTCATCTGGGCATAGATCGCGCGCGTCAGGTTGATGTAGCCGAACACCTTGAGCTCCCAGGCATGCCGCCAGGTCGCCTCGTCGATCTTGTCGATCGAGCCGCCTGGGATGTCGCCGGCATTGTTGACCAGGATGTCGATATCGGCGGCTTCCTGTGCCAACCGCGCCAGGTCTTCGGATTTGCGCAGGTCCACCACGCTGGTCGCGGCATCAATCTGGTGCGCGGAGCGCAGCCGCTCGGCCAGCGCCTTGAGCTGGTCGCCATTGCGGGCGGCGAGCAGCAGATTGGCGCCTTCCTCGGCAAAGGCTTCGGCGGCGGCGGCGCCAATGCCCTTGGAGGCGCCGGTGATCAGGACACGCTTGCCGCGCAGATGCAGATCCATGGGATGTCTCGCTTGGTATGAGGAACGAATGTCGGCGTATTTGGTGGGGCAGGGTCGCGCGGCGGTCAACACTGCACTGCAGCGTTGCGCTCATGCGAAGTTTGGTCCATTGCAGGGCGATCAGGATAGGCGGCATTGCCGGCCGGGCAAATCACAAGGGTGTTCTCGATGAGCAGCAAAAAGCAGTATCGGATTGCGGTCATTCCCGGCGACGGCATCGGCAAGGAAGTGATGCCGGAGGGCCTGCGCGTCATCGAGGCGGCGGCGAAGAAGCACGGCGTCGACCTCAAGTTCGACCATTTCGACTTCGCCTCCTACGACTATTACGAGAAGCACGGCGAGATGATGCCGGCCGACTGGAAGGACAAGATCGGCAAGCATGACGCGATCTACTTCGGCGCAGTCGGCTGGCCGGCCAAGATCCCGGATCACGTCTCGCTGTGGGGTTCGCTGATCAAGTTCCGCCGCGAGTTCGACCAGTACGTCAATCTCCGCCCGGTGCGGCTGATGCCCGGCGTGCCGTCGCCGCTGGCCGGCCGCAAGCCCGGCGACATCGACTTCTGGGTGGTGCGCGAGAACACCGAGGGCGAGTATTCCTCGGTCGGCGGCCGCATGTTCCCCGACA
>CALRXG020000500.1:0-5637 GCA_943372075.1 Bordetella parapertussis | reverse complement strand
GGCCGGCGCCGCCCAGGCCGGGCAGCAGGCTCGGCCGCATGTCGGAGAGATCGGCCGCGATCGGATTGGCGAGCACGAGCTCGCTCTGGCCGCCGCCGAACAGTTTGGCGGCGTCGTTGGTGATGAACGACCAGGTCACGGCTTCCACCATGCCGCGCGCGCCGAGCCCGCGCTTGACGCGCCGGGTGCGCAGCTGCATCGGCGTCAGCACCGGCTTGCGCGGCTCCTCGCCACGCTCGAACGGCGTCATCGGCACCTTGTCGACGCCGACGATGCGCACGATCTCCTCGACGATGTCGGCCTTGCCCTGCACGTCGGTGCGCCAGGACGGCACCGCGATCTTCACCACCGGGCCGTTGCCGGCCAGCATGAAGCCGAGCCGGGTGAGGATCAGCTTCACCTCGACCAGCGGCACCTCGATGCCGGCGAGCCGCTTCACCTCGCTGAGCGGGAAGTCGATGATGCGATCCTCGCCGAACTGCTTGCCGACCACGACGTTCTCGGACGGTGTGCCGCCGCACAGCTCCAGCACCAGCCTGGTCGCGAGCTCGAGCCCGGGCACCATGAAGGCCGGATCGACGCCGCGCTCGAAGCGATAGCGCGCGTCCGAATTGATGCCGAGCTTGCGGCCGCTCTGCGCGATGTTGATCTCGTTCCACAGCGCCGATTCGATCAGCACGTCGGTGGTGCCCTCGTCGCAGCCGGAGGCCTCGCCACCCATGATGCCGGCGAGCGACTCGACGCCGTGCTCGTCCGCGATCACGCAGACATTGTTGTCCAGCGTGTAGGTGCGGCCATCGAGCGCGAGCAGCGTCTCGCCATCCTTCGCGCGGCGCACGGTGAGGTTGCCCTTCACCTTCTTGGCGTCGAATACGTGCAGCGGGCGGGCGCGGTCGTAGGTCATGAAGTTGGTGATGTCGACCAGCGCGTTGATCGGGCGCAGGCCGATCGAGGTCAGCCGCTTCTGCAGCCATTCCGGCGACGGCCCGTTCTTCACGCCGCGCACCAGCCGCAGCGCGAAACCGGGACACAGCGCGGCGTCTTCCACGGTCACCTGGACCGGGCAGGGGAATTCGCCCTTGATCTGCTTGATCCCGGAATCTTTGAACTTGCCCATGTCGGCGGCGGCGAGATCGCGCGCGATGCCGTGCACGCCGGTGCAGTCCTGCCGGTTCGGCGTCAGGTTGATCTCGATCACGGGATCGCCGAGCCCGGCCCATTCGGCATAGCCCTTGCCGAGCGGCGCATCGGCCGGCAGCTCCATGATGCCGTCATGGTCTTCCGAGATCTGCAACTCAGCCGCCGAACACAGCATGCCGCGGCTCTCGACGCCGCGGATGGTGCCGATGCCGAGCGTGATGTCCTTGCCGGGGATATAGGTGCCGGGCGGCGAGAACACGCTGATCAGGCCCGCGCGCGCATTCGGCGCGCCGCACACCACCTGCACCGGCGCGCCGCCGTTACCGGTGTCGACCATGCAGACGCGCAGCCGGTCGGCATTCGGATGCTGCTCGGCCGAGATCACGCGCGCGATGGTGAACGGCGAAAGCCGCTTCGCCTTGTCCTCGATGTGCTCGACCTCGAGCCCGATCATGGTGAGCTTGTCGGCGAGCTTCTCGAGCGGCTCGTCGGTCTCGAGATGTTCCTTCAGCCAGGAGAGGGTGAACTTCACGGCTGCATGCCTCGGTTCTTGTTGGTGTTGATCAGAATAGCTTAGTCGCTCGGTTCGTCGTGTCGCGCGCACGCGCGGACATCACGAACTCAGCCCGCCCGCGATGGTCGGGATATCGAGCGGCTTGAAGCCGTAGTGGTTGAGCCAGCGGATGTCGTTCTCGAACAGCTGGCGCAGATCGGCGATGCCGTATTTCAGCATCGTGATGCGGTCGAGGCCCATGCCCCAGGCGAATCCCTGGTAGACGTCGGGATCGATGCCGCAGGCGCGCAGCACGTTCGGGTGCACCATGCCGCAGCCGAGGATCTCCATCCAGTCCTCGCCCTCACCGAAGCGGATCTCGCCCTTGTCGCGACGACACTGGATGTCGACCTCGAGCGACGGCTCGGTGAACGGGAAGAACGACGGCCGAAACCGCATGTTGATGTGGTCGACCTCGAAGAACGCCTTGCAGAACTCGTGCAGGATCCATTTCAGGTGGCCGAGATGCGACCCCTTGTCGATGACGAGGCCTTCGACCTGGTGGAATTGCGGCGTATGGGTCGCGTCGGAATCGATGCGATAGGTGCGGCCGGGGCAGATGATGCGGATCGGCGGCTTCTGGGTCAGCATCGTGCGCACCTGCACCGGCGAGGTGTGGGTGCGCAACAGCATGCGCGAACCATCGTCCTTCGGATTGAAGAAGAATGTGTCGTGCATCTCCCGCGCCGGATGGCCCTCGGGGAAGTTCAGCTTGGTGAAGTTGTAATCGTCGGTCTCGATATCGGGACCTTCGGCGATCGCAAACCCCATGTCGGCGAAGATGGTGTTGACCTCATCGAACACCTGGCTCAGCGGATGGATGCGACCGGTCTCCGCCGGCGCCTCGCGCAGCGGCAGCGTGACGTCGATGGTCTCGGCGGCGAGGCGCGCATCGAGCGCGGCCGCCTTCAGCACGTCGCGCCTGGCCGCGAGCGCCTGCGTCACCGCATCCTTGGCGAGGTTGATCTTCGCGCCCTCGGTCTTGCGCTCGTCCGGCGACATCTTTCCGAGGGTGGCGAGCAAGGCCGAGATCGAGCCCTTCTTGCCGAGGGCCGAGACGCGCACGGCCTCGAGGGCAGCCTCGTCGGCGGCGGCGGCGATCTGGTCGAGGATGGACTTTTCGAGCGTTGCGAGGTCGGACACGGTCAATTCCTGCGCTTGAGCGGCGCCTGATCTGGCGGGAAGCAACTGGGCTCCCCTCGCGGACCATGCGCCAAAATGCGGCTGGGTTGTCGCCGCCCGAAGGCCGTAACGTCAAGCAAAAAGCCGGTCATTTCCGGTCGATGGCATTGAACCCCGCGCAAAGGCCGGGCTACCCAAGGGGGGCTCAAGGAGGCCGATGCGATGTTGCTGCGATCTTGCCTGGCCGTGCCAGCGGTCCTGTTGATGCTCGGCGCGGCGCATGCCGCCGACGAGAAGTGCCCGGCTCCGTCGACCGAAGGGGACGCTATCGTCGCGGCGCTGCAGGCGGCGCCAAGCTGCGATCGGGTGATGAAGCTTTTCCGGGCTTGCGAGTATGGCGCAAGTCCCGATGTGGAGTTCGGTGAGATCGTGGAGAAGAAATGCGAGGCGGACTTCCTGTCCGGCCTCGGCGCAGCGCAGAAGCGGGCCTATGCCCGCGAACTCAAGCGCTGCGACGACAAATACGCCAATGAGAGCGGCACCATGTACCGCTCGTTCACCGCATTCTGCCGGGCAGAGGTTTCGCAGCGCTATTCGCAGAAGGCGCTGAAAGCGGGCCCGAAAGCCCGCTAGAATTACGCAGCCAGCGCGGCCTTGGCCTTCTCGGCGATCGCCTGGAACGCCACCGGCTCGTGGATCGCGAGATCCGACAGCACCTTGCGGTCGACGACGACGCCCGACTTGGACAGGCCGTTGATGAACACGCTGTAGGTCATGCCGAACGGGCGGACGGCGGCGTTGATGCGCTGGATCCAGAGTGCGCGGAAGGTGCGCTTCTTGCGCTTGCGGTCGCGGAAAGCGTACTGGCCGGCCTTTTCGACCGCCTGCTTGGCGACGCGGATGGTGTTCTTGCGGCGGCCGTAATAGCCCTTGGCGGCCTTGTAGACTTTCTTGTGCTTGGCGTGAGCGGTCACACCGCGTTTGACGCGAGACATGACGGAAATCCTTGAGATCTAGAAGAGACGGGGCGCCGCGCGAGGGGCGGCAGGGTTCAAGCGAATGAGCGCGATCAGGCGTTCGGCAAGAAGTACTTCTTGACGTTGTCGCCGTCGGTCTTGAACAGCACGCGGGTGCCGCGGAGCTGACGGATCTGCTTCTTCGTCCGCTTGATCATGCCGTGGCGCTTGCCGCGCTGAGCGTGCATGACCTTGCCAGTGGCGGTCACCTTGAAGCGCTTTTTAGCGCCCGACTTGGTCTTCAACTTGGGCATTTAGCTCTCCTGTCGCACAGCACGAAAATCGCCCCGAGAGGCGTCCGGCCGGCTAAAATGCTCGTTAGAGCGTTGAAAGTGCTGAGGTTTTTTCCGAATTGAAAGAACCTGCACTGAACGTCGCCACGGCAGCCCTTGATCAGCCGGGCGACGAAGGCCCGGCTTATGACAGAGGATCGGCGGTTTTGCAACGTTTGAAGCCGGAAATCGGGATCGGAACCGCTCCGTCCGGGCTTACGGAACTTCGAAACGAAGCAGCCCGCCAGATCGCCTGACGGGCCGTTCTATTTCGACAAAGCGACTAAACTCGAACTAGCGCGGAGCCAGCACCATCACGACCTGGCGGCCTTCGAACTTGGCGTCCTGCTCGACCTTGGCGAATTCGGCGACGTCGGCCTTCACCTTGTCCAACAGCTTGGTGCCGATCTCCTGGTGCGCCATCTCACGACCGCGGTAGCGCAAGGTGATCTTGACCTTGTCGCCTTCCTCGAAGAAGCGCTGCATCGCGCGCATCTTCACGTCATAGTCGTGATCGTCGATCATCGGGCGGAGCTTGATCTCCTTGATCTCGACGACCTTCTGCTTCTTGCGGGCTTCGGCGGCCTTTTTCTGCGCGGAATATTTGTACTTGCCGTAGTCCATGATCTTGCAGACCGGAGGACTGACGTTCGGCGAAATCTCGACCAGGTCCATCCCGGCTTCCATGGCCATCTTGATGGCAACCATGGTCTCGACGGTGCCCTTGTTGACACCATCGGCATCGATCAGCTGGATCTGCGCGTTGCGAATCTCATCATTGGTGCGCGGCCCGTCTTTTGCGACTGTGGGCGGGGCTCTATTGGGACGGCGAATGGGTAACTCTCCAAAGTTGTGAAAGGGAAGGCGGATATTTTGAAGCAAGACGCTGCGACGGGCAAGCGAACTCGCGTTCTATGCGGCAAAACCGTCAAATGCGAGGCATTTTCGCCACGCACGGCACATATAGCGGGTGCTTCTGCTCCGCAAGGCTCGGAAGGCTTGAATGCTCGGAAGGCTTCAAGGCTCGGAAGGCTTGGCGCGCTGCCGTTGACCGGTGCCGCGCGACAATTGAAAACCAGGTCTCTGACATGCGAGTGACCGAACCATGAGCCAAACCGCCGCATCCGAACAGGAACCCGCGTTCATCGAGGTTGGCGAAGCCGACGCCCGGCGCCGGATCGCTGTCCGCGCCCGCCCCGGCGGCGGTCCGGGCCTGTTCTGGCTCGGCGGCTTCAAGTCCGACATGGCCGGCACCAAGGCGATCGCGCTCGACGCCTGGGCCGCGGAGCATGGCCGCGGCTGCGTCCGGTTCGACTATTCCGGCCACGGCGAATCCGGCGGCGAATTCGTCGACGGCACGATCGGCCGCTGGCTCGAGGAGAGCCTGGCGGTGTTCTCGCAATTCTGCAGCGGGCCGCAGGTCGTGATCGGTTCCTCGATGGGCGGCTGGATGGCGTTGCTATTGGCGCGCGAGATCGCCCGGCGTGGCAAGGCCGGCGGCGCCCGGGCGCAGCTCGCCGGCCTGGTGCTGATC
>CALRXG020000499.1:0-5655 GCA_943372075.1 Bordetella parapertussis | reverse complement strand
TTGCTTCGCTTCGCTCGCAATGACGTGGTGTGGCCCAGGCCCGCTACCGCGTCTTGCCGCCGAATTCGCCGCCGGCGATCCGCGCCACGCGGCTGCTGGCTGCGGCCGGTGCGGTGTTTCGTTCGAACATGCCGTCGCCGCTGCTTTCGCGTGGCACGGACGACGGTTCGTCGGAATGGCCGTTGCCCGGCCAGAACGTCAGGACCAGGTTCATCACGCCATTGACGGCCGTGCCGACCACAGTGGCGGTGTGCTGATAGGTCAGCGCGTATTCGGGAAATCGTCCGGCAACGGCCCTGTCGAGCACCATCAGGGCGATCCATGCCGCCATCACGCAGACCGGATCCCATCCGATGTCGCGCACCCGCATCGACTGCAGCATGAAGCAGATCAAGAGCATGCCGTAGAAGGAAAGGATCAAGGCGGGGCTGCTCGCAGCCTGCGCCAGCAGCACGTCCGTCCTGCCGCTCGCCGGAGCATTGCCCGTGATGCCGTAGACCAGCATCAAGAAGCTGAAGCCAGTCACGAAGCTGCAGAAAAAGAACGCCAACCGGCCCATCCGGGCATTGAAGCCAAAGATGTAATTCAGCATGTGGAGCACCCCTTCGGCGGCAGCGTCGCCCGGTGATGCTTTCCGGACCATGAAGTCCGGTGATGCTTGCCGGGCTGTGGTTTCCGATCGCTTTACCGAATGCCTAAAGCCTGCTGCAGTGCGGCGCGGCCTGCGACAATCGTTGCCTACGCAACCGGCATTATATTTCTTGCCACGGTCGAATTAGACGAATTATGATGCAAGGTGCTGGGGTATGCGCCGAAGGTTCTAATGCAGTGCTGTCGGTTCGTGCTTGCTGCGGACTTGCGATATCGCGCACAAAACACGTCACAGAACGACGCGCGCAAAGCGTGACGCCCGGGCCATCCTGATCGGCGCCGGCGGGATATTTGGTTGAGGAGGGGAGTGAATATGAAGAAGGCATTTTGGCTGGCAGGCGCCATGGCTTTGGCGCTGGCGCAGCCCGCGACGGCGGCTGACAGCGTCAAGATCGGTTTTGTCTCGACCTTCAGCGGTCCGACCGCCGTGATCGGCAACGACATGCGCAATTCGTTCGAGCTCGCGCTCGACCATCTCGGCCGCAAGATCGACGGCAAGCCCGTCGAGGTGATCTACGAGGACGACCAGCAGAAGCCTGACGTCGGTAAGCAGAAGACCGAGAAGCTGGTGCAGTCCGACAAGGTCGATTTCATCGTCGGCTACATCTGGTCGAACGTGCTGCTGGCGTCGCTGAAGACCGCGGTCGACAGCAAGACCTTCCTGATCTCGGCCAACGCCGGTCCGTCGCAACTCGCCGGCGAACTGTGCTCGCCTTACGTGTTCTCGACCTCCTGGCAGAACGACCAGACGCCCGCCGCGATGGGCCTCTACATGAACCAGAAGGGCGTGAAATCGGTGTTCCTGATCGGCCCGAACTACGCCGCCGGCAAGGACATGCTCGCGGGCGTGAAGAGCACCTTCAAGGGCGAGGTGGTCGGCGAGGAATACACCGTGTGGCCGAGCCAGCTCGACTTCTCCGCCGAACTGACCAAGGCGCGCAACTCCAAGGCCGAGTCGATCTTCGTGTTCTATCCGGGCGCCGCCGGCGTCCAGTTCCTGAACCAGTATGCCCAGGCCGGCATCAAGGCGCAGATTCCGCTCTACACCGCCTTCACTATCGACGAATTGTCGCTGCCGCTGCAGAAGGAGAATGCGATCGGCATTCCCGGCGCGCAGGAATGGGTCAACGACCTGCCGAACGCCGAGAACAAGAAGTTCGTCGAGGATTATCGCAAGAAGTATCCCGGCCTGCGCCCGACCTATTACGGCGCCCAGGCCTATGACGCCGCCCAGCTCATCAACAGCGCCGTCGTCGCGGTGAAGGGCGACCTCACCAAGAAGGACGCGATGAAGGCCGAGATGGAGAAGGCCAACTTCAAGTCGCTGCGCGGCCCGTTCAAGTACGGCAACAACCACATCCCGATCCAGAACTTCTACCTTCAGGACGTGGTCAAGGACGCCGACGGCCAGCTCTCGCTGAAGACGGTCGCGACCATCGTCAAGGACGACCAGGACAAATTCCACGACAAGTGTTCGATGAAGTGATCTCTGCCGGTGCATGATCTGCCAAAACATTGAGCTTTCTCATTGGCGATCATGCATCCAATAACAACAAGCGGCGGCGCGTGCGCGCTGCCGCTGTTTTGTTTCAGCCCGATATGATGGATCCATGTATCTCGTCGTCGAACAACTGCTGAACGGCCTGCAATTCGGCCTGCTGCTCTTCCTGCTCGCAGCTGGCCTCACGCTGGTGTTCGGCATCATGGACTTCGTCAACCTGGCGCACGGCTCGCTCTACATGATGGGCGCCTATTTCGCCGCGACCTTCGTGGCCTGGACCGGCAGCTTCGTGCTCGGCGCGCTGCTGGCGCTCGGCGCCACGCTGTTGCTCGGCATCGTGCTGGAATATGCCGCGCTCAGGCATCTCTATGGTCGCGACCATCTCGACCAGGTGCTGGCGACGTTCGGCCTGATCCTGTTCTTCAACGATGCCGTCCGACTGATCTGGGGCCCGGCCGGCCTCGCGCTGCCGCTGCCGGCCTGGCTCACGGTGCCGATCCAGATCATTCCCGGCGTGTATTATCCGGCCTATCGGCTGATGATCATCGTGGTCGCGCTGGCGGTCGCAGCGTTGCTCTATCTCGTCGTGATGCGCACCCGGGTCGGCATGCTGATCCGCGCCGGCGCCTCTAACCGCGAGATGATCGGGGCGCTCGGCATCAACATCAAGCTGCTGTTCACGCTGGTGTTCGGGCTTGGCGCCGCGCTCGCCGGCCTCGCCGGGCTGATGCAGGCGCCGATCCTCACCGTGCAGATCGGCATGGGCGAGAACATTTTGATTCTGGCCTTCGTCATCATCGTGATCGGCGGCATCGGCTCGATCCGCGGCGCGTTCATGGCCGCGCTGTTCGTCGGCATCATCGACACGATGGGCCGCGCCTTCCTGCCCGATCTGCTCCGCAAGGTGCTGAGCGGGGCGGCGGCCTCGACCGCGGCGCCGGCGCTGTCCTCGATGCTGATCTACCTCCTGATGGCCATCATCCTTGTACTGCGGCCCGAGGGGCTGTTCCCGGCGGCCAAGCGATGATGCCCAAGATAACGCGAGAGCTCAACGCCTCCAACGCGGTCGCGGCGCTGCTGTGCGTCGCCCTGATCCTGCTGCCGGCCTATTCGGCCGTCACCGGCAACATCTTCATCCTGACGCTGTTCACGCGCATCGTGATCTTCGCACTCGCCGCCGCGAGCCTCAATCTGATCATGGGCTATGGCGGCATGATGAGCTTTGGCCACGCCGCCTATCTCGGCATCGGCGGCTATGCCGTCGGCATCCTCGCCACCGAGGGCATCGGCTCAGGCTTCATCCAGTGGCCGGTGGCGCTGGTCGTCTCGGCGCTGTTCGCGCTGGTGATCGGCGCGCTGAGCCTGCGCACCCGCGGCGTCTACTTCATCATGATCACGCTCGCCTTCGCGCAGATGGCCTATTACATCGCCTCCGGCCTGTCGCGCTACGGCGGCGACGACGGCCTCACCGTCTACAAGCGCAGCGACTTCGCCGGCCTGATCAACCTGTCGGACCGCAACCAGTTCTACTACCTGTGCCTGGCCTGCCTGTTCGGCGGCCTCTATCTGATCTGGCGCATCGTCAATTCGCGCTTCGGGCTCGTGGTGCAGGGCGTCCGCTCCAATGAGCAGCGCATGCAGGCGATCGGCTTCCATGCCAACCGCTATCGGCTGGTCTGCTTCGTGATCGCAGGCACGATCTGCGGTCTTGCCGGCGCGCTGCTCGCCAACAACACCGATTTCGTCAGCCCGGCCGTGATGTACTGGACCCGCTCCGGTGACCTGATGGTGATGGTGATCCTGGGTGGCATGGGCTCGCTGTTCGGCCCGGTCGTCGGCGCGATCGTCTATCTGCTGCTCGAGGAGCTGCTGTCGCAGTTCACCGAGTTCTCTGGCCTGATCCTCGGTCCGGTGCTGCTGTTGATCGTGCTGTTCGCGCGCGGCGGCATCATGGGCCTGCTCGGGAGGATCCGCCGTGTCTAGCTCCTTGCCTGATCCCTTGTTGCGCGTCGACAATCTGGTGCGCCGCTATGGCGGCATCACCGCGACCGACAACCTCTCGATGGAGGTGGTGCCGGGCGAATTGCACGCCATCATCGGTCCGAACGGCGCCGGCAAGACCACGCTGATCAGCCAGCTCACCGGGCAGGTGATGCCGAATTCCGGCACCATCCACTTCGCCGGCCGCGACGTCACCGGCTTGCCTTCCTACAAGCGCTCCAGGCTCGGGCTGGCGCGCTCGTTCCAGATCACCTCGCTGCTCAAGGATTTCTCCGCGATCGACAATGTCGCGCTGGCGGCACAGGCGCATGACGGCCATTCGTTCCGCTTCTGGGGCAATGCGCGCAAGGAGACCCGTCTGCGCGAAGCCGCGCGCGCCGCGCTGGAGCGCGTCGGCCTCGGCAAGCGTGCCGACATCGTGGTTTCGCAATTGAGCCATGGCGAGCAGCGCGAGCTCGAGCTCGCGGTCGCGCTCGCCACCAAGCCGCAGCTTCTGCTGCTGGACGAGCCGATGGCCGGGCTCGGCGTCACCGAGTCGGCGCGGATGGTCGCGCTGCTCAAGGAGCTGCGCAAGGAAGTCACCATCGTGCTGGTCGAGCACGACATGGAGGCGGTGTTCGCGCTCGCCGATCGCATCACGGTGCTGGTCTATGGCCGGGTGATCGCCTGCGACGTGCCGGACGCCATCCGCAAGCACGAAGAGGTCAAACGCGCCTATCTCGGCGAGCAGCATGCGGTGACGCGTCATGGCTGACACCCTGTTGGAAGTCGACGCCATCGAGACCTGCTATGGCCTGAGCCAGGTGCTGTTCGGTCTGTCATTGCAGATCAAGTCGGGCGAGATGGTCGCGCTGATGGGCCGCAACGGCATGGGCAAGACCACGACGATCCGTTCGATCATGGGCCTGACGCCGGCGCGATCAGGCGCGATCCGCTTCGCCGGCGAGCCGGTGCGCGGCCTGCCGTCCTACAGGATCGCCAAACTGGGCATCGGCCTGGTGCCCGAAGGCCGCCAGATCTTTCCGAATCTGACGGTGCGCGAAAATCTCGTCGCTGCCTCGGGCAATCGCCTCGGCGCGCCCGATCCGTGGACCATCGATAAAATCCATGCGCTGTTTCCGCGGCTCGCCGAGCGCACCAGCAATATGGGCGTCACGCTGTCCGGCGGCGAGCAGCAGATGCTGGCGATCGGCCGCGCACTGATGACCAATCCGCGGCTGCTGATCCTCGACGAGGCCACCGAAGGCCTCGCGCCGCTGATCCGCGACGAGATCTGGAGCTGCCTGTCGATGCTGAAGGGGCGCGGCCAGTCGGTGCTGGTGATCGACAAGAACGTCGGCAACCTCGCCCGCATCGCCGACCGCCACTACATCATCGAGCGCGGCAAGACTGTGTGGAGCGGGACGTCAGAGCAGCTGATCGCCGAACCGGATTTGCAGCACAAGTATCTGGGGATTTGAGGCGGGACACCGCGTTCTCGCACCATGTTCAACGTCGTCCCG
>CALRXG020000498.1:0-5710 GCA_943372075.1 Bordetella parapertussis | reverse complement strand
AAACGCTGATGATGCCGGATCGCCGCGGCAACAACCGTTGCGATTCGCTGCGCAACATCGTTCGCGATCCCCGCGTCGGATTGCTGTTCCTGATTCCGGGTTCGGGCAGCACGCTGCGTGTCAACGGCCGTGCCTATGTCACGGCCGAGCCGGACCTGCTGGCCTCGTTCAAGATGGAAGGCAAGGCGCCGCGCACGGTGATTGTGATGACCGTGGACGAGATCTACTTCCAGTGCGCCCGCGCGATCGTGCGCTCCGATCTCTGGAATCCGGACAAGCGGATCGATCCGACGACGCTGCCGACGCCCGGCCAGATCCTTGCCGAGATGAGCGAGCACACGGTCGGCGGCGAGAAATATGATCGCGAATGGCCGGAGCGCGCGCGGCAGACGATGTGGTGATATCTCGTCTCCCTCTCCCCGCAAGCGGGGCGAAGTGACTTCCGACGGCTGCGCCGAAGATCGTGCAAGGGCTGCTCAGCCCTTTGTCTGCTCCTCGAACGCCTTCAGCGACACCGCCGCGATCTCGCGGAGTGCCTCGCGGTCCGCACCCGAGGAGGCCATCACGCACATCCCTGATGTCACCGCCGAGAGATAGCGCGCAAGCGTGGCGGGATCGACGTTCTCGCCGAGGTCATTTTGGGCCTTGGCGCGGATAAAGCGTTCGCGCAACTGATCCTCGGTCCGGGTGCGCCGTGCCGCCAGTTCAAACGGAACATTTTCAGAGCCCGTGCCGCAGGCCAGACCGCCCTGGACCAGCAGGCAGCCGGGCGGGTTGGCGGGGTCGGTCTGGGCGTCCGCATGCTCCATCAGGAAGCGCTCGGCCACTTCGTGCGCGGTCGGGGCATCGACCACCCTGTCCATCCAGGCGTCGCGCTTTTCGGTGTAGCGGTCGAGCGCAGCTTTCAGCAGGCCCTCCTTGCTGCCAAAGGCGGCGTAGAGGCTGGGCGGATTGATGCTCATCGCTTCCGTGAGTTGTGCGATCGTCGAGCCCTCGTAACCATGGCGCCAGAACACATCCATGGCCCGGTCCAAAGCGGCATCCGCATCGAAGGCGCGGGGGCGTCCCATTCCCATTTTTCGTTACTCCGTAAGCCGGGTACCCGTTTCTGTGACGGATTGTCCCTGGCTTATCCTCTTGTTGCACGTGATGTTTTTCCGCGACTTCCCATTTCCCCATGAATGAGATAATAAATTCATAGTGCTTGATACATAAGTATCTTGCGGACCGGCGTCCAGCTCCACATCTGTAGCGAACACTACAGATATCTGGAGCGCGTGAATGCCTTCGTCAATCCAAAATCCCCGTTCCGGCCGCTTCCGACGCGTCGTCGGCGGTATTGTGATCCTCGGCGCCGTCGCTGTCGCCGGTTCGATCGCGACAGGCCATTATTTTCATGCTGCGCAGGCGACGGCCGCTACTGCCGCCCCTGAACCGGCGGTCCCGGTGACCATCGCCGTCATCCAGCCACGCCCGACCACCTTGTTCGATGACTTCTCGGGCCGGCTCGAGGCCGTCGACCGCGTCCAGCTCCGGCCGCGGGTGGCGGGAGCGATCCTGTCGACCAACTTCACCGAGGGCGCGCTGGTGAAGTCCGGCGACATCCTGTTCAAGATCGACCCCGCGCCCTATGCGGCCGAGGTCGACCGCGCCCAGGCCCAGCTCGAAGCGGCCAAGGCCCGCGTCGTGTTCACCACCAGCGAAGTCGAGCGCGGCGCGCAACTGGTCGGCAACAACATCGTCACCAAGCGCGACTTCGACCAGCGCGACAACGCCAATCGCGAGGCGATCGCCAACGTCAAGGCCGCCGAAGCCGCGCTGCAAACCGCCAGGCTCAACCTCGACTACACCGAGGTGCGCGCCCCGGTCGACGGGCGGGTCGGCAGGATCGAGGTCACCGTCGGCAATCTGGTCGCGGCGGGCACATCTTCGCCGGTGCTGACCTCGCTGGTCTCGATCAACCCGATCTATGCGAGCTTCGACGCCGACGAGGAGGTCGTGCTGCGCGCGCTGAACTCGATCGCGGATGCCTCCGGCAAGCGCGGCAATCTGGACCAGATCCCGGTCGACATGGTCACCTCGGGTGGCCTCAGCGCCAAGGGGCACATCCAGCTGATCGACAACCAGGTCAACGGGCAAAGCGGCACCATCCGTGTCCGCGCCGTGTTCAAGAACGACGACGGCCGGCTGATTCCGGGACAGTTCGCCCGCGTGCGGATGGGCCAGCCCAAGCAGCAGACGCTGGTGCTGATCGACGAGCGCGCCGTCGGCACCGACCAGGACAAGAAGTTCGTCATGCTGGTCGGCGACGACAGTCGCGCGGTCTATCGCTCAGTCACGCTCGGCGGCTCGGTCGATGGCCTGCGGATCGTCACCGCCGGCCTGAAATCCGGCGACCGTATCGTCGTCAACGGCCTGCAGCGCGTGCGTCCCGGCGCACTTCTGAAGATGGAAGTCGCCGAGATGGGCGCGCGCGGCATGCGGCAGGCATCTAGCGAAACCAACCAGCACGTCGTGCAGCGCTAGGCGCTGCGCGCGGGGGCGGAGCCATGAATCTCTCAAAATTCTTCATCGACCGGCCGATCTTCGCCGGCGTGCTATCGATCCTGATCTTCCTCGCCGGCCTGATCTCGCTGCTGGCGATGCCGATCTCGGAATATCCCGACGTGGTGCCGCCCTCGGTCGTGGTGCGCGCGACCTATCCCGGTGCCAATCCGAAGGTGATCGCCGAGACCGTCGCGACGCCGATCGAGGAGCAGATCAACGGCGTCGAGGGCATGCTCTATATGTCGAGCCAGGCGACCACCGACGGCGCGATGACGCTGACGGTGACGTTCCGGCTCGGCACCGACCCCGACAAGGCGACCCAGCTGGTGCAGAACCGCGTGCAGCAGGCCGAGCCGCGCCTGCCGGCCGTGGTGCGCCAGCTCGGCATCATCACCAAGAAGAGCTCGCCCGACCTCACCATGGTCGTGCATCTGCTGTCGCCGAACAACCGCTACGACATGACGTATCTGCGCAACTACGCGGTGCTCAACGTCAAGGACCGGCTTGCGCGGATCGACGGCGTCGGCGACGTCCAGCTCTATGGCGCCGGCGACTATTCGATGCGGGTCTGGGTCGACCCGCAGAAGGCCGCCGAGCATGCGCTGACCGCGAGCGACGTGGTGCGCGCGATCCAGGCGCAGAACGTCGAGGCCGCCGCCGGCGTGGTCGGCTCCTCGCCGAGCGTCAAGGGCCTCGACCTCCAGCTCTCGGTCAATGCCGAGGGCCGGCTGTCGACCGAGGAACAGTTCGGCGACATCGTGGTCAAGACCGGCTCGGCCGGCGAGGTGGTGCGGCTGCGTGACGTCGCCCGGATCGAGCTCGGCGCCTCCGAATATGGCCTGCGCTCGTTGCTCGACAACAAGCAGGCTGTGGCGATCCCGATCTTCCAGGCGCCGGGTTCAAATGCACTGGAGATCTCCGACCACGTCCGCGCGACGATGGCCGAGATCAAGAAGAACATGCCCGAAGGCGTGTCGTACCAGATCGTCTACGACCCCACGCAATTCGTGCGATCCTCGATCGAGGCCGTGGTCCACACGCTGCTCGAGGCCATCGTGCTGGTGGTGTTGGTCGTGATCCTGTTCCTGCAAACCTGGCGCGCCTCGATCATCCCCTTGATCGCGGTCCCGGTGTCGATCGTCGGCACGTTCGCGGTGATGCATGTGTTCGGCTTCTCGATCAACGCGCTCAGCCTGTTCGGCCTGGTGCTGGCGATCGGCATCGTGGTCGACGACGCCATCGTCGTGGTCGAGAATGTCGAGCGCAACATCGAATCCGGCCTGTCGCCGCGCGATGCCACCAATCAGGCGATGCGCGAGGTGTCGGGCCCGATCATCGCGATCGCGCTGGTCCTGATCGCGGTGTTCGTGCCGCTGGCCTTCATCTCCGGTCTTACCGGGCAGTTCTACAAGCAGTTCGCGCTGACGATTGCGATCTCGACCGTGATCTCCGCGATCAACTCGCTGACGCTGTCGCCGGCGCTGTCGGCTCTGCTGCTGAAGGGACATCACGAGCCGAAGGACTGGCTGACCCGGATCATGGAAAGGTCGCTGGGCTGGTTCTTCCGCGGCTTCAACAAGGTCTTCACCAAGTCATCCGAGAACTACGGCCGCACCGTCACCAAGGTGATCTATGGCAAGGCCATCGTGATCGGGCTCTACGTGCTGCTGGTCGGGGTCACCGGCGTGCTGTTCAAGCAGGTGCCGAGCGGCTTCGTGCCGGGTCAGGACAAGCAATATCTGGTCGGCTTCGCCCGGCTGCCCGACGGCGCGACGCTCGACCGCACCGAGGAGGTGATCCGCAAGATGAGCGACATCGCACTGACCCAGCCCGGTGTCGAGAGTTCGGTGGCGTTCCCCGGCCTGTCGATCTCCGGCTTCACCAACTCCTCCAACGCCGGCATCGTGTTCTCGACCTTGAAGCCGTTCGATGAGCGCAAGGACCCGTCGCTCTCCGGGCCGGCGATCGCGGCGGCGTTGAACAAGAAGTATGCAGGGATCCAGGATGCCTTCATCGCCATGTTCCCGCCGCCGCCGGTCAACGGCCTCGGCACCATCGGCGGCTTCAAGCTGCAGATCGAGGACCGCGCCGGCCTCGGCTATGAGGCGCTGAACGACGCCACCAAGGCGTTCATGGCGGCGATACAGAAGACGCCGGAGATTGCCGGCGCATTCTCGAGCTTCCAGGTTAATGTGCCGCAGCTGTTCGCCGACATCGACCGCACCAAGGCGTTGCAACTCGGCGTTCCGGTCACGGAGGTGTTCAACACGCTCCAGATCTATCTCGGCTCCTACTATGTCAACGACTTCAATAAATTCGGCCGTACCTATTCGGTCTATGTGCAGGCGGATGCGCCGTTCCGCGCGCGTGCCGACGACATCAAGCAGTTGAAAGTGCGTTCGTCGTCCGGCGACATGGTGCCGCTGTCGGCCTTGCTGAATGTCCGCCAGAGTGCGGGCCCGGAGCGGGCGATCCGCTACAATGGCTTCCTGTCCTCGGACATCAATGCCGCCGCAGCCCCGGGCTATTCCTCCGGCCAGGCGCAGGAGGCGGCAACCCGGATCGCGGCAGAGGTGCTGCCGCCGGGCTTCGCCTTCGAATGGACCGACCTGACCTATCAGGAGTTCATCGCCGGCAATTCCGGGCTCTGGGTATTCCCGCTCGCGATCCTGCTGGTGTTCCTGGTGCTCGCCGCGCTCTATGAGAGCCTGGCGCTGCCGCTCTCGATCATCATGATCGTGCCGATGGGTCTGTTGGCCGCGATGTTCGGGGTCTGGCTGTCGAAGGGCGACAACAACGTCTTCACCCAGATCGGACTGATCGTGCTGGTCGGATTGTCGGCCAAGAACGCCATCCTGATCGTCGAATTTGCGCGCGAGCTCGAATTCGCCGGGCGCTCACCGATCAGGGCCGCGATCGAGGCGAGCCGGCTGCGGTTGCGGCCGATCCTGATGACCTCGATGGCGTTCATCATGGGCGTGCTGCCGCTGGTGCTCTCGACCGGCGCGGGCTCGGAGATGCGGCGCGCGATGGGCGTCGCGGTGTTCTCCGGCATGATCGGCGTCACGATCTTCGGTCTGTTCCTGACGCCCGTGTTCTACGTTCTGCTGCGCAGCCTCACCGGTATGAAGCCATTGACGCAGCACGGCGAGGCGACCATCCC
>CALRXG020000497.1:0-5735 GCA_943372075.1 Bordetella parapertussis | reverse complement strand
GTCGCATTCGCCGCGCCGATTGCCGGCTGGCTGGTCGAGCGCTACCCGGCCGGCCTGCTCGGCGGCATCGGGTTGCTGATCTTCGCGACAGGACTGGGCTCGCTGGCGCTGATGCCG
Organism: Bordetella parapertussis; assembly: GCA_943372075.1. Lineage (GTDB taxonomy): Bacteria > Pseudomonadota > Alphaproteobacteria > Rhizobiales > Xanthobacteraceae > Bradyrhizobium. The sequence goes on along the minus strand of CALRXG020000497.1, from coordinate 5,618 downwards.
GCCAATGCCGCGCCGATCGACGTGATCTGGCGCATGGCGCTCGCCGGCGCCGGCTTCGGCCTGTTCCAGACCCCGAACAACCGCACCATGATCGCCGCCGCACCGCGCGAGCGTTCCGGCGGCGCCAGCGGCATGCTGGGCACCGCGCGCCTGCTCGGCCAGACCGTCGGCGCGGCCCTGGTAGCAATGCTGCTGGCGCGCTTCCCGGCTGACGGCACACGGCTCTCGCTGATGGTCGGCGTCGGATTCGCGCTGGTCGGCGCCATGCTGAGCATGCTGCGGCTGTCCTCCGCCGGCAGCCGCGGCGCCGAGCGGGTGCGGGTTCAGGAGGGCCAGCGGCTGAAGGGCGAGTGAGGCTGCGATCTCGTTCGGACTCGACAAGCAGGCGCTCGGGCCCGACGCTCTCCTAGAACGGCCAGCTCTCGTGGCTCGAATTCCGTAGCGATGGAAAGCGCGGTAGCGATGCCGAACTTCAACCAAAGTGAGTATGCGCAACTCAAGAACTTCTTGTCGTTCTATGTTCAACGATACATGCCAATGGAATCTTTGCCACTGGAGAAGCAGCCTCTGACCGTCTTGGAGGCAATGGAAAAGAGAAGCCCACGAATGGCTTTCCAGGGGCGACGTCAAGCGATCAATGACTGTGTGGAACGTTCCTGGCCCTTCGATTCCGCTGAAGTTGCGAATTTGGACGCCGAGCTTGCTAACCGCGGAATTATTACGCTCTCCGAATTGCGCAGGCGGTACTCGCGCGGGTACGCCAAGATTCTGAAGCGAGAGCGTATCAAGAACGACACCGAGTTCTATTTGCTTCAGAACATCATCAATGACCCGACTGAAAAATCCCCTGATGAGCTTGAACTGCTCGCAAAGCTGCTGTCCGATTATGAGGGAGCTTAGGCCCCGGCTCAGCTAAAGCCTCATGAGATTAGGTTGAGCTGGAACGGCATCGAAGGTTCACCTCTCCCTTGGGAGAGGTGAACTGAGACCGCGTCAAGCCGATTCAACCAAGACTCACTCCGCCTTAGCTGCCGCGATGCCCCGGCCGCACGATCGCAAACAAAAAGGCCGGCATTTCAGCCGGCCTTTTCATTTGATTGTTCGCTTTCGCCTCAGGCCTTGACCATCGGCCCCTTCGAGGCCGGCCCCTTGGTGCCGCCTCCGCCGCCGTTGTTCGGCCCACCCTTCGGCGGCTTGCGCTTGCGCGGCGGCAGATTCTCGGGCTTCGGCGTGACCGGGCCCTCGACATATTCGAAGCCGATCTTGTCCTTGGCGGTCGCCTCGTCCTTGACCAGCACGACGCGGACGTGTCCGCCGCCCTTGAGGTGGCCGAACAGCACTTCATCCGCGAGCGGCTTCTTGATGTGCTCCTGGATGATGCGCGCCATCGGACGCGCGCCCATCTGCTCGTCATAGCCGTGCTCGATCAGCCAGGCCTTGGCGGGCTCGGACAGTTCGATCGTGACGTCGCGGTCGGCGAGTTGCGCTTCGAGCTGCAGCACGAACTTCTCGACCACCATGCCGATCACCTCGGCATTGAGGTGAGCGAACGAGACGATCGCATCCAGCCGGTTGCGGAATTCCGGCGCGAACTGCCGGTTGATCGCCTCATGGTCGTCACCTTCCCGCTTCGAGCGGGTAAAGCCGAAGGCCTGCCGTGCGAGGTCGGCCGCGCCCGCATTCGTGGTCATGATCAGGATCACGTTGCGGAAGTTGACCTGCTTGCCATTGTGGTCGGTGAGCCGGCCATGGTCCATAATCTGCAACAGCACGTTGTACAGATCCGGATGCGCCTTCTCGATCTCGTCGAGCAGCACCACGCAATGCGGATGCTGGTCCACGCCATCGGTCAGCAGGCCACCCTGATCGAAGCCGACATAGCCGGGAGGCGCGCCGATCAGGCGCGACACGGTATGCCGCTCCATGTATTCGGACATGTCGAAGCGCAACAGCTCGACGCCGAGCGACGCCGCCAGTTGCTTGGCCACCTCGGTCTTGCCGACGCCGGTCGGACCCGAGAACAGATAGCTGCCGATCGGCTTCTCCGGTTCGCGCAGGCCGGCCCGCGCCAGCTTGATCGACGCCGCCAGCGACTCGATCGCCTTGTCCTGGCCGAACACCGTGCGCTTCAAGGTCTGCTCGAGATGCTTGAGCACCTCGGCATCGTCCTTCGACACGCTCTTCGGCGGGATCCGCGCCATGGTCGCGATCGTGGTCTCGATCTCCTTGATGCCGATCGTCTTCTTGCGCTTGTTCTCGGCAACCAGCATCTGCGCCGCGCCGGACTCGTCGATCACGTCGATCGCCTTGTCGGGCAGCTTGCGGTCGTGGATGTAGCGCGACGACAGCTGCACCGCCGCCTCGATTGCCTCGTTGGTGTACTTCAGCCGATGGTAATCCTCGAAGTAGGGCTTCAAGCCCTTGAGGATCGCGATGGCGTCTTCCACCGTCGGCTCGTTGACGTCGATCTTCTGGAAGCGCCGCACCAGCGCGCGGTCCTTCTCGAAGTGCTGACGATATTCCTTGTAGGTGGTCGAACCCATGCAGCGGATCGTGCCGGAAGCCAGCGCGGGCTTGAGCAGATTGGACGCATCCATCGCGCCGCCGGAGGTGGCGCCGGCGCCGATCACGGTATGGATCTCGTCGATGAACAGGATGGCGTTCGGATGCGCCTCCAGCTCCTTCAGGACCTGCTTCAACCGCTCTTCGAAGTCACCGCGATAGCGGGTGCCCGCGAGCAGCGTGCCCATGTCGAGCGAGAACACGGTCGCGGCCGCCAGCACCTCGGGCACATCGCTGTCGACGATGCGCTTGGCGAGGCCTTCGGCGATCGCGGTCTTGCCGACGCCGGCTTCGCCGACGAACAGCGGGTTGTTCTTCTGGCGGCGGCACAGCACCTGGATCGCACGGTTGATCTCGGCATTGCGCCCGATCACCGGATCGATCTTGCCGTCGCGCGCCTTCTTATTGAGGTTGACGCAATAGGTCTCGAGCGCCTCGCCCTTCTTCTTGGCGTCCTCGTTGCCCTTGGTCTCGGTTTCCTCGTCGACGCCGCGCACCGGCCGCGCCTCGGAGACGCCGGGCCGCTTGGCGATGCCATGGCTGATGTAGTTCACCGCGTCATAGCGCGTCATGTCCTGCTCCTGCAGGAAATACGCGGCATGGCTCTCGCGCTCGGCGAAGATCGCGATCAGCACGTTGGCGCCGGTCACTTCCTCGCGTCCCGACGACTGGACGTGAATCACCGCGCGCTGAATCACGCGCTGGAACCCGGCGGTCGGCTTCGCGTCGTCGGCGCCGTCGGTCACCAGGTTTTCGAATTCGGTCTCGAGATAGTTGACGAGGCTGGTCCTGAGCTTGTCGAGATCGACGCTGCAGGCCCGCATCACCGCAGCCGCATCCGAGTCATCGATCAGCGACAGCAGAAGGTGTTCAAGCGTCGCGTATTGATGGTGACGCTCGTTCGCGATCGCCAATGCACGATGCAAGGATTGTTCAAGGCTTTGGGAAAAAGTAGGCATTCGCGTCCTCTATGGCCCCCGGCCATCATGATCGCCATTACCGGGTCAGGCAATAACAACCTTCGTGATCGCCTCTGATATAGTTACGACGGATCGTGGCGAAAGACCGGCCCCGATGCGATGGTTTTCCTCTAAATTGCAGGCATCCGCGCGCGGCGTCCGGCCACTCCCCGTGAGCATACGGGACGTGCGTTTCCGTCATAAAACGCGATGCAAGACCCGTTCCGCTTCCCGCGGCGGATCAATCGTTCCAGCGAACTATTTCTTTTCCATCACACATTGCAGTGGATGCTGATGCTTGCGCGCGAAGTCCATGACCTGCGTCACCTTGGTCTCGGCGATCTCATAGGTGAACACGCCGCACTCACCGATCCCGTGATGGTGAACGTGCAGCATGATCTGGGTCGCTGCTTCCGCGTCCTTGTTGAAGAATCGTTCCAGCACGTGGACGACGAATTCCATCGGCGTGTAGTCGTCGTTCAGGATCAGGACGCGATACAGGTTGGGGCGCTTGGCCTTCGGCTTGACCTTGGTGATGACCGAAGTCGACGGACCATTGCCCGTGCCGTTGCGGTTGTCGTCATTGTTCATGTTCGGCGCCGACGCGGCGGACACTGCCGGCGTGGACGAAACCGGCTCGGAAATCAGGACTGTCGACGTGGATCGCAACATTGGCTCAGGCGTTCGAATTCCCCGGGGGAACCGGATGACGATTGGAAGGTGGCTGCGATCACCGCAAGGTCAATCGCGGAGCCCCCAGCAATGCTTTCCAGATTGCCGCTCCCGGTTCGATCCGGCGGCCGGATCGACCTCCCGAATATGGGCCTCGGGAGGCCCTGCCGCAAGCGCAGAACCGCCGCGGCCCACCGGTCCGATTCCCGGCGCGGCAACCTCGGCAAGGTTAACCATTTCTGGCTGATTTGACAAAGGAGTCGGGTATCCGATTTAGCGGGCATTTAGGATAGCGGGTGCTTTTGCCCTGCTTTTAATCCTTCGCCGGGCCAGCGGCGGGGTTTGCAGGACCCGATTCACCTTCTGTTTAGCCGTGCTCGTCGAGATGGCCGCGCAATCCATTTCGATGAGAGCGCCATGCTTGGTTCAGCCATTTCCGATCGCGTTCGCGCGGCTGCCCGCCGGTTTTCCAGGGCGAATGACGGCAATGTCGCAGTGATCTTCACCCTCGCGCTGCTACCGATCTTCGCCTTCGTCGGCGCAGCGGTCGACTACACCCGCGCCAACAACGCCCGCACCTCGATGCAGGCGGCGCTCGATTCCACTGCGCTGATGCTGTCCAAGGATTTGACCATGGGCGCCATCCAGCCGACGGATATCCCGAGCAAGGCCCAGAACTACTTCAACGGCCTCTACACCAACAAGGACGGCCAGGGCGCGACCGTCAAGGCCACCTACACCACCGCCACCGCGAATTCCGCGGCGACCATCCTCCTGAGCGGCTCCGGCTACATCAATACCTATTTCGTGCAGGTTGCCGGCTATCCCTCGACGATGAACTTCGGCACCTCGACGACCACCACCTGGGGCAACGTCAAGATGCGCGTCGCGCTCGCGCTCGATAACACGGGATCGATGAGCCAGAACGGCAAGATTACTGCGTTGCGAAACGCGGTGGCCGGAACCGGCGGCCTGATCGACCAGCTCAGCGCGCTCAGCAAGAGCAACGGCGACGTCTACATCTCGGTGATCCCGTTCGCGAAGGTCGTCAACGTCGGGGCCAGCAACTACGGCCAGAACTATCTCGACTGGACCGACTGGCTCAATCCGCCGACCACGCAGCCCAACAACGGCAGCACCCAGGCGAGCCTGCCGATGAACTGGCATGCAGTCGGACCGGGCGCGCGATGCCCGTGGACCAACAGCAACGGCGGCTTCACCTGCACGAAGAGCCCGACCAGCTCGTCCAGCACGACCTACATCCCCTCGAGTGGGACTTATTCGGGCTACATTTGCCCGAGCGTCGGGCCGTTCCGTTAGCGCGAACATCTGCCATTGCACCCAAGCCCCCTGCGGACTAGCGTCTTGCCAGATGCCGCAAGGGGAGGTCTGCATGACAATTGGTTGGGGAATTCTGGGCGCGGC
>CALRXG020000496.1:0-5759 GCA_943372075.1 Bordetella parapertussis | reverse complement strand
GGAAATTGGCGGTGACGTTGATCGCGAACACGTCGTTCCACGGCTTCAGCTCGATATGGCCGAGCGGCGACGACGGTCCCGCGGTGCCGGCATTGCCGACGAGGATGTCGAGCTTGCCGTGGCGTTCATGCAGCGCGAGCCCGAGCCGGGCGATGCCGTCGTAATCGGTCAGCGAGAGCGGCACCAGCGTGGCGCTGCCGCCGTCGTTGCGGATCGCGTCATCGAGCTCTTCCAGCCCGCCCTGGGTGCGCGCCACCGCCACGACATGCGCGCCGGCCTTTGCAAGGGCAATGGCGGTCGCATAGCCGATGCCGCGCGAGGCGCCGGTCACGAGGGCAATCCGGGAGGCGAGGGGTTTTGTCATGGAAGGGACTCTAACAAATCGTCGTCCCTGCGAAAGCAGAGACCCATACGCCGTAACGGCGATATTGGAAGAAAGTGCTCGTGTCTAACACTGTCGCCAGCCACACAGGCTGGTGGTTATGGGTCCTGGTTTCGCAGGGGCGACAGTGACGATGTGGCTAGCTCGCCTCCGCCAGCAGCGAGAGCTGGCGCGGCGAGGGCTCGGTCTCGCTCTGGTCGGTGAGGTGGGTCGGATAGGCGCCGGTGAAGCAGTGGTCGGCGAACCTCGGATTTGCCGGGTCGCGGCCCTCATAGCCCATCGCGCGGTACATGCCGTCGATCGACAGGAAGGCGAGCGAGTCGGCGCCGATGATGTCGCGCATCTCCTCGAGCGAATGGGTGGCGGCGAGCAGGCCGCCACGGTCGGGCAGATCGATGCCGTAATAGTCGGGGTAGAGGATCGGCGGCGAGGCGAGGCGGAAATGCACCTCGCGGGCGCCGGCGTCGCGCATCATGCGCACGATCTTCTTCGAGGTGGTGCCGCGCACCAGCGAGTCGTCGATCAGGATGATGCGCTTGCCTTCGATGGCGGCGCGGTTGGCCGAATGCTTCATGCGCACGCCGAGCTCGCGCACGGTCTGCGTCGGCTGGATGAAGGTGCGGCCGACATAGTGGTTGCGGATGATGCCGAGCTCGAACGGCACGCCGGAATACTGGCTGTAGCCGACCGCGGCAGGCACGCCGGAATCCGGCACCGGGACCACGACATCGACCTCGGGATGGCTCTCGCGCGCGAGCTGGGCGCCGAACGCCTTGCGCACGTCGTAGACCGAGCGGCCGCCGACGATCGAATCCGGGCGCGCGAAGTAGATGTACTCGAAGATGCAGGGCCGCGCCGGCTTCGGCGGGAACGGCTTGTGGCTGTGCGCGCCGCGCTCGTCGAACACGATGATCTCGCCGGGCTCGATGTCGCGGACATATTTGGCGCCGATCATGTCGAGCGCGCAGGTCTCCGAGGTCAGGATCGGATGGCCGTCGAGATCGCCGAGCACCAGTGGGCGGATGCCGAGCGGGTCGCGGGCGCCGACCAGCTTCTTGTTGGTCAGCGCCACCAGCGCATAAGCGCCTTCGATCGTGCGCAGCGCCTCGATGAAACGGTCGATGAAGCGGGTGCGCTTCGACTGCGCGACCAGATGCAGGATCACCTCGGTGTCGGTGGTCGACTGCATCATGGCGCCGCCCTTGACCAACTCGCGGCGCAGGGTCAGGCCGTTGGTCAAATTGCCGTTGTGGCCGACCGCGAAGCCGCCGGCGCTGAGCTCGGCGAACAGCGGTTGCACGTTGCGCAGGATGGTACCGCCGGTGGTGGAGTAGCGGACATGGCCGACCGCGGCATTGCCGGGCAGGCGCTCGATCACCTCGCGGCGGGAGAAGGCGTCGCCGACCAGGCCGAGGCGGCGTTCGCTGTGGAAGCGGCTGCCGTCGAAGGAGACGATGCCTGCGGCTTCCTGGCCGCGGTGTTGCAAAGCGTGCAGGCCAAGCGCGGTGATCGCGGCGGCCTCGGAGTGGCCGAAGATGCCGAACACGCCGCATTCCTCGCGGAGCGTGTCGCCGTCAAGATCGGGATGGTAGCGGGGATCGTCTTCCCGGAGATGGTGCTGCATTTCGATCGGGCCGAGGTCGAGAGCCATTTGGTCGGCATGATCGGAAGGGCTTTGCATCTCGTTCATCGCCTCTCGTAAGGGCCCAAATAAGTTATCGGCCCGCGGGTTTCTCGATCAGCTTCTTCAAGCTGTCACGCGCAGGTTTGCTATAGCCATCACCCGACGCCGGCGTCGCCTGATCGTTGGTATCGGCCGCAGAATCGTCGTCTGGCTTATTCTTCTTGAACTTCTTTAAGATGGTGTTCTCGGGGTCGTCAGGCAAGAGCGACATTAGCCAATCCCCGGTTCCTTGGAGCACCACCCGGGACTTCGCCCCGGTCACCCAATCGGGCCGCTGCTTGTCCGGAACCAGCCAGGTGAAGAACATGAACGCCACGACCACGATCAGCAGGCCGCGGGCGAGCCCGAACAGGAAGCCCAGGGTGCGATCCAGCGCGCCGATCCGGGAATCCAGGATCATGTCCGAGATCCGTACCGTGACGATCGAGACCACGATCAGCGTGCCGATGAAGGTGCCAGCCACCACGACGACCGCGGCGACCGTGTCGTTATTGAAGTAAGTTTTGGCGGTCGGCAGCAGCTTCGAGAAAGCATACAGCGTGACCAGCGCGGCGGCGCCCCAGGCCGCGATCGACAGGATCTCGCGCATGAAGCCGCGCACCATGGCGAGCAGGCCCGAGATCAGCATCACGCCGAGCAGGACGAGATCAAGTATCGTTATGGGCATCGGCTGGTCAGGTCCGCTGGTACGTTTCGGTACGCTGTTAAGGGCTTACGCTGTTAAGGCTCTCGCGAATCGGCGTCTCGGTGCCGTCCTAACTGAGGCGCATCGGGGGCATCCGGCAAGGCCGGAGCGCCACCTGTCCCGCGCGGCGGATGTATAGCGGCGAGGGGCTGGGACGTCACGCCCGCTTTAGCTGTTGCCGCGACGGAATCGGGCCGGTGTGGCATTTTTCTCAGCCGCATCAGGGCCTCCGGGGACGCTCTCGTCATCCCTGGGCCCGGCCCGGCCGCCGCGAGGCGTCCCGCGCGCGGCGATTTCGGCCACCAGCGTCGTCAGATTGCCGACGGTGTTGAGCGTGAGCCCGGCGTCGCCGCCGCCATCGCCGCGGGCCGATTCGGGCAGGATGGCGCGGCCGAAGCCGAGCTTCAGCGCCTCCTTGAGCCGGGCCGGGGTCTGCGCCACCGGCCGGATCGCGCCCGACAGCGAAATCTCGCCGAAATAGACCGCATCGGTCGGCAAGGGGGCGTTGACCAGCGAGGACACCAGCGCCGCGGCAGCCGCGAGGTCGGCGGCCGGCTCTTGGATGCGCAGGCCTCCGGCGACGTTGAGATAGACGTCATGTCCGGACAATTTGACGCCGCAATGCGCCTCCAGCACCGCCAGCACCATCGACAGCCGGCTCGGGTCCCAGCCGACCACGGCGCGGCGCGGCGTGCCGAGCGAGGTCGGCGCCACGAGCGCCTGCAACTCGACCAGCACCGGGCGGGTGCCCTCGATGCCGGCGAACACTGCCGTGCCCGGGCTGCCGAGCTCGCGTTCGGACAGGAACAGTTCCGACGGGTTGGTGACCTCGCGCAGGCCAAGCCCGGTCATCTCGAAGACGCCGATCTCGTCGGTCGCGCCAAAGCGGTTTTTCGCCGAGCGCAGGATGCGGAACTGCTGCGAGCCTTCGCCCTCGAACGACAGCACCGCGTCGACCATGTGCTCGACGACGCGGGGACCGGCGATCTGGCCGTCCTTGGTGACATGGCCGACCAGGATGATTGTTGCCCCGGTCTTCTTGGCAAACCTGATCAGCGCCTGCGCCGAGGCGCGGACCTGGGTCACGGTGCCCGGCGCGGACTCCACCGTGTCGGTCCACATGGTCTGGATCGAGTCGATCACGATCAGCCGCGGCACCGCGCCTTCCGACAGCGTCGAGACGATGTCCTCGACCGAGGTCTCCGACGCCAGCTGTACCGGCGCGTCGGCAAGCCCGAGCCGCTCGGCACGCAGACGCACCTGCGCCACCGCCTCTTCGCCCGAGATGTAGACCGCGCGGTGGCCGGCGCGGGCCATCATCGAGGTAGCCTGGGTCAGCAGCGTCGATTTGCCGATGCCGGGATCGCCGCCGACCAGCAGCACCGAGCCGCGGACGAAGCCGCCACCGGTGACGCGGTCGAGCTCGGCCATTCCGGACGACAGGCGCGGCGCGTCCTGGGTCTTGCCGGACAGCGATTCCAGCGCAAACGTCCGTCCCTTGCGCTTGCTGCGGATCGAGACCGGCACCGAGCCCGTGGTGTCCTCCTCGGCCAGCGTGTTCCATTCGCCGCAGGAGTCGCATTTGCCCTGCCAGCGATTATACGCCGCGCCGCAATTCTGGCAGACGAAGGAGAGGGTGGATTTGGCCATTTGGGACAGCTCGATTCCGTTCTCTCTCCCATAGCATGGATCAAGAGCCGGCAACGTCCGATGTCGGTCGCTGCTTCACCACGCGTACCGCGATCAACGGGGCAGGCCACAGCTGCAACCTGTAGCGATCGTCTCCCTCGAGGCCGTCCTCCGATAGCGTATCGAGCCCGCCATAGGACGCGCGGACCCGATACGTCCCCGGAGCGGTATCGATGCGCATGGCGTCGGGGAAGTAGTCCGTGCAACCGGCGATGACGATGCGTTCAGACGTGACGTCGATGCTGGCTTCAACCACATGATCCCAGTTCGCAGTATCGTCGTCCGGCTCGCGCTCGAGCAGCTGCACCGTGACCGGAACATCCATGTTCCGTACGGTACCAATGCCGACCGTCCCCGGCGCGATGGCGAGCATTCGATCGGTCGCTTCCTCCGTCCACGCAGCGGAAAGGTCGCCCGACGCGGGTTCATCCTGGATGTAGAACTGCGAGTAGTCGGCGAACAGCGAGAGTTCGAAGGATTTCATGTTCGGGATTCCGTTGATGATCGATCTTCAATTGACCATAGCCGACCAGAGCAACGACACGCCTGCCGCGAGCATGATGCCTTCCATGATCAGGCGGAACGCCTCCGGCCTCATCTGCAGCACGAAGCGTTTGGCGACGAAGGCGCCGGCCATCAGCGAGGCGCCGGCGATCAGGCCTTTCAGCAGGATATCCGGCGTCAGCGCTCCGAACCGCTCGAATGTCACCGACTTGCTGACATAGAGCCCGAGTGAGCTCGCCGCTTCGGTGGCGAGGAAGGCGCCCTTGTTGAGGCCGTAGAACAAGAACAGCGGCACGCTGAGTGGTCCGGTCGACACCACGATGCCGGTGAGATAGCCGATCACGGCGCCGCCGATGGCGAGATGCCAGAGATCGGCCTTCAGCTCGTGCCGCGCCAGCCAGTGCCGCACCGGCACCATCGCGATCAGGAAGATGCCGATCGCGACGTCGACCGCATGCGAGGGCAGCGCAAGCAGGGTGCGCGCACCGAGTGCTGCGGCCGGGATGCCCGTGATCGAGTAGGCGAGACAGGCACGCCAGTCGACCTCGCGCCACCACGCCAGGATGCGCGACAGGTTGGCCATCACGGCGGCGACCGCCATGATCGGTACCGCCTGCTTCGGGCCGTACTGATAGACCAGCACCGGCATCAGCATGATCGACGAGCCGGTGCCGACGATGCCGGAAATGGTGCCGGCGACCAGGCCGACGATGAGGACGAAGAGAAAGCCCATGGGCATTCCGCGAAGATGCTGGACCGCCCCTAGCGCTGATTTGCCCTACGGCGCAAGCCCCGCAACGGTTTCAGCGTCGTGC
>CALRXG020000495.1:0-5768 GCA_943372075.1 Bordetella parapertussis | reverse complement strand
CGATGATCATCACCGCGAAGAACACCAGCACGATGCCCTGCACCGCCGCGAATACAGGCCCGGACGGCGGGTTCGGCGGCACCGCCGGCGCCAGCGCCTTCAGCGCGGGCACCTTGAGGAAGCTCTGGATCACCAGCACAAAGACGTTGAGATAGAGCGAGACCATCGCGGTCACGATATAGATCGGGCGCCAGGCGCCCTTGAGCTGCATCGCATACAACGCGATGCAGGCGATCGCGAGCAGCACCAGCGAGAGGCCGCCGATGATCTGCGACGGCAGCACCTTCTCAGTGATCAGCGGCGGGATCACGAAGCCGGTGGCACTGGTCAGGATCGTGAGGATGAGGAAGATCGAGGTCAAACCTGGCATCGCGCGCGAGCCGAGCAGACCGAACATCACGATCACACCGGCGACAATTGCAATCAGGCTGATAATGACGTGGACAAGCACGATCGTCGACATGTGGCGCACTCCCCGTTGAGAACCCGCACTACGTTACGATGCGTTTTTGAGAATTGCTACACGGTTCGATGGCAGGATGGCCGACATCTCACGAACTCACCGGCGCTGGCCGGAGCTGTTTCGCGCCGACGCAAATGCGCGTCGTGAGAACTTGAGTCAATAATAACGCGGGATCGGTCCGTTGTGCGGCGTCTTGCGCTTCGACAGATCGAACAGCACCTCGTCGACATAGCACCAGCCCCAGCCTTCCGGCGGATCGTAGCCCTCGATCACCGGATGGCCGGTGGCGTGGAAATGCGCGGTCGCATGCCGGTTCGGCGAGTCGTCGCAGCAACCGACATGGCCGCAGGTCCGGCAGATCCGCAGATGCAGCCATGGGCTGCCGCTCTTCAGGCACTCCTCGCAACCGATCGCGCTCGGGATCACGTCCTGGATGCCGGCGATATGGCTGCAGCCTTTTGTCATTTGCGGGCCTCGCGTTGCACTAGCTTCAATCCGGCAATCCCCGCGCAAAGGATTCGCCTTTGCGCGGGGATGACGGGGATCGTTCATTGTCCGCATCTATCATCACTACAACGACGGACTGCCGGCATCGGCGAGATAGCCGTGCAGCGCGGCGACGACCTGGGCGCCTTCGCCGATCGCGCCGCCGACCCGCTTGACCGATCCGGAGCGGACGTCGCCGACCGCGAACACGCCGGGCACCGTGGTTTCGAGCAGCTGCACGGCGGGCGTGCCCTCGCCGTTCTGCACGCCGGTCTTGACGAAGCCGCCGCGATCGACCTCCACCCCGCAGCCTTCGAGCCAGCCGGTCGCCGGATCGGCGCCGACGAACAGGAACAGGTTGCGGATATCCATCGTGAACTCGTCGGGAGCGAGCCGGCTGCGCCAGCGCACCCGCTCCAGCGTCTCCGCGCCGTCGAGCCCGATCACCTCGGTGTTGAACATCAATTCGATGTTCGGCGTCGCCTCGATGCGCTCGATCAGGTAGCGCGACATACTGGCCCCGAGCCCGCCGCCGCGGATCATCATATTGACCTTGCGGGCATGCGCCGACAGATACACCGCCGCCTGCCCGGCGGAGTTGCCGCCGCCGACCAGCACGACATCCTGGTTGGCGCAGAGCCGCGCCTCGATCGGCGAGGCCCAGTACCAGACGCCGCGGCCTTCATAGGTCTCGAGATTGTCGATCACAGGCCGCCGATAGCGCGCGCCGCTCGCCACCACCACCGATTTGGCGCGCAGCGTGTGCCCGCATCCGGTGGCGAGCGCGAACGCGCCTGATGTCTTGGAGCAGTCGAGCGATTTGATCGAGACCGGGATCAGCATCTCGGCGCCGAACTTCTGCGCCTGGTTGAAGGCCCGCCCGGCCAGCGCCTGGCCGGAGATGCCGGTCGGGAAACCCAGATAGTTTTCGATCCGCATGCTGGCGCCGGCCTGGCCGCCGAAGGCGCGGGAATCGAACACCGCGACCGACAATCCCTCGGACGCCGCATAGACCGCGGTGGCGAGCCCGGCCGGGCCGCTGCCGACCACGGCGACATCGTACAGCCTGTCCTGCGTGCCGCTGCCGACCATGCCGAGCGCCATCGCCAGCGCGATCTCGGACGGATTGCGCAGCACCGTGCCGTTGGGACAGACCACCAGCGGCAGTTCGGCGCGGGTCGGCGAATAACGCGCGATAATGTCGGCGGCATCGGTATCGGCCGCGGGATCGAGCACGTGATGCGGCTGGCCGTTGCGGGCCAGGAAGTTCTGCAGCGGCGCCATGTTGCCGACCGACGCCGAGCCGATCAGCACCGGGCCGCCGGCGCCGCCCTGGATCAGGCTGACCCGGCGCAGGATCAGCGCGCGCATGATGCGCTCGCCGAGATCGGCCTCGGCGACCAGCAGCGCGCGCAGCCGGTCCGGCGGCAGCAGCAATGTCTCCACAGTGCCGTCGGCATGGCCGTCGACCAGCGCGGCACGGCCGGAGAGCTGGCCGATCTCGGCGAGGAATTGCCCCGGCCCCTGGTCGATGACCGGCGTGACACGACCGAGGCCGTCGCGCTGGGTGATCGACACGTTGCCCGACAGCACCACGAACATGCCGGGGCCCGGCGTGCCGGTCTCGAACAGCGCCTCGCCGTCATTGTACGAGCGCGGCTCGCCGAAACGGCGCATCCGCTCGATCTCGTGTGCGGTCAGGGTCGGAAAGGTCTGCTCATGGCGCGGGAAGGCGTAGGCGGTTGCGTTCAGGCGATTGATCGTCGTCTCGTCCACTGCCATCTCGGCGACCTGCTTTTCTTTCGTCACACCTGCCGGATCAACGGTCCGGCTCATTTGCGCCGGTATCATTCGGCGAGCCGACATCTAGCGGGCCGTCGGCCGGCTCGGAAGCCACATCCTCGCGACCGCGCGCCTGCGATTTCCGCCGCTTCAGGTTTTCGCGCAGCGCGAGCTTGAGGCGATCCTGTCGCGAATCCTTCACGCGGGCTCCGGCCTGCCCGCCGCCTCTGTCCTGATCGCCCGTCATTGCAAAATTTCTCGAACCGCCGTCGCCTTGCGCGACCCAAGCATAGACAATGGCCGCGACCCGCGCACCCTGCCCGGTCGGCCAGTTGCGCGCGGCGGCATGATTCGGCGGCTGGTGGATCGGAAGCCTTCCGGCGCGATCGGGAACCCAATCCGGCCGAAATCGGCCGGATTGGCCGCAATCATCGACGCGGAACGTGATTTCTGCCGATTTGCCCGGCAGGAGGGGCGCTGTTTCGCTTGCGCGAAGGGGAGGCCTGTGGCAAGAACCGCCCGCTTGGACGGGCCCTCGGGGCCGATTCAATTTTTCCCGGGCATGCTGCCGTAGCTCAGTGGTAGAGCACTCCATTGGTAATGGAGAGGTCGACAGTTCAATCCTGTCTGGCAGCACCAGGATCTTTATTGAATGATGGCCGCCGTCAGCGCGCTCCCCGGCGTCGCACGGATCAATGCGCCAGCAGCAGCCCGGCCCCGCCGATCATCAGCACCACATAGAGCACGAACACACTGCCGACCCATTTCCAATCGATCTGTCCGTGCTCGGGGCTGAGGCTCTCGATGATGCCATGCATGACGGTTTCCTCTAGAAGTCGCATGCGCGGCGTATAGCCCGTGTCCCGAACACGTCATGTGACTCATTTCACATTCTTATCGCGGAGCGGACCCGAGAGTGACCGGCCCAGAACTGAGAAGATTGCGCGCCCATCTCGGCGAAGCCCTCGGCCGCGAACTGACCGCGGCGGACATGGCGAAGCTGTGCGGGCTGCCCGCTGCCGGCGGCGCCGAGAAACTCCGCAAGTGGGAGGTCAGCGGCCCGACCCCAAAGGTCGCGGGCCTGCTGCGCGTGCTGGCGATGGCGAGCGAGCACTATCCGATCCTGGACAAGTTCGACGTGTTCGATCGCCACGACGTTCCGGTCAAGGATCGCGCCGCGCGCCGCGAAGCGTTCCGCGCGCAGATCCGCGACGACGTGCGCAAGCGGCTCGACGAACCCGCGATCTGATCGACAGGCGGCTTGGTTAAGAGCGGATGCGCCGCGCGCGCCCGTTAAGCCTTCCTTCATTCCCCCTTAAGCGTCCGTTAGGCACAACAAAACGTTTCGCTGCAAAGGGTGCGACTTAACGCTCCGAGCGGTCTTCCGGTGACAGCATTTTATTCAAATGCGGTCTAACCCCATCGCCATGGATGGCGCCACTGACGCTGCGCCTCATGACTTGTCCGGAGACTGCCCCATGAAGAAGTTCCTGCTCGCAACCGCAGCCGCGGCTGTTGCCATCGCTGCCCTTGGCGCGACCGCTCACGCCGCCGACTTCAACCGCGGCTATTATCAGAAGGCGCCCGCGCCTGTTTACGCCGCGCCGCTCTACAACTGGACCGGCTTCTATCTCGGCGGCCATCTCGGCGGCGTGTTCTCCGACAACAGCACGTTCAACGGCCTCGCGCTGTCCGATTCCAGCGCCCGCTTCATGGGCGGCGTGCAGGGCGGCTACGACTGGCAACTGTCGCCGATGTGGGTGATCGGCCTCGAAGGCCAGTATTCATGGGTCGGCGGCCACCAGCTCAACGCGATCTTCCCGGGCGGCTACACCTACAACAACAACCAGCGCGGCATCGCCTCGATCACCGGCCGGGTCGGCTACACCTGGGGCCCGGGCCTGATCTATGTGAAGGGCGGTTACGCCTATTCCGACAACAACGAGTCGGTGACCTTGGGCGGCGCGCCGATCGGCTTCGCGCTGACCGACAACCACAGCAACGGCTGGACCATCGGCGGCGGCGCCGAATACATGTTCGCGCCGAACTGGTCGGCCAAGGTCGAGTACCAGTACTACGACTTCGGCGACAGCCGCTTCACCGCGCCGGGCGCGCTGGTGCAGTATGGCAGCTTCCACAATGACGAGCACACGGTGAAGGCGGGCCTCAACTACCGCTTCAATCTCGGCAACCTCGGCGGCCCGGCCTACGGCCGCTATTGAGGTGAATCTATCCTCGTCATTGCGAGGAGCGATAGCGACGAAGCAATCCACGTCTGGACTTGCTGCAAGATGGATTGCTTCGCTGCGCTCGCAATGACGGACCGGATGGAATCACGGCTTGGAAGCCGACATCACAACCAGGAGTGGAAAGGCCGGCTCGCGCCGGCCTTTTTCGTCCGATCGCGCGCATCGATTCCGCACAGCGGACCAGGACCGCGCGGACGCAGGAGACCCTGAAAAATCCTGCGGATCGTCGCAATTTTCCCGATTTTGTTAACCCGCCGCACCGATACTCCCGCGCCGGGGAAACATCCAAGAGTAGTGGCCACGCGTAGTCGGCCAGGGGGATACGGGGCAATGGCGTTTCGGTTCAAGCTCGGCAAACCAAATCTCAAGCGCGTCCGCCTGCCGCAGATGGGCGTCAGGGGCAGCCTGTTCGCGGCATTCGCCGTGATCGCAGGCATGGCGCTGGTGATCAGCGCGGGCGCCGGCATCGTGCTGCATCAGCTCGGCGGCACCATGAGCGACCTCTCCGGCCGCGACATCCCGCGGCTTGCCGCAAGCCTGCAACTCGCCGCACAGAGCGCCTCGCTCGCCGCCCAGGGACCCGGCCTGCTCGCCGTGCAAAGCGACGATGCGCTGAACGAGCGCACCAAGAAGGTGCAGGAGGTCGCGCAGCAAACCAACGCCAAGCTCGGCGAGATCATCGAGCTCGGCGCCGACAAATCGGTGGTCAGCGCGCTGCAGGAGAACGTCAAGAACACCGACGAGGCCACCAAGAGCCTGATCTCGGCGGCGCATGAGCGGCTCGATAT
>CALRXG020000494.1:0-5772 GCA_943372075.1 Bordetella parapertussis | reverse complement strand
CGCTCGCCGGCGACGCGGTGCGATCGGGCGCGCTGGGGTTCTCGACCTCGCGCACGCTCAATCACCGCACCTCGACCGGCGACTACACGCCGACCCTGAAGGCCGGCGAGGATGAACTGACCGCGATCGCCGGCGCGATGCACGACGTTGGCCGCAGCGTGCTGCAATTCGTGCTCGACCAGAGCACCGTGCACGAAGACCTGCCGATGATGCTGCGGGTCGCCGAGACCACCAAATGCCCGATCTCATTCTCGGTCGCCCAGGCCGACAAGGCGCCGCGACGCTGGCGGCAGACCATGGACACCATCAATGAAGCCGCTGCACGCGGTCTGTCGATCACGACCCAGATCGCGGCACGGCCGGTCGGGCTGTTGCTCGGGCTCGAATTGTCGCGCAACCCGTTCCAGACCCATCCGAGCTATCGCGAGATCGCCAGGCTGCCGCTGGCGGAGCGGCTCAAGCATCTGCGCCGGCCCGAGGTGCGCGCGGCGATCCTGAGCGAGAGCGCAACCGCAACCGACGATCCGCTGTTCTTCCGGCCGAACTACGACAAGATGTACCTGCTCGGCAATCCGCCGGACTATGAACAACCGCCCGAGAACGCGCTCGGTCCGCAGGCGCGTCGTCAGGGCCGGCAGCCGGAAGAGCTCGCCTATGACGCGATGCTGACCGATGAAGGCCGCGGCATGCTCTACGTGCCGTTCCTGAATTACGCCGACGGCAACCTCGATGCCGTGCACGAGATGCTGCGCGAGCCGAGCGCGGTGCCCGGCCTGTCCGACGGTGGCGCGCATTGCGGCATCATCTGCGATGCCAGCTTCCCGACCTATCTGCTGACGCACTGGACCCGCGACCGCAGCCGCGGCGACAAGCTGTCGATCCCGTTCGTGGTCGCGGCGCAGTCGCGCAAGACGGCGCTGTCGGTCGGACTGACCGATCGCGGCGTGATCGCGCCGGGCTTCAAGGCCGACGTCAACGTGATCGACTACGACCGCCTGCATCTGCATCCGCCGAAGGTGCATTACGACCTGCCGGTCGGCGGCCGCCGTCTGCTGCAACAGGTCGACGGCTACGACGCCACCATCGTCTCGGGCATCGTCACCCAGCGCGAGGGCAAGGCCACCGGCGCACGGCCGGGCCGGCTGGTGCGCGGCGCGCAGGGATTGAACTGAGACCAGCGCAACGGCGCACCCTCTCCTCCAGGGGAGGGTGAAGCGTGCCTGCCTTACGTCGACGACACCGCGCCCCTGATCGTGCCAGCCTGTGGCGACGTGCCGGTCAGCCGCCTCCGCTCGGTGTTCGGCCACAGCAGCAGCAACCCGAGCAGGCCGGAGCCGGCCATGATCGCGGCGTTGATGGTGAAGCCGGACATGTATCCGGCCATCGGGGTGGCGGCATGCTGGATCACGCTGCCCATCACCATCGGCGCCAGGAAGCCGGAGACGGTGTAGAGCGCGCCGTAGATCGCGATGATCGCGCCGCGCTGCGACACCGGGGTGAACTCGCCGAGCATCGGCGGGCAGACCACGTAGATCGAGCCGCACAGGCCGGAGCCGATCACCAGCAGCGCGATCATCGGGCCGCCCGGAGGCGCATAGGGCAGCGTCGCGAGAATGCAGCCGCCAATGATCAGCGGCACCGAGCCGAGTACGCCGCGTGCGCCGCGGGTGGTGAAGCCGCGTGCCAGCATCAGCTGCGAGATCCAGCCGGTCAGGATCACGATGGTCGCGCCGAAGATCCAGGGCAGGATCGAGACGAAGCCGGCCTGCTGCTGCGAGAAGCCGAGCCCTTCGATGATGAACGAGGTGAACCAGGTGAGCCCGAGCGACAGCGCCCAATAGGCGCCGAAGGTCGCGACCACGCAGCCGACGAAGGTGCGCGAGGTCAAGAGCTTCCAGTAGGGAATCCGCTGCTCATCGGCAACGATCGTGCTGCTCGATTCAAGCGGGCCTTCCTTGCCGAGCGCGAACCAGGCAACCGCCCAGAGCAGGCCGACGATACCGAGCGCGCCGAAGGCGTGATGCCAGCTGTGATTGACGATGATCCAGTTCAGCGCCGGCACCGCGAGGATCACGCCGAACGCCGAGCCCTGCGACAGGATCGCGGTCGGCAATGTGCGCTTCTCGTCCGGAAACCATTTGTAGATCGCGTGCGCGGCGACCGAGAATGCCGGCCCTTCGCCGGCGCCGAGGATGATGCGGCAGATCACCAGCGTCGCGAAGCCGATGCTGCCGACCATCGGAAATTGCGCCAGCGACCAGATCACCGCGAGGACCAAGAGCACCCAGCGGGTCGCGACACGGTTGACGATGAAGCCGACCACGATCGCCGAGATCGAGAACAGCAGGAAGAAGGCTGCGCCGAGATCGCCGAACTGCTCCGGCGTCAGGCCCAATTCCTTCCGGATCGGCACGCCGGCGAGCCCGACCACGATCTTGTCGGCAAAATTCACCACCATGAACAGGAACAGCAGGAAGGTGATCTGCCAAGCGCCCTTGGGCGTGTTCTTGACCGTCCCCCTGGGCGTCGGTTGCGTGGTCATGTCTGGCTCCCCGTCGTTTCGTTTCTTGGCTTCGTATCTTGGCTTCGTAAATTCGGCCCCGTCAGAGATGCTAGCCACGCCTCGCCGCGCAACGCAACACCGCATTTCCTCGGGGCCTGTGGCCGCCACGCCACGATGACCTCGTGCCGCCTTCGATCACGATCGCGTCGTCGCGGCCGTGAAGCGATGATCTGTCATGCCGCGGCTGCTATGTTCGGGCGCAACGAAAATCCGGGGTTATTTCATGAACAGATTGATCCTTCGCGCGGCCGCTTGCGCCGCACTCGTGTCCACCGCACTGCTCGCAATGCCCGTCCGTGCGCAGGACGCGGCGAGCCCCGATTATGCGGCGATCGTCGCCGCGCCCGATCGCAGCGATGCCGATCGCCAGGTCGACCAACGCCGCCAGCCGGCCAAGATGCTGGCCTTTGCCGGCGTCAGGCCGGGCATGACCATCCTGGACATGGCGGCGAGCGCCGGCTACAGCACCGAATTGCTGGCGCGCACCGTGGCCCCGTCGGGCAAAGTCTACGCGCAGGATTCGGCCGCCGTGCTCGAGCGCTTCGTCAAGGACAGGTTCGACACCCGCGCGAAGTCGCCGGCGATGAAGAACGTGGTGCATGTGGTGCGGGACTATGACGACCCGATCCCGCCCGATCTCAAAAACCTCGACATGATCACCTTCTTCTTTTTCTATCACGACATCACCTACCTGCCGGTCGATCGCGCCGCGATGAACAAGAAGATGTTCGCCGCGCTCAAGCCGGGCGGCTACCTCATCATCGCCGACCATTCGGCCAAGCCGGGCGACGGCGTCAGTGTTGCCAAGACGCTGCACCGGATCGAGGAGAGCACCCTGAAGCAGGAGATCGAGGCCGCTGGTTTCAAGCTGGTCGCCGAGGGCGATTTCCTGCATCATGCGGAAGACCCGAAGGACATTCCCGTCTTCAAGGCACCGGTGCCGATCGACGAGTTCGTCCTGAAGTACCAGAAGCCGCAATGAGGCCTCGCCATCGCATCGCCTGACCAGACCGCCGCGCTGCTTCGCGTCACCGGCCTGACCAAGAGTTACCGCTCCGCCGGCGAGGACGTCGCGGTACTGCGCGGCGTCGACCTCACCGTGACGACCGGGGAGAGCGTCGCGCTATCGGGCGAATCCGGCAGCGGCAAGAGCACGCTGCTGCATCTGATCGCGGGACTCGATGCCGCCGATAGCGGCGAAATCAAGCTCGCGGATCTCGTTGTCTCCGGGCTCAACGATGCCGGCCGCGCCGAACTGCGCCGCGACCGGCTCGGCCTCGTGTTCCAGCAGTTCAACCTGATCCCGAGCCTGACGGTCGCCGACAATCTGGTGTTCCAGTCGCGCATCGCCGGCCGCCACGATGCGGCCTGGCATGACGAGCTGGTCGAGCGTCTTGGCCTGAAAAACCTGCTCAGGCGCTATCCGGAGCAATTGTCCGGCGGCCAGCAGCAGCGCGTCGCGATCGGCCGCGCGCTGGCGCCGAAGCCGCTGCTGCTGCTCGCGGATGAGCCGACCGGCAATCTCGACGAGGACACCGCCGACGAGGTGCTGCAGCTGGCCCGCGATCTGGTCGTTCGCACCGGCTGCGGCTTCCTGATGGTCACCCACAGCGCGCGGCTCGCCGCGACGCTCGACCGCCAGGTTACGCTGCATGCGGGACGGCTCGCATGAAGCGCGCAACCTGGATCCTCGCCGTGCTGCTCAGCCACTGGCGACGGCATCCGATGCAGCTTGCGACATTGCTGATCGGGCTGATCTCGGCAACCGCGCTGTGGAGCGGCGTGCAGGCGCTGAACCAGCAGGCCCGCATCGCCTATGACCGCGCCGCAGCGACCTTCGGCGGCTCGCGCACCGCCATGCTGGTGAGCCGCGACAGCGCGACCTTCCCGCAACGACTGTTCGTCGATCTGCGCCGCGCCGGCTGGCCGGTGTCGCCGATGCTGGAGGGCCGGGTCCAGATCGACGGCCGCAGCTTCCGCCTGCTCGGGGTCGAGCCGGTGACCTTGCCGTCCGAGGTCGGCACCGCGCCGGCGGTCAGCCGCGGCAGCCTGCAAGCCTTCGTCACGCCGCCCGGCGAAACGCTGGTGGCGCCCGAGACGCTGCGCGATCTCGGCTTCAAGGAGGGCGAGCGGCCGCAAGCCAGCGGCGTGACCTTGCCGCCGCTGCGCGTACAGGCGGAGCTCGCGCCCGGCGCGCTGGTGGTCGATATCGGCATCGCGCAGGACATCCTGAAGCTGCCCGGCCAGGTGTCCCGCCTCTTGGTCGGCAAGTCCAAAGGCAAGTCCATGGCGCCGCACGCCACGCTGCAAAGCGTGGCAGGCGAAAAACTCCGCCTCGTCGAGCCGAGCGCCGAGAGCGATCTCGAACGGCTGACCGACAGTTTCCATCTCAACCTCACCGCGTTCGGCCTGCTGTCGTTCTTCGTCGGCCTTTTCATCGTCAATTCGGCGATCGGGCTTGCCTTCGAGCAGCGGCTGCCGATGCTGCGGACGTTGCGCGCCTGCGGCGTCTCGGCCCGGATGCTCAACACGGTGCTGGTGATCGAGCTGTTGTCGCTGGCGCTGGTCGCCGGCCTGATCGGCCTGGTCTGCGGCTATTTCATCGCAGCCGCGTTGCTGCCGGACGTCGCGGCGTCGCTGCGCGGGCTCTATGGCGCGCAGATTCCGGGACAGCTTTCGCTCAAGCCGGTGTGGTGGCTTGCCGGCGTCGCCATCAGCATCCTCGGCGCGCTGGCGGCCGCGGCCGCGAGTCTGATCAAGGCGGTCAGGATGCCGGTGCTGGCGACCGCGCAGCCGCAGGCCTGGCAGCAGGCGCAGCGGCGCTGGCTGATGTTCCAGAGCGCAACGGCCCTCGCGGTGTTTGCGGTTGCCGCCGCGCTCATTCGGTTCGGCGATTCCCTGATCGCGGGCTTTGCCGTGCTCGCCGCGCTGATGCTCGGCGCGGCATTGATCCTGCCGATGGTGCTGCAAATCGCACTCGCGATCGGGCAGCGCAGCGCGCGGGCACCGGTCGGCATCTGGTTCTGGGCCGACAGCCGCCAGCAGCTTTCGGGACTGTCGCTGGCGCTGATGGCCTTGCTGCTCGCGCTCGCGGTCAATGTCGGCGTCGGCACCATGGTGGACAGCTTCAGCCGCACCTTCCTGGTCTGGCTCGACGGCCGCCTCGCCGCCGACGTCTATATCAGCACCGCCAGCGATGCGCAGGCGAA
>CALRXG020000493.1:0-5790 GCA_943372075.1 Bordetella parapertussis | reverse complement strand
GATTGATTGAACGAGATCAATCGAGGGAACGCAATGCCTGAAGTCATTTTCACCGGCCCCGCTGGCCGCCTCGAAGGCCGCTATCATCCGGCCAAGCAGAAGAACGCGCCGATTGCGATGATCCTGCATCCGCATCCGCAGTTCCACGGCACGATGAACCACCAGATCGTCTACCAGTGCTACTATGCGTTCGCGCATCGCGGCTTCTCGGTGCTGCGCTTCAACTTCCGCGGCGTTGGCCGCAGCCAGGGCTCGTTCGATCACGGCACCGGCGAGTTGTCCGATGCCGCGAGCGCGCTGGACTGGGCACAGGCGATCAATCCGGAGGCGCGTGCCTGCTGGGTCGCCGGCTTCTCGTTCGGCGCATGGATCGGCATGCAGCTCCTGATGCGCCGGCCCGAGGTCGAAGGCTTCATCTCGATTGCGCCGCCCGCCAACCTCTACGACTTCTCGTTCCTCGCGCCCTGCCCGTCGTCGGGCCTGATCGTGCATGGCGACAAGGACGCCGTGGTCCCGCCGAAGGACGTCAACACGCTGGTCGAGAAGCTGAAGACGCAGAAGGGCATCGTGATCGACCAGCAGGTCATCCCCGGCGCCAACCATTTCTTCGACGGCAAGCTCGAGCCGCTGATGGAGACGGTGACCGGCTATCTCGACATGCGTCTCGCCAACGTGCGGTGATGCTGTTGCGGCTTTTGTAGGATGGGTGGAGCGCAGCGATACCCATCATCGCGCACGCGGCACCAAGTTGATGGGTATCGCTTCGCTCCACCCATCCTACGAAGCAGGACTCACACTGAGAACCGACGACCTTACTCCGGCGCCAGCTTCAGCGCCGCGATCCCAATCAGCACGAGCGTTATTCCCGCGATCTTCATCGGGTTCAGTGCCTCGTTGAACAAGAGCACGCCCATGGCGAGCGTGCCGGCCGCGCCGATCCCGGTCCACACCGTGTAGGCGACGCCGACGCCGAGCACCTGCAGCGCACGCCCGAGCAGGAACACGAACGCGGCGAGCAGCAGCAGCGAAACCAACGTCCAGCCGAGCCGCGTGTAGCCTTCGGCATATTTCATCGAGATCGCCCAGCCGACGTCGAGCAGACCGGCGACCACCAGGGCGATCCAGGCAAGCGAATGCGACATGACCTACGCCGCGAGCTTCAGCATATGCGCGCGGTGGCCGACCAGGAACGCGTGCAACAGCGCAGGATAGTCGGGGGAAACGGCGCTGCGCACGCTCGGCCGCTGCGCCAGCGCGCTGCGCCACGCGCGAAGTTTCGGTGTATGGGTGAAGACAGCGAGATCGGTCAGCTGATCGAACAGGTCGAAATAGCGAAAGATCGGCGCGAACACCGCATCCACCAGGCTGAAGCGCTCACCCGCAAAGAACGGACCCGCACCGAGCGCCGCCTCGACGCGCGCGAATTTTGCCGTAACCGCCTGCCGCTTGCTGTCGAAGGTCGCGGCGTCGGTCGCGGTCTCGAGCCCCCAGAGATCGCCGAGAATGGCCGAGCCGAATTCCATCCAGGCGCGATGCTCGGCGCGGACCAGCGCGTCCTGCGCGTGCAGCTTGGCGCCGGCTTGCGTCTCCTCGATGTATTCACAGATCACGTTGCTCTCGAACAACGCGACTTCCGTGCCGTCGTCACGGGTCACCACCAGAACCGGCACCTTGCCGAGCGGCGAGATCTTCAAGAACCAGTCGGGCTTGTTGGCGAGATCGATGTCGATCCGCTCGAAGCGCACGCCCTTCTCATGCAGCGCGATCACAGCGCGTTGCACATACGGACAGAGCTTGTGGCTGATCAGCTTCAGGGCGGCCATGACGAACCTCGTGTTCAATGCAGCTGCATCGAATTAAATGCACCGGCATGGAACTGTCAAGGTAGATGCATTTGCATCTAAATCACGGTCGCGCGATGATGCCCCCGGTCATCGGAATCGGCACCCCCGTGGTGGCGGGATAGCTGAGCGGCAGGCCCTTCATGCCGCGCGCGGCGAGGAAGCCGAAGGCCTGCGCCTCGATCGCGTCGGCGGCCCAGCCGAGCGCCTCCGCTGGCTCGACCAGCGCCGGCGCCAGCCGCTCGCGCAGCATCCGCAGCATCGTGAGGTTCGAAGCGCCGCCACCAGAGACGATCCAGCTCTTCGGCACCTTGGGCAGCAGCGGCACGACGCGGGCGATCGCGGCCGCGGTGAACGCGGTCAGGGTCGCGGCACCATCCGCCGGCGCCACCGCGCCGAGCCTGAGGCTGGCGAAATCATTGCGGTCGAGCGATTTCGGCGGCGGAACCGAGAAGAACGGCAGCTTGAGTGCCTGCGCGATCCAGGCCTCATCCGGCTTGCCCTGTGCGGCGAACCGCCCGCCGGTATCGAACGGCAGATGCATCTCGCGGTACATGAAGTCGTCGAGCAGCGCGTTGCCCGGCCCGGTGTCGCAGGCGATCAACATGTCTGAGCCGTCGACATAGGTGATGTTGGAAACACCGCCGATATTGACCACAACAATCGGTCCGTCGCGGTTCAGCGATTGCGCCAGCGCGCGATGATAGACCGGCACGAAGGGCGCGCCCTGCCCGCCGGCCTCGACGTCGGCGGCGCGGAAATCATGCATCACCGGAATGTGGATTGCCTTGGCGAGCGCCTGCGCGTCGCCGATCTGCACCGTCAGCCTGCGCTCGGGGCGATGCAGCACGGTCTGGCCATGGAACCCGACGATATCGATGTCCTGGGCGGAAATCCGGTTCTGCGCCGCAAAGTTGGCGACCGCCTCGGCGTGGGCGATGGTCACGACCTGCTCGGCCTGCCGGAGGATCCCAGGCCGGGCGTCGCGCTGCGACAAATGCACCGCTTCCGTCAGCGCCTGGCGCAGCAGGCTGCGTTCGCCGTCTGTATAGGGCCGATAGCCCGACGGTCCGAACGCCTTGATCTGGCGGCCGTCGGTCTCGATCAGTGCGACGTCGACCCCGTCGAGCGAGGTCCCGCTCATCAGACCGAGTGCCGTTAACATCATTGTGGAAGCGTCCCGACCGGGAACCCCCGGCTTGTCTCAAACAAGTACATCCTATAATGCCACTGCGCGTCCGCCTGCGGCAGCCTCAGCGTCAAGGTTCCGCAAATAGATGCAAAAACCGTAAAACAAGAATGAGCTGGCTGGCCGACAAATGACTGCATTTAAATCGGATTTCCTGAACACTCTACAGGAACGCGGCTTCGTCCACCAGTGCTCCGATTTCGAGGGCCTCGATGTGCTTGCCGCGAAGGGCGAGGCCACGGCCTATGTCGGCTACGATTGCACCGCGCCGTCGCTGCACATCGGCAACTTCCTCACCATGATGATGCTGTATTGGCTGCAGCAGAGCGGCAACAAGCCGATCACGCTGATGGGCGGCGGAACCACGATGGTCGGCGACCCCTCCGGCAAGGACGAGACGCGCGCGATGCGCACGGTCGCCGAGATCGAAGCCAACAAGGCCTCGATCCGCGGCGTGTTCGCCAAGGTGCTGCGCTACGGCGACGGCAAGTCAGATGCCATCATGCTCGACAATGCCGAGTGGCTGACGAAATTGAACTGGATCGAGATGCTGCGCGACATCGGCCGCCACTTCTCGGTCAACCGCATGCTGACCATGGATTCGGTGCGGCTCCGGCTTGAGCGCGAGCAGGAGATGAGCTTCATCGAGTTCAACTACATGGTCTGCCAGGCCTACGACTTCGTCGAGTTGTCGCGCCGCGCCGGCTGCCGGCTGCAGATGGGCGGCTCCGACCAGTGGGGCAACATCGTCAACGGCGTCGATCTCGGCCGCCGCATGGGCGCGCCGCAACTGTTCGCACTGACCACGCCGCTGCTCACCACCGCTTCCGGCGACAAGATGGGCAAGACCGCGAAGGGCGCGGTGTGGCTCAACGCCGACCAGTTCTCGCCATATGATTTCTGGCAGTACTGGCGCAATGTCGAGGACGCCGACGTCATCAAGTTCCTCAAGCTGTTCACGATCCTGCCAATCAGCGAGATCAACAAGCTTGCGGCGCTCGGCGGCAGCGAGATCAACGAGGCCAAGAAGGTGTTGGCCACCGAGACGACCGCCCTGCTCCACGGCCGCGCTGCCGCGAACGAGGCAGCCGAAACTGCGCGCCGCACCTTCGAGGAAGGCGCGCTGGCCGAAACGCTTCCGACGGTGGAAATTCCGCGCGGCGAGTTTGATGCCGGCGTCGGCGTGCTGGCCGCTTTCGTCAAGGCCGAACTGGTCGCCTCCAACGGCGAAGCGCGCCGGCAGATCAAGGGTGGCGGCCTTCGCGTCAACGATGCCGTCGTCACCGACGAGAAGATGGTGCTGACAGCGGCCAATCTGACGCCGGAAGGCGTGGTGAAGCTGTCGCTCGGCAAGAAGCGACACGTCCTGCTGAAGCCTGCATAGGCGCATTCGCATTTGTCGGTTGTGGGGCGCGCCGAAAGCGCGCTCCCATCTTTCCGATGGACCAGACCACGTCCCCGAACGACACGCTTGCCGCGCCTGCGAAGCAGTCACGCGTCGCGCTGAACGTGCTCGCGCTGTGCTTCGTGCTGTCGGTGCTCGGGCGTGGCCTCAGCGACAGCTTCACGGTGTTCCTGAAGCCGATCTCGGAAAATTTCGGCTGGGACCGCGCCTCCGTCGTATCCGTCTATTCGCTGACGTGGCTGGCCAGCGGCCTGACCGCACCGCTGGTCGGGCGGCTGTTCGACCGCTCCGGCCCGCGCATCGTCTATGCGCTCGGCCTGTCGCTGCTCGGCTGCGCCTTCCTTATCGCTTCACGCGCGCAACAGCTCTGGCAATTCCAGCTCAGCGTCGGGCTCTGCGTCGGCTTCGGCACCGCGCTGATCGGCAACGTCTCGAACTCGATCCTGCTCGGCCGCTGGTTCGGGCCGCGGCTGCCGACCGCGATGGCCGTGATGTATTCGGCGACCGGCGCCGGCCTGTTGCTACTGCTGCCGTTGTCGCAGGTGCTGATCGACCGGATCGGCTGGCGCGAGGCCTATCAGGTGTTCGGTATCGGCGCGTTCTGCCTGCTTGTTCCGCTCGTGTTTCTGCCGTGGCGGCTGCTCGCCGGCGGCTTGCCGCATATCGTGAAGAAGGCCGAGGCCAATCTGGCCGATGAAGGTTGGACGTTGCTTGCCGCGATGCGCCATCACGCCTTCTGGGCGTTGTTCTCGACCTTCTTCTTCACCGCGATCGCGATGTATGCGCTGACGGCGCAGATCGTCGCCTACCTGATCGACGTCGGCTTCCCGCCGCTGCAAGCCGCCACCGCCTGGGGATTCTCCGGCATCGCGCTGTTCGTCGGCATGCTCGGCGTCTCCACGCTCGACGGCATCATCGGCCGCAGGCCCAGCGTGCTGTTCAGCTACGGCGTCTCGATCCTCGGCATCATCCTGCTCTGGCTGCTGCAATGGTATCCGAACTACTGGCTGCTGACCGGCTTCATCGTCTGCTTCGGCAGCATGATCGGCTCGCGCGGCCCGCTGATCACAGCGACCGCGCTCAAGATCTTCCGCGGCGAGCGCGTCGGCACCATCTACGGCACCATCATGATCGGCAGCGGTCTTGGATCAGGGCTAGGCTCATGGGGCGGCGGCCTGATCCACGACTGGACCCACAGCTACAATCCGCTGATCGCGTTTGCGCTCGTCAACGTGGTGCTCGGCCTGATCCCGTTCCTGGTGGTGCCGGCGCTGCGGCGGTGAAGATATCTCATCGCCTTCGAAAACCACCACAGCCGTTGTTTTTAAAATCTACACAATGTCAGCTACTACAGC
>CALRXG020000492.1:0-5795 GCA_943372075.1 Bordetella parapertussis | reverse complement strand
CGCCGAGCTCCTCCGCCGTCACCACCTCGTTGGTGACGGTCTTCACCACGTCGGGGCCGGTGACGAACATGTAGCTGGTGTTCTTCACCATGAAGATGAAGTCGGTCATCGCAGGCGAATAGACGTCGCCGCCGGCGCAGGGGCCCATGATGACGGAGATCTGCGGGATCACGCCTGATGCGATGACGTTGCGGCGGAACACATAGGAATAGCCCGCAAGTGCTGCCACGCCTTCCTGGATGCGCGCGCCGCCGGCGTCATAGAGGCCGATGATGGGCGCCCTCGCCTTCATCGCCATGTCCTGGAGTTTGGTGATCTTCAGCGCGTGGGTCTCGGACAGCGAGCCGCCGAACACGGTGAAATCCTTCGCGAAGACGAAGGTCTTGCGGCCATTGACGGTGCCCCAGCCGGTGACGACGCCGTCGCCGGGGATCTTGTTCTTCTCCATGCCGAACTCGATCGAGCGGTGCTCGACGAACATGTCGAATTCCTCGAACGAGCCCTTGTCCAGCAAAAGCTCGATCCGCTCGCGGGCGGTCAGCTTGCCGCGGGCGTGCTGCGCCTCGATCCGCTTCTCACCGCCGCCCAGCCTGGCGCCGGCGCGCCGCTGTTCGAGTTCAGCCAATGTAGTCACGTAGCGTGCATCCTCACGATCGGGCCCGATCTATCGCGATCCGAGAGAAGCTCTCTCGTCAGAACGACCCTTGGTTGAGCGTATTGCCGATGTGCGTCCTCAGCCGACCTGGAGGTCATCCCGCCCCGCCAACTTACAAGGCGGCTGCCAGCCTGCCGGCGAACCGGCAACCTTTGCACCCCGGTCTGGTGTATGCAAAGTTAGCAAAAATGGCGCCATGAGAGGAGCAAGTAATTGTGCATTTTTGCTGACACCACTGCGCTTTTTGTAAAGTTTGCAAAGTGAAGCACCACAAAATATTTGCCGGCGACCGGCTGCGGCGGCTGCGCGAGCAACGCGGAGTGACACAAGCGGAGCTCGCCGACGCTCTCAACATTTCGGCCGGCTATCTAAGCCAAATGGAGGGGGACCAGAGGCCGATCACGCGCAAGCTGCTGATGGGGCTCAGTCGGCTGCTGGGTATCGAAACAAACTACTTCGCGGCCGATGACGATTTGCGGCTTGCAAGCGAACTGCGTGAAAGCGCCAGCGACCCCCTGTTCGGGTCCGCCATTCTGGCGGACGAGGCGAGCGCGGCGGTAAGGGTCGCACCTGACATTGCCCAGCGTTTTCTCCACCTTTATCGTGGCTATCTTGCACTCGAGGAAGAGCATCGCTCCCTGCAATCGCGCGTCGCCGAGAGCGACGTCGGAGCCGCGAGCCGCTTTCCCTACGATGAGGTCCGGGATTGGGTGCAATCCAAACGGAACTATTTTGACGCGATTGACCGCGCCGCCGAACGACTGGCTGAATCGAAAAACTTCCATCCGGAGAATCGCAGCGAAGATTTCATCAGGTATCTGCGCGACGCGTATGGAATCCGAACGGAGCGGGCTCCTGAGGATCTCGGCAAGGGAATGATCTGGCGGCTTGATGACAACGCCAAGACGCTCTTTCTGTCGCAAGATGCTCCCCTGGAAAGCCGGCTGTTCTGGATTGCTCATGTCATTGGCCTCCTGGAGCAGGAGGGCAGCATCGAGCGCCAAGTCAAACAGGCACGTCTGAGCAATGAGGAGGCTACGTCGCTGGCACGGGTCGCGCTCGCCAACTACTTTGCAGGTGCGCTCGTGATGCCGTACGGAGCATTCCTCGCAACCGCGCGCGAAGTTCGGTACGACATAGAGCGCCTGCAACGACGCTTCGGTGCGAGCTTTGAACAGGTCTGCCATCGCTTGAGCACGCTTCAACGGCGAGACTCGCCAGGAATTCCGTTCTACTTCCTGAAGATCGACATCGCTGGAAACGTCTTGAAGCGCAGCAGCGCCACGCGCTTCCAGTTCGCCCGATTCGGAGGCCCCTGCCCGCTGTGGAACGTGCATCAATCGTTTTCGCATCCGGGCCGGATCCTGGTCCAACTGGCTGCGACACCGGATGGGACGAAGTATCTTTGTGTGGCTCGGACCGTGAGCCTCTCGGCGGGGTCCTATCTCAACCGTCCGCGCGCGGTTGCGGTTGGGCTCGGTTGCGAAACCGCCTATGCGGGCGAGACGATCTACTCCAAAGGCATCGACTTGGACGCCCCCGACGCGACCGACCCTATCGGCCCGGGGTGCAGAGCCTGCGAACGCAAGGATTGCCGTCACCGCGCGCTACCGCCGATCGGACATCCGCTTGACGTGGGCACAATCGAAAGGGGAGTCGTCCCATATCAGATCGACACCAAGACCTTACGTTGATCGTCAGGCCCGCCTTGCGCGGTTCCCACCGCGCAGCCAGGATCGGGGCGGTGAGCATCGATAGTGGATCACCGATGAGCAGGTTGGAACCGACGATGTGCTCCTGGCTCCGGCTTCAATCGATCGGCAACTTCCTCTTCTGTGATCAGAGTGCCGACCCACCGTCGATGATCCGTGAGGAGTTTTCGGCACTGATGCCGCAGCGGATATCGGGGAAGCGCCTGGCGTCGTGATGACATCGACGATCGCGCCACACTCCCTCCAATCCAACCGAACACCGCGCGACACTCATTGCCGCGCGGCAATTCCTTGTCTCACGCCTCAGCGGGCTGCGGCTGGAACTTCGCGATCGACCAGCCGCCATCGACCGGCAGGACGACGCCGTTGATGAAGCTTGCGGCGTCCGACGCGAGGAAGGCGCAGGCCTCGCCGATCTCCTCGGGCTGGCCGACCCGGCCGAGCGGGCAGCCCTCGATCATCATGCGGTGCCACCATGCGTTGTTCCTGATCCGGTCGTCGGTGCCGGGACTCCAGATCAGGCCGGGCGCCACGGCATTGACGCGGATGCCGTCCTTGCCGAACTCGGTCGCCAGCATCTTGGTGATGCCGACGACGGCGAATTTGGTCGGCACATAGGCGGCGCTGCCCGCCGCCCCGATCATGCCGAACACCGAGGCGATGTTGACGATCGCACCGTGGCTCTTCTTCAGGGCTGGCAGCGCCAGACGACAGAGTCTGAGCACCGGCCGGACGTTGATCGAATAATAGCGCTCATAGTCCTCGTCGGTCGTCTCCAGGAAGCCGCGCGCATTGCCAAGTCCGGCATTGTTGACGAGCGCATCGAGCCCGCCGAAGCGGTCGACACATTCGGCCACAACCTGCTCGCAGGCCTTGCCGTCGCGAAGGTCGGCTGTGACATGCGCGTAGCTGCCTGACGTCGCCAGCGTCTCGTTCGCCGGCTTCTGGTCGACGCCGAACACCTGCCAGCCATGCTTGAGGAACACCTTTGCGATCCCGAGGCCTACGCCCTGGGACGAGCCGGTCACCATTGCCGTGCGTGTCATATCGATCTCCCTTTGAGTTCAGTTTGTGAGTTTTTCTCGCTTGATCCGGATGCCCGCTTTCTCGCGATCCCAGGTGTCCGCCGTGACGGCCTGCTGCCGCAGCACGTATTTCTCTACCTTCTGTGTCGGGGTACGCGGCAATTCGCCGACGATGCGCACGTAGCGCGGGATCATGAAGTGCGCGAGCCGGGCCTGCAGGAACGCGAGCAGTTCCTCCGGCTTCACCTTTGCACCGGGCGCCGGCGCCACGATCGCAAGCACGTCGTCCTCGGCGAGCTCGTTCGGCACGGCGACCACGGCGCATTCGCGGATCGCCGGATGCGACAGGATCTCGGCCTCGACCTCGAAAGAGGAGATGTTCTCACCGCGACGGCGGATCGCATCCTTGATGCGATCGACAAAGAAGAAGTTGCCGTCGGCATCCCTGCGAAACGCATCGCCGGTGTGAAACCAGCCGTTGCGCCAGGCATGCGCCGTCGCTTCCGGGTTCTTAAAGTAGCCGGAGTTCAATGCCCATGGCGCGTCGCTCCGGATGATCAGTTCGCCGATCTCGCCCGGCGCGACCTCGCGGTCGTGATCATCGACAATGCGAAGGGCATTGCCCGGCCGCGCCTTGCCGCAGGTTCCCGCTACCAGCGGATTGCGCTCGGAGACGATCGGCGTGTTGAGCTCGGTCATGTTGAACAATGTCCAGACATCGACGCCGAACCGCTCCGCGAATGCTCGGGAGTCGCCCGGAAGCGGGATCATCGTCACTTTCTTCAGCGTGTGGTCGCGATCGGCATTCGATGGCGGGAGTTTTGCGATGAAGCTCGACATCACGCCAAGCAGGATCGTGTAGGTCGCCTGTGTGGCATGGACGGTCGGCCAAAACCGGTCGGTGGTGAAGTCGCCGCCCAGCCCCACCGCGCCGCCGCGATTGAGCATCGCCGATACCGGCAGCGTCCCGCCGATGTGGAAGAACGGCAGGAAGCACAGCACGCTGTCGGTCTCGTCGAGCATCGGATAGGCGGCCGGACCGCACATGTGCCACATGTGCGCGTAGGAGCTGACCACGCCCTTTGACCGGCCTGTCGTCCCCGAGGTGTAGACGATCGATTGCGGGTCCCAGGGCTCGATCGGTCGCAGCAGGGGCGGCAGGTCCGCAGGATCGAGGTCGAGCGCCTCGAGCGGTACCTGTCTCATCCCATCGATGTCACCGCATGGTTCACCGGCGACGACGATCGTCTCGATCGTGCCGCAGTCGATCTCGCGCAGCCGGTCAACGAGGCCGACGTTCGCCAGCAGCACCGTGGCGCCGCCATTGATCAGGACATGCGAAAGCAGGCTGCCGCGATAAGCCGTGTTGATCGGCACGTAGACGGCACCGAGCCAATTGATCGCGAACCAGGCCCGCACGATATCGACGGTGTTCGGCAGCCAGACATTGACCGTATCGCCCTGCTTGACGCCGATGAAGGCAAGGCCCGCGGCGAGGCGCTGCACCGATATGCAAAACTCGCCATAGGTCGTCACCGAACCACCGGGAAAGCGCAGGAATGGCCTATCGGGATGCTCTGCGGCGTGCCGCGCGAGCACGTAGCGCAGCACGGCCTCGTCGCGCTCGGGAACGCGCTGCGCGTCGGTCTTCGCGGCGGCAGCATGGTGTCGCGCGTTCGGGATTGTCCCGCTCATTGACGTCCTCCCTTTTGCTGTTTGCGGTCAGGCCGCCTTGAATTCCTCCATGCGGGGCTGCTTCAGATCGGCCTCGAACCGCCCGTATGACCATGGCCACGAGACGACTTTGCGTTGCTTGTCGAAGTACCAGCTGGTGCATCCACCGGTGACCCAAACGGTATGCTTGATCGCCTGCTCAACCTCGGCGTTGAAGGAATCCGTCGCTTCCTGCGTCGGCTCGACCTCACGATGCACCCCGTCGGCCAGCATCTTCACGAGCTTGGTCACATATCCGATCTGGACCTCGGCAGTACGCAGGAATGAAAAGTTGCCGATCGGGCTGTTCGGTCCGCCGATGAAGAACAAATTGGGGAAGCCCGGCACCGCGACCGAGCGATAGGCCTGGCAAGACTCCTTCCAGCGCTCGTTCAGGCTCATGCCGTTCCGGCCGACGATCACCGCAGGGCGGAAAAATGCGAATGGGTCAAAGCCGGTCGCATAGACAATCACGTCGACCTCGTGCAGCAGACCGTCCGCGGTCCTGATGCCGGCCGACTCGATCTGCATGATCTTGGTATCGACCAAATGGGCGTTGGGCCGCTGGATCGCCGGATAGAATTTGTCGGACACGATCAGCCGCTTGCATCCAGCCTGGTAGGACGGCGTCAGGCGGCGCCGAAGATCTGGATCGTGGACGTTGTCTTCGAGGTTCTGCCGGCAGGCCCG
>CALRXG020000491.1:0-5800 GCA_943372075.1 Bordetella parapertussis | reverse complement strand
ACTCCTCCATATGGGGCGCGATCTCGCTCGCGAGAAACTTGCGGTAGGAATCGCGGAAGATGACCTGGTCTTCGGTAAAGCTGCGCATCATTCACCCAACAGCGCTCTCAAGCGGCGCGGTACTCACAAAAAATTCGGAGCGCCGGTTCTGCTGCAATCAAAACCGGCGCCCCGTTTTCGAACAATCGCTGCCTTACTTGCCCTTCCAGTTCGGCGCGCGTTTTTCGGCAAAGGCAGCCGCACCCTCACGGGCGTCCTCGGACACGAAGACCGGACCGACGATCTCCTGCTGCTTCTTCCACATCTGGTCCTCGGGCCAGAGCCTGGATTCGACGATCACCTGCTTGGAAGCCTTCACCGCAAGCGGGCCATTGGCGCCGATCGCGGCTGCAAGCGCGAGCGCGGCGTCGAGCGCCGGGCCGTCGGTGACGCGGTTGATGATGCCGAGTTCATAGGCGCGCTCGGCGCCGAAGAACTCGCCCGTCAACGCGAACTCCATCGCCACGCGGAACGGCATCTGCCGCGGCATGCGGATCAGCCCGCCGGCCGCAGCCGCCAACCCGCGCTTGACCTCGGGGATCCCGAACTTGGCGTTGCGGTTGGCGACGATCATATCGCACGACAGCGCGATCTCCATCCCGCCAGCGAGCGCGTAACCGTCGACCGCCGCGATCAGCGGCTTCTTCGGCGGCGCCTCGGTGAGGCCAGCAAAACCACGACCAGGAATCGACGGCCGTTCGCCCTTCAAGAACCCCTTGAGGTCCATGCCCGAGCAGAACGTACCGCCGGCACCGGTGATGATGCCGACGCTGAGCGCATCGTCGGCGTCCAGCCGGTCGATCGCCGCCGCCACTCCCTTGGAGAGGGCAAGGTTGGCCGCATTCTTGGCTTCAGGCCGGTTCAGCGTGATGATCAGGATCGGTCCGCGGACTTCAGTGAGGACCGGAGTTTCGTCGGACATCGCCTTCGTCTCCTGTTGCCGTGGTTATTGTTTGAGCATGATCGTTTCGGAAAGCCGCTTCGCACTCTTCCGGTTCATGCTCTAGCGCGGAGCCATGCGGATGGCGCCATCGAGACGGACGTCTTCACCGTTGAAATAGCCGTTGGTGATCATCGTCAGCGCCAGATGCGCATATTCCTCCGGCATGCCGAGGCGCTTCGGGAACGGCACCGACGCGCTGAGCGCGGCCTTGACGTTCTCGGGGGCGCCCTGCAGCAGCGGCGTGTTGAAGATGCCCGGCAGGATGGTGTTGACGCGGATGCCTTCGGCCATCAGGTCGCGCGCGATCGGCAGGGTCATGCCGACGACACCGGCCTTCGAGGCCGAATACGCCGCCTGCCCCATCTGACCGTCCTCGGCTGCGACCGATGCCGTATTCACGACCGCACCGCGCTCACCGTGCTCGAGCGGAGCCAGCGACAGCATGCCCTGCGCCGACTTGGCAATGCAGCGGAACGTGCCGATGAGGTTGATCTGGATGATGCGGTTGAAGGCGTCGATCGGGAAGTGCGTGGGCTCGCCGGTCTTCTTGTCCCGGCCCGCGGTCTTCACCGCATTGCCGGTGCCTGCGCAGTTCACCAGGATACGCTCCTGGCCATGTGCCGCGCGGGCCTTGGCGAAGCCTGCATCGACCTGCTCGTCGGAGGTGACGTCGACCTTGCAGAACACTCCGCCGATTTCCTTGGCGATGGCTTCGCCCTTCTCTTCGTTGAAGTCGAAGATCGCGACCTTCACGCCCTGCGCGGCAAGCGCGCGCGAGGTGGCCGCGCCGAGGCCCGACGCGCCGCCGGTGACGACGGCGGCGACCGATGAATCGAGTTTCATTGCGTTGTCCTTTCGCGATCAGAGGCGTTCGATGATGATGGCAGGCGCCATGCCGCCGGCAGCGCACATGGTGACCAGACCATAACGACCGCCGCTGCGCTCGAGCTCGTCGAGCGCCGTGCCGATCAGGATCGATCCGGTCGCGCCGATCGGATGGCCGAGCGCGATCGAGCCGCCGTTGATGTTGACCTTCTCGCGATTGAGGTCGAGGTCGCGGATGAACTTCTCGGCGACGACTGCGAACGCCTCGTTGATCTCCCAGACATCGATGTCGTTCTTGGTCAGACCGGCCTTGGCGAGAACCTTCTTGGCCGCCGGAACCGGGGCGTTGAGCATCAACGTCGGGTCATCACCCTGGTTGGCATAGGCCACGATCCGGCCGCGCGGCTTGAGGCCGTGCTTCTCGGCATATTCCTTCGAGGTGATCAGCACCGCGGCGGCGCCGTCCACCACGCCAGAGCTGTTGCCGGCATGATGCACGCCCTTCCACTCGAGGTCCGGATAGCGGCGCTGGATCTGCTTCTTGAACGTCGTCCCGTTGCCGAGATCGAAATCGGCAAGCTGCTCGAAGCTTGGCTTCAGCGAAGCCAGGCCTTCGGCGGTGGTCTCGGGACGCGGGAATTCTTCGCGGCCGAGGGCTACGCTGCCGTCGTCGTTGAGCACGGGGATTACCGACTTGGCGAAGCGGCCTTCGTCGATCGCCCGCTTGGCGCGCTGCTGGCTCGTCAGCGCCAGGGCATCGCAGGCCTCGCGGCTGATCCCCTCGCGCGTCGCGATGGCGTCGCCGCACACGCCCTGGTGGGACTGCGGATGAATCTCGTCGAGCGCCGGATTGCCCGAACCCATCATCCGCGCCGGCTGGCCCGCCTTGGAGCGCTCGGCGGCGAGGGTCTGCTGATAGCTCATCATCTCGGTGCCACCGGCGATGACGCAATCCTCCATCCCCGACATGACCGAGGCTGCCGCGAGGTTCACCGAGGTGATGCCGCCGCCGCAGAACCGATCCAGCGTGGTGCCGCTGGCATTGATGTCGTAGCCGGCCGCGAGCGCGGACATGCGGCCGAGATCGCCGCCCTGCTTGCCTTCCTGGGTCGAGGTCGACCAGATGATGTCGTCGACGGTCGACGTATCGAGCTTGTTGCGCTCCTTGAGCGCGCCGAGCACGGTGGCGGCCAGCTGCTGCGGATGCAGGTGCGACAGCGCGCCCTTGCCCGGCTTGCCAATGCCACGCGGCGTGCGGACGGCGTCGATGATGTATGCTTCAGGCATGCGTTTCCCCTTCGCTTCAGATGTTTTGCTCAGATTGGCTCGTACCGACGTCCCGAGCATTCCGATGCGCGTGCCGCTTCGGAATGAGATGGATCGTCAGCGGTGTGGCGTCACCGAAAGCGGCTCGGCAATCGAGTTGCGCTGATCTTCGAAATACTCGAAGCGCGGCACCGTGCGGAGTTCCCGCTCATCGGCGCAGGCGGGCTTGTCGCCGCCTTGCGCGAACAACGGAGCGCCCGGTGCGGCAGCGTGAGGACCGAGAGCATATTTCTGCTCTTGCGGCAGATAGATCAACTGGCCGATCTGGGTGAGGGTCAGCGTGAGACGGGAGACCGTCGATCGGGGAAGCCCGCAGCGGTCGGCGATCTCGCGATTGCCCAGGCGAATGCTTCGACCTTCGAAGCAACGCACGATGTCGAATGCGCGCGATACCACCTGGATCACGCGCCGGTTGTCCGTGCCGTCCGCGTCTTGCGCCATCAATACTTCAGATCGACGTCCCATCGTTACGCCTCACTCCTCATTTGCTTACGGGTGAATGAAGCCCGCCCAGGTTCGGGCAGGACGCGCCGATCCGCGAGGTCACGGTCGTGCGCGCAATGCGATGCGCGCGGATCGGCATGCAGGAACGGATCAAGCGACCGGCGACGCGATGCGCGTGCGCGGCAGGCCGCGGAAAGCCATGCTCGGGCTGTTCAAGGCCGGCCTCCAGGGAATCTGTCAGCGCTTGGTTGTCCAGCCGATTGAAGCCGCCACCGCGCGGGGCAAGCAGCTTCGAAGATTTTTGGCCGGCCGGCATCAGGCGGATTCTTTCCCTAGGGTTTCGAGCCTTAATTAATTGATTAATTAGCTTGTTGGTCGCGTGATTAAAGTGGACGGGCCCTACTGTCAACCATCGTTACTGCGTGCGCCCGCCTCCCTGCCCGGCGCGGCACGCATCGCTCCCGCGCAAGACCCGCCCACCAGCACGAATGGCTGCGGATCCGTCGCGATGAATTTCGTTTTCGAACGGTGATCGAGTGGAACGGCGGTACGAGGCGCGCGACGCATGATCAAGCGGTCGCGCAATCAGGCGCGCGCCATCAACAAGCGCGTGACCAGACATCATTGGGAGGAGGAACGACCGACCGTGGCCGCGTTGTTGGAATAATGGCGACGCTGGCCGAATGGCCTTACGAGGGCGAACCTAAGCTATGAAAGCTTGGTGGGCGCACCAGGGCTCGAACCTGGGACCCGCTGATTAAGAGTCAGCTGCTCTACCAACTGAGCTATGCGCCCGGAACTTGTCCGGAAATGACCCTCGCAAGAGAGGCCGTCGTTTAGCAAAGCGATTCCGCGATGTCCAGCAAGCTGGCGCAAGTTTTCCCGACTTTTACGCGCTCGCCCGACAGCCGAAAGGCCGCCGGATTCCGGCGGCCTTTCATGGGCTTGGCGAGGGAGCCGGGGCGCGGCGCTCAGAGCCGGCCGGAGCGCTCCTGATCGGGACCGTCGTCACGGTCGAAATGACGGTCGCGGCCCCCGCGTTCCCAGCGGTCCATGCCGCGCTCGAGGCGGTGACGGCGCCAGCCCTCGGCACCGAAGCCGCGGCCTTCCATATGGGTGAGCATGGTCAGGCGCCGCTTCTGGTTGTCGTCGAGCGTCTTGTAGAGCGGGTCGGCGGCATCTGCGATCTTCTT
The DNA here is from genome assembly GCA_943372075.1 of Bordetella parapertussis. Lineage (GTDB taxonomy): Bacteria > Pseudomonadota > Alphaproteobacteria > Rhizobiales > Xanthobacteraceae > Bradyrhizobium. The sequence continues at coordinate 1,030 of CALRXG020000491.1, read as the reverse complement.
CAGCGAGGACGAGGTTGCCGCCATGTTGTCGGCGCGTTCGCGCAGGCGCGCCACCGGATCATCCGGCTTCTGCGCCTTGTCGCCATCGGCCTTCTCGGCGGCCATCCGCGCGTTGGCGCGATCCATCCGCATCTTAGCGAAGTCGCGCACCGCGGTCTCGACCGGCGGCCACAGCTTCTCCTGATCGGCGCTGAGCTTCAGCCCGGCGTGAACGGCTGCGATCCGCGCGTCGAGGAAAGCGGCCCGATCCTCGGGGCTCATCTGCGTATGGCCATGAAACCACGGACGATGCTGCGCATAGACCGCGGTCGAACCGGCTATCGTAAGCGCCGCGATGCCGGCGAGCAGAACTTTCTTCATCAAGACCTCCTTTGAAGGTTGCTTGAAGATGATGCCGCCTGCTGCTGCCTTCAACTTACGGATTTGACAGAGAGACCTCTCTTACCAAGATGTAATCCGGCTCATTTCGCGCCGGAAATAATCAAGGCGCGAGATCGCGCTTTGATTGCTTGTTGTTTGCGCTAGTTGATCATCCCGAGCACGCGCGGCAGCCATAGCGAGATCTCCGGCACGTAGGTGATCAGGCCGAGGAACACCAGCATCGCGCACAGCCACGGCAGCACCGAGATCGTGATCTCGGAGATGCCCATCTTGGCGATACTGCTCGCGATGTAGAGGTTGAGGCCGACCGGCGGATGGCACAGCCCGACCTCGGTGTTGACGATCATCAGGATGCCGAGATGCACCGGGTTCACGCCGAGCTTGGTCGCCAGCGGATACAGGATCGGCGCCATGATCAGCAGGATCGACGACGGATCCATCACGTTGCCGGCGAGCAGCAGGATGACGTTGACGACCAGCAGGAACGTCCAAACCGAGAAGTTCTTGTCGATGATCCAGGCCGCCATCTCCTGCGGGATCTGCTCGTGCGTCATCAGGAACGAGAACAGCACCGCGTTGGTGATGATGTAGAGCAGCATCGAGCTCATGCTCGCCGCCTGCAGCAGCACCTTCGGCACTTCGGTGAGCT
>CALRXG020000490.1:0-5829 GCA_943372075.1 Bordetella parapertussis | reverse complement strand
GCCGATGTACCGTGAAATTGTCGCAAGCTCGATGAATGTCGGATTGTGAAACTGTGTCGCGACGCGCGTGCTCGTGTCGTCAGCGCGGTGTCAGGATTCGACGGCGACGCCTGCTCTACCTGTGTGAATCCGATGTGCGTTGCCGGCTGCTTTGAGCTCAACTCATCGGACCGCCATCGTCAGCAGCAAAGCGCAATGTTCGAGACAAGCTTCAGACATGCGAGACGACGGAGGCGCGCATTCGCATTTGCACTGGTCGCGTGTCGCGCAGTCGTCCGCCTTCGCTCTCAAGCTACTTGTTCACTGTTCGCGCGACGATCCTGACGCCTCTGTGGCGCGGTCGTCGTAGGTCTCTCGCAAATGGCGTTACGGCGATAGCGGGGCCAGGCGCGCTGCTCCTGCTGGTCGATCGTGGGGTGGGGCTAGGGGCCGATTCCCGAAAGTTGGCCGATCCGGCAGCAGCTTTCTTGAGCGTCGCTCAAATAATTATTGAACGTTGCTCATATTTGCGTATACTCATGTGGAGAAGCGCCCCTTCGCCCCATCGTGGAGGCGCGGGAACCGGTCTTAAGGGATAACCCATGTCGTACTCAGCGAAGGATCTCCGCCGGGCCGCGGAGGCTGGGGTGATCAGCCCCGCCGATCTGGAACGCTTGCTGGGCTTCCTGGCGCGTTCTGGCTCTGCCGTTGAGGCAAGCCAGTCCGCCAAATTCGATGCCGCGCACGTTCTCTGGTACGCCGGCGCGCTCATCGTGATCGGCGCCATGGGCCTGTTCTCGACCCTGGCCTTCACCCAGATGGGCGGCCGGGCGCTCACGGCCTGTGCGGTCGCTTACGCGGTCGGGTTCATCATCGCCGGCCACTACCTTTGGCACCGCAAAAACTTGCGGGTTCCCGGCGGTCTGCTGATCGCGATCGCGGTCTCGATGGCGCCGCTCGCGGTCTATGGCATCCAGGACGAACTGGGCTGGTGGGGCAAGTTCGGCAAGCCGGGCACCGTGCAGGACTTCTACGTCTGGGTGAAGGGCAGCTGGATCTTCATGGAAGTCGCGACGGTCGTCGCCGGCGTCGTCGCGCTGCGTTACTTCCGCTTCGCCTTTATCGTCGCGATCATCGCGGTCGCGTTGTGGTTCATGTCGATGGACCTGGCGCCGTGGTTCAGCGGTACGGCTTATGCCGACTTCGAGACCCGGCGCCGGGTGTCGGTCTGGTTCGGATTGGCGGTGCTCGCGGTGGCCTGGATCGTCGACTATCGCAGCCGCAGCGGTGACTTTGCGTTCTGGCTGCATCTGTTCGGCCTGATGGCGTTCTGGGGCGGGATTACCGCGTCGAGCAGCGCGACCGAGCTCGGCAGGGCGATGTACTGCCTGTTCAATGTCGGCCTTGTCGCGCTCGCCGTGATCCTGATGCGGCGCGCCTATGCGGTGTTCGGCGCATTCGGCATCTGCCTCTACCTCGGGCATCTCGCCGACGTCGTGTTCAAGGACTCGCTGTGGTTTCCGTTCTCGCTGTCGCTGATCGGAATTGCCGTGATCGCCGCCGGGCTGCTCTACCATCGCAACGAGCGTGCGATCGCCGCCTGGATCGACACGCATGTGCCGGCAACGCTGCGGCCGCGGTCCGCGATCGCGTGAGGAAGTGCTGGCTCGAGAAGCTGTATCGTCATTGCGAGGAGCGAAGCGACGAAGCAATCCATGCTGCCGGTACGGAATTATGGATTGCTTCGCGGAGCCTGTGATCGGGCGCGCGTGCGCGCGACCCGTTGGCTCGCAATGACGTGGAAAGTGCGGTTGCTGCTTACCCCAGCCGCATATCCAGCAGCCGCCGGCCTTCGCCCTTCAAGGGCTTCTTCACCGCGCTGGAGGCGATCACCTCACCGTTGTTGGCATAGGCCTCGTGGTTCTTCTCGATGTCGTCGAGGCGGTAGAGGTAGTTGACCATGACGCCGGCGGATTCGCGCAGGCCCTTGGGCGAGAGGTCGCCGAGCCAGTTGATCCGCTCCAGCCGCGCGCCGTTGCCGAGATGGAAGCGCGCGACCGAATCGATCTGCCGGCCCTTCGGCGTGCGCGCCTTCAGGAAGTAGTAGGCGGCGAGCGGCTCCAGCACGGCGCGCAGCTGCGCGGCGAGCTCGGCATTCTCGAACCAGTCCGGCTTGCCGAGGCTTTCCAGCAGCTGGCGGTCCTCGTCGGTCAGCGGCACGTCGTCGGCCTGCTTGACCCACTGCATGAAGCCCGGCACCGGCGACAGCGTCACGAAATTGTCGAGCTTGGGCAATTCGCGGCGCAGCTCCTCGACCACTTGCTTGATCAGGAAGCTGCCGAACGAGATGCCGCCGAGGCCGCGCTGGGTGTTGGAGATCGAATAGAACACCGCGGTGCGGGCCTTCTCGACCGGCACCGGCTCACGCTCTTCCGCAAGCAGCGGCGCGATTGCGCCCGGAATGGCTTCGGTCAGCGCGACCTCGACGAAGATCAGCGGCTCATCGGCCAGCGCCGGGTGGAAGAACGCGTAGCAGCGGCGATCAATCGGATCGATGCGGCGGCGCAGATCATCCCAGTCGCGGATTTCGTGTACGGCCTCATAGCGGATGATCTTTTCCAGAATATTGGCCGGCGACGACCAGTCTATCCTGCGCAGCACGAGAAATCCCCTGTTGAACCAGGACGAGAGCAGGTGCACCACGTCGCGATCGAGCGCGGCGAGGTCCTTGTTGCCCTTCATCAATGAAAGCAGATCGGAGCGGATCGACACCAGCTCGCCGGTGCCGCCCGGCGCGCGATTGAGCCGGCGAATCAATTCCTGGCGGCGCGGCTCGGAGGCGAAATGCAGGTCGCTGGCGTCCTCGCCATTGGCTTTGGCGCGCCAGCTGTCGATCGCTTGCGTCAGCCTGGCGTGGTCAGGTCCGAAATCGCGGGCCAGCGTCTGGAAGAACGATAGCCGGCCAGCGGCATCGAGGTGATGGTAGCGGTCGAGCACCTCGCGTGCCATCGCGGTGCCGGAGGCTTCGCCGCGCCCGGACAGCAGCGCCTCGCACAATTCCAGCAGTTCGGACGCATCCTGCTTGTCGTCGGCCGGACTGGCGCGGCCGAGCAGGACGCGGCCGCGTTCGGAAATCGTCGAGAGCAGGTCGGAGAAGAAGGCGTTGGCCATGAGCAGGTCGTATCCAGCGGGTCGCATTCAGTGAAGCCGGACCTTACACGGGATTTAAGGTCGGGAGGACTGCAATCAAGCGCATGGATCGTACGGAAATATGTCGCAGCGCGACAACGGTATAAATCGTCATCGCTGCGCCCGGTGACGATCGCGTTCACGTTTTCTCCGCGAATGCGGTCGGTGTCTTGCCGGTGACCTGGCGGAACGCATGGGAGAATGCCGGCACGCTGGCATAACCGAGGTCGGAGGCGACCTGCTTGACCGAAACATTCGCATCGGTCGACAGCCGTTCGATCGCGGCCGCGATGCGGGCGCGCTGGCACCAGCTCTTGAACGAGAGTTGCGTCTCCGCCGTGAACAGCCGCGACAGCGTCCGCGCCGAGGTGCCGACCGTGCGCGCCAGCGCATCGATCTCGTGATCCTTGGTTGGATCTGCCAGCACGATGTCGGCGGCACGGCGGCAGCGCGGCTCCTGCGGCAGCGGGATGAAAGTTGCGGAATCCTCGGCCTGATGCAGTTCCAGCATCACCAGCCTGATCAGCAGGTCGGTGCGCTCGGGTCCACATGGGGTGTCGAACAGCGAAAGGATCGCTTGATGCACCAGCGGCGAGACCCGCACCACGAATTCGTGGTCGAGGCTTGTGCTACGCGTCTCGCGCGCGAGCCATGCCTGGTCGAAGTAAAGCGTGCGCATCTCGATGTCGGCGAGCACGTCGATCGCGTGCGCGAGCAGGGCAGGGACCCAGACCGCGCGGTCCGGCGGCACCAGCCAGCGCCCTTTCGGCGTGGTCACCTGCATGGTGCCGCTGGCGGCATAGACCAGCTGCGCCTCGCGATGCATGTGCGGATCGAGCCGGATGCCCTTCTGGTAGTTGCGCGCAACCATGTGGACGCCGTCGCCGGTGACGCGCCGGTCCTGGTGGAGGGCTCTGATTGGCGGTTCAGCGATAGTCATTGGCGACATCCCGTCAGGACAAGCACCTATAACCTATTTTCAAGCAATTGAAGAATCGCGTGAGAGACGTGGCCATGAACAGTCCAAGCAACAGTCCGAGCCGGGTGATCAGCTTCGTCAACGCCGCCCATTTCATCGATCATTATGCGATGCTGATCTTCGCCGCCGCCGTCATCATCATGGGCCCGGCGCTCGGCATGGCCTATTCGGAGCTGCTGCCCTACGCGACGCCGGGTTTCATCGCCTTCGGCGCGGGCTCGCTGATCACCGGCTGGCTCGGCGACCGCTGGAGCCGCCGCCACATGATGGTGATCTTCTTCGTCGGCATCGGGGCGTCGATGATCTCGGTCGGCTTCGTGCAGACGCCGCTGCAACTCGGCGCCGCGTTGCTTTCGATCGGCATCTTCGCCTCGATCTATCATCCGGTCGGCACCGCGATGATCGTGTCCTATGCCGAGAAGCTCGGCGCGCAGATGGGGATCAACGGCGTCTGGGGCAATCTCGGGGTCGCCTCGTCGGCGCTGGTGACCGGCGTGATCGGCCAGTATCTCGGCTGGCGCTGGGCCTTCATCGTGCCCGGCACGGTCACCGTGCTGATCGGCATCGCGTTTGCGATGACGGTGGTGCATGAGGACCGCAAGGGCAGCAAGCAGGCCGCCGCCCAGGTGCGGGTCGCCAAGGAAGACATGTGGCGCGTGGTGCTGTCGCTGCTGATCGTGGTGATCGCGATCTCGACCACCTTCAACGCGGTGACGGTGGCGCTGCCAAAGCTGTTTGCCGAACGGCTCGCCGACCTGACCAAGAGCCCGGCGCTGCTCGGCGTGATCGCGGCCGGGGTCTATGTGTTCGGCGCGATGACGCAGTACACGATCGGCAAGCTTCTCGACAAACATTCGCTGAAGACGGTGGCGTTGCCGCTGTCGTTCCTGCTGGCGCCGTTCCTCTATCTGGCGGCGAGCCTGTCCAATCTGCCGCTGATCCTGGTCTCGATCGGCATCGTGATGGGCGCGTTCGGCCAGGTGACGGTGAATGATGCCATGGTCGGCAAGTACACGACCGAGGAATGGCGCTCGCGGGCCTATGCGGTGCGCTATTTCGTCGGCTTCACCGCGGCCGGCGCGTCCGTCGGCCTGGTGGCATGGCTGTACGACCAGGGCGGCTTCGCGATGATGCTGCGTGCATTCGCAGCGCTTTGCCTGCTGGCGATCGCGGCCGCGATCATCCTGCCGCGCGAGATCCGCACCCCTGCCTCGCAGGCCGGCTGACAAGCTATTCGCTGCTCCACCGTCCGGTCCTGCGCCAGCGCGGGGCTGGCGGCTGGCCGCTGTCGCAGGGCTGGGCTACAAGTCGCCGGACCAACAACCGGCCGGGCGCGCAACCCGGCGTGGAGGACGTCCGATGTCGTTTCGAACGCTGCGTCTGGCTGGCCTCGTTCTGGGAGTGACTATGATGGCCACATCAGCCAATGCCGACGCCTTGACCGATCAGATCGCGCCGACCGGCAAGCTCCGGGTCGCGATCGCGATCAGTCCGGCGGGCGGTGCATTCTGGTCGACCAGGACCGCGAGCGGCTATGCCGGCGTTCCCGTCGATCTCGGCAGGGAGATGGCGGCGCAACTCGGCGTCCCCGTCGAATATGTCGTGCACCAGAACTCCGGCCAGCTCACCGACGCGGCGGCGAAGAACAGCTGGGATGTCACCTTCCTGCCCAAGGACCCCGA
>CALRXG020000489.1:0-5858 GCA_943372075.1 Bordetella parapertussis | reverse complement strand
GCCCGGCCATGACGCTGCCGAGAGATCGGCGCGCCCGCTCCTACAACGACCGCGCGATCAGGACCTTCATGATCTCGTTGGTACCGCCATAGATCTTCTGGATGCGGGAATCGATGAACATCCGCGAGATCGGATATTCCTGCATGTAGCCATAGCCGCCGTGCAGTTGCAGGCATTCGTCGGCGGTCTCGACCTGCTTCTGCGAGCACCACCATTTGGCCATCGAGGCCGTCACGGTGTCGAGATCCCCGGCGACCAGCCGCTCGACGCACCAGTCGACGAACACGCGCGCGATCATCGCCTCGGTCTTGCGCTCGGCCAGCGTGAAGGCGGTGTTCTGGAATTCGATCAGCGGCTTGCCGAACGCGGTGCGCTCCTTGGTGTACTCGGCGGTGATCTTCACCGCGCGCTCCATCGAGGCGACGGCACCGATCGCGAGCGACAGCCGCTCCTGCGGCAATTGCTGCATCAGCTGCACGAAGCCGTTGCCTTCCTCGTTGCCGAGCAGGTTTTCCGGCGGCACCGTGACATTGTCGAAGAACAGCTCCGAGGTATCGGAGGCGTGCAGGCCGATCTTGTCGAGGTTGCGGCCGCGGCGGTAGCCCTCGGCGCCGGTGGTCTCGACCACGATCAGCGAGATGCCCTTGCCGCCCGCGGCGCCGGTCCGCGCGACGACGATCACGAGGTCGGCGGCCTGGCCATTGGTGATGAAAGTTTTCTGGCCGTTGATGACGTAGGAATTGCCTTGCTTCTTCGCGGTGGTCTTGACAGCCTGCAGGTCGGAGCCGGTGCCGGGCTCGGTCATCGCGATGGCGCCGACCATCTCGCCGGACGCCATCTTGGGCAGCCAGCGCTTCTTCTGCTCCTCCGAGCCATAGTTGAGGATGTAATGCGCGACGATCGCGCTGTGCACCGAGACACCGGTGGTCAATTCCGGAACGGTGCTCTCGAGGTCGTCGAGGACAGCCGCGTCATAGGCGAAGGTCGTCCCCAGGCCACCATAGGCTTCGGGCACGCTCGGCAGCAGCGCGCCCATCTCGCCGAGCGCGCGCCAGGCGGAGCGGTCGACCAGCTTCTGCGCGCGCCATGTCTCGGCATGCGGCGCCAGGTCCTTGGCGAGAAATTTGCGAAACTGGTCACGAAAGGTGTCCAGCTCCTCGGTCATCCAGGACGATCGGTAGTGCATGTTATCCCCGTATCAGATGAGCAGACCGCCGCCGGCGACGATCACCTGGCCACTGATGTAGTTCGATTCCGGAGCGCAGAACAGATAGACCGCGTCCGCCGCCTCTTCCGGCGTGCCGCCGCGGCCGAGCGGGATCATGCGGCCCATCGCCTCCAGCATCTGCGGCTGCACGCCGACCTTGATGTCGCGGCCGGCGACGTCGATGGTCTTCTGCTGGGTCTCGATCGGCTGGGTCAGGCGGGTGTTGATCAGGCCGAACGCGACGCAATTGACGTTGACCTTGTAGCGGCCCCACTCCTTGCACATCGTCCGCGTCAGCCCGATCAGCGACGCCTTGGCGGAGGAATAGCTTGCCTGCCCGGCATTGCCGTAGAGGCCCGCGATCGAAGAGATGTTGACGACCTTGCGGAACACCTCGCGCCCGGCCTCGGCCTCCTTCTTCGCCATCACCCGGATCGGCTCGGATGCCGCACGCATGATGCGGAACGGCGCGACCAGATGGACATCGAGCATGGCCTGGAATTGCTCGTCGGTCATCTTCTGGATCGTCGAGTCCCAGGTGTAGCCGGCATTGTTGACGATGATGTCGAGGCCGCCGAACTGCTCGATGGCGCTACCTACGAAACGATCGGCAAAGCCGGCCTCGGTCACGCTGCCATTGACCGCGATCGCCTCGCCGCCCATGGCCTTGATCTCGGCGACGACGGCGTTGCCCGGCTCGACATCGAGGTCATTGACCACGACGCGCGCGCCCTCGCTCGCGAGCTTGAGCGCAATCGCCCGCCCGATGCCGCGCCCCGATCCGGAGACCAGCGCGACCTTCCCTTGCAGTTTCGACATGATCTCTCCCTACAGCGCGATGATCGCTTCGCCGGCGAGCTTGATCTCGCCGTTCTGGTCCTTGGTCGTCAGCGCGAGCCTTGCCCGCTTTTCACCATCCTGCTCAATCAGCTCGGTCACCACGCCCTCGCAGGTCAGCTTCGTCCCCAGTTGCGTGATGGCGGCGAAGCGGGTCGAGAACGAGCGGATCCGCGACGGCGCGACCGCATCGGTCAGCGCCTGGCCGAGATAGCCCATCGCCAACATGCCGTGCGAGAACACGTCGGGGAACCCGGCCGCCTTGGCAAAATCGAGATCGACATGGATCGGATTGTGATCGCCCGAAGCGCCGCAATATAGCGCCAGGCGATGACGGGTGATCGGTGGAAACTCCTTGTGGACCAGGCGGTCGCCGACCGACGGAATGGCAGCGCTCATGACGGCCTCGCATTGCGCACCACGACCGTGCGCGAGGTATCGGCGACGTGAATGCCGTTCTGGTTGGTGACCGCGGTGACGATGACGATCAAGGTCATCGCCCCGCCCTTCTTGTCGGTGACCTCGGTGACGCGCGACGTCAGGGTCAGCGTGTCGCCGACGACCACAGGCGCGTGATAGTCGAAGCGCTGCTCGCCATGCAGCACGCGGGCGAGATCGATGTCGAGCGCGGTCAGGAACTCGAACGGATCGGGCGCGTCCATCATCTCCAGGCAGAACAGATAGGTCGGCGGCACCGGCGCCGCCGTGAAGCCGACCGCTCGCGCGGCCGCCTCATCGCGATAGACCGGGTTGGTCTCGCCGAGCGTGTCGAGGAAGAAGCGCAGGCGCCCCGGCTCGACGCGCGCGGTCACGGGCGCGAATGTCCGCCCGACAGCAGATTGATCGACCATGGGTGCCTCAGGCGCGTTCGTAGAGCGTCACCACGCAGGCGCCGCCGAGGCCAAGATTGTGCTGCAAGCCGAGCCGCGCGCCTTCCACCTGCGTCGCCGCTGCGGTGCCGCGCAACTGCCGCGTCAGCTCGTAGCACTGCGCGAGGCCGGTGGCACCGAGCGGATGGCCCTTCGACAGCAAGCCGCCTGAGGGATTGGTGACGAACCTGCCGCCATAGGTGTTGTCGCCGTCGTCGATGAACTTCGCGGCCTCGCCCTGCCCGCACAGCCCGAGCCCTTCATAGGTGATCAGCTCGTTATGCGCGAAGCAGTCGTGCAGCTCGACGACGTCGATGTCCTTTGGACCGATGCCGGCCGCTTCATAGACCTTGTTGGCGGCATCGCGCGCCATGTCGTAGCCGACCACCTGCATCATGTCGTCGGCGCCGAAGGTCGACGGCGTATCCGTCGTCATCGCCTGTGCGGCGATGCGGACCTGCCTGTTGAGGCCGTGTTGCTCGGCGAATCTGTCCGAGACCAGGATCGCGGCGGCGGCGCCGCAGGTCGGCGGGCAGGCCATCAGCCGCGTCATCACACCGGGCCAGATCACCTGGTCGTTCATCACGTCGTCGGCGGTCACCTCCTTGCGGAACAGCGCCAGCGGGTTGTTCTTGGCGTGGCGGCTCGCCTTGGCGCGCACTTTCGCGAACGCCGAGAGCGGCGTGCCGTATTTCTTCATGTGGCTGAGGCCGGCGCCGCCGAAATAGCGCAGCGCCAGCGGTACGCCCGGCGCATCGACCAGCTTGTCGGCGGCGGCGTCGAAATCGTCGAACGCGCTCGGACGATCGGTGAAGACGGCGCCGAGCGCGCCGGGCTTCATCTGCTCGAAGCCGAGCGCCATCACGCAATCGACCGCGCCCGATTCGATCGCCTGCCGCGCCAGGAACAGCGCGGTCGAGCCGGTCGAGCAGTTGTTGTTGACGTTGACGATCGGGATGCCGGTCATGCCGACCGGATAGAGCGCGCGCTGGCCGCAGGTGGAATCGCCATAGACATAGCCGACATAGGCCTGCTGCACGCGGCCGTAGTCGAGACCGGCGTCGGCGAGCGCGAGCTTCGCGGCCTCCGCTCCCATCACATGATACGGCGCATTGGCGCCGGGCTTGACGAACGGGATCATGCCGACCCCGGCAACATAGGTGCGTGACGTCATCGCGTGTCCTCCCGAAAATTACCCACTGGACTATTTATTACCCATGGGTAATATACGGCGCCCGACGCAGAGTCAATGCGGCATCGGCTTCACGACAGCGGCTTCAAGATATGGACGACGGACAGATCCCTTCCTCCAGCCAGTCCCCCTGGCTGCCCTTCGAGAGCCGGCGCCGTGCCCGCGACGCGAAGCGCGAGGCTGTGCTGCGCACGGCCGTCGCGCTGTTCCTGGAACAGGGCTATCACCGCGCCACGCTGAACGAGGTCGCCAAGCGGCTCAACATCACCAAGCCGGCGCTCTACAACTACTTCCGCGGCAAGGACGAGATTCTCTACGAGTGCTGGTCGCTCGGCAACGAGCTGGTCGACGAATGCATCGCCGAAACCAGCGCCGGCGGCGGCAGCGGGCTTGCCAAACTGCGCAAGCTGATCGTCCGCTATGCCGAGCTGATGACCGAGGACTACGGCAAGAGCCTGGTCCGCTTCGACATCCGTGACCTCAGCGAGCACAACCGCAAGATCGTGCAGACCGCCAAGCGGCGGATCGACGGCGCCTTCCGCGACTATATCGCCGATGGCATCAAGGACGGTTCGGTGAAACAGTGCGATCCGAAGCTCTCGGCATTCGCGATTGCGGGTTCGCTGAACTGGATCGGGCACTGGTTTCAGCCCGGCGGCGAGATGACCGGGCGCGCCGTCGCCGAGGAATTCGCAATCCGCCTCACCGAGGGGATTGCCACGACAACGACGCGCAAGTCAGCGCAGAAAGCAGCCGTTCCGGCTGCAGAGAAGGCGGATAAACCGCCTCGCAACGGAAACGCACCAAGGGAGGATGAGGGTGAACATCACGCACGGACTGCGGCGCGCGCTGCAGGTCAATCCAAACGGGCTCGCAGTCGTCTGCGGTGAGCGACGCCGCAGCTGGCGCGAGGTCGGCGCACGGGTCGCCCGCCTCGCCGCCGGCATCAGTAGCCTGGGCGCCGAGGCCGGCGACCGCGTCGCGATCCTGTCGCTGAACTCCGACCGCTATCTTGAGCTCTACCTGGCGGTCGGCTGGAGCGGCGCCGTGATCGTGCCGCTCAACATCCGCTGGTCGCCGATCGAGAACGAGGACGTACTGCGCGACTGCCGCGCCACGATCCTGTTCGTCGACAAGGCGTTCGCAGCGGTCGGCACCACGCTGGCAAGCGCCATCCCCGACCTCAAGCTGATCTATGCCGACGAGGGCGAAACGCCCGCCGGCATGGAGAACTACGAGACGCTGATCGCGCGCAGCGAACCTATTCCGGATGCGATGCGCACCCGCGACGATCTCGCCGGCATCTTCTACACCGGCGGCACCACCGGCCGCTCCAAGGGCGTGATGCTGAGCCACGGCAATCTGATGGCCAACGCGCTCAACGCGCTCGGCGAAGGCCTATGGCCCAGCAGCACGATCTATCTGCATGCGGCGCCGATGTTCCACCTCGCCAACGGCGCGGCGATGTATTCGGTACTGCTTTCCGGCGGATCCAATGTCGTGATCCAGAGCTTCACGCCGGATGGCGTCGCGGCCGCGGTGCAGAAGGAGCGCGTCACCGACGTGCTGCTGGTGCCGACCATGATTCAGATGTTCGTCGATCATCCGACGCTCGGCAATTACGACCTGTCGTCGATGAAGCGGATCGCCTACGGCGCCTCGGTCATCAGCGACGCGGTGCTGATGCGCGCCATGAAGGCGCTGCCGCACATCGAGTTAACCCAGGCCTACGGCATGACCGAGCTGTCGCCGA
>CALRXG020000488.1:0-5879 GCA_943372075.1 Bordetella parapertussis | reverse complement strand
TCTTGTTTTCTTGTGAAGGAAGACGTGGATGGCCGGGACAAGCCCGGCCATGACGGCGTTCACATGAGCTGCTCACACTATATACGATAGCCCTGCCCGCAAGCCGGAGAGGGGGCGCGGTTCCGTCGCGGTCACAGCCGGCCGCTTCTCCCCAAAAGTAACCGTGAAATCCGATATTTGACCGTCGCCTTGACGGCCGCCGGGCGCACCCGATTTATGGTGGAAAAGCTGCCCGCGTGCGGCCCGATTCCGCTAGTATAGCCACGTACTTCCAGATCATTGCGACCGAGCTCGATGGCAAAGCCGAAGTCCTTCCTGCGCATCTTCACCGAAGCCGGCCCGCTGGTCGCGCTGGCGGTGGCACTCGCGCTGCTGATCGGCATTGTCGAGCCCGCCTCGGCGCAGTTCTTCGGCTTCCCCGGTTTCGGCGGCGGACCGCCGCAACCGCAGCGCCGCGCGCCGCCGCAGCATGGCGGTGGTGGCGGCTGGTTCGGCGGCGAGTTCTTCGCCCCGTTCCAGCAGCAGGCGCCGCAATCGCAGCCGCAGCGGCCGCGCGAGGATTTCTCCCGTGCCCCGCCGCCGGCCAAGCGCGAGGCCGCGGCCGAGCGCAACGTGCTCGTGATCGGCGATGCGATGGCCGACTGGCTCGCCTATGGCCTGGAGGATGCCTATTCCGACCAGCCCGACATGGGCGTGATCCGCAAGCACAAGACGGTGTCCGGCCTGATCCGCTATCAGCCCAAGGGCGACCCGGCGGATTGGGCGGCGGCCGCCAAGGGCATTCTCGCCACCGAGAATCCCGACGCCATCGTCGTGATGCTCGGCCTCAGCGACCGCACCGCGATCCGCGAACCGGTGGTTGAGAAGAAAGTCGAGAAAAAGGACGACAAGAAAGACGCCCGCGGCAAACCGGAGGCCAAGCCGGGCGACAAGCTCGATACCGCGGCCAAGAGCGACGGCAAGACTGATGGCAAGACTGATGCCAAGACTGACGCCAAGGTCGATAACAAGTCCGCCGATCCCGAGCCGCCGGCCGACGACGCCGACAGCGACTCGCAGGCCGCGCCGGAAAAGACCGCGCGCTCGCCCAACGGGCTGTACGAATTCCGCGACGACCGCTGGGTCGAGCTCTACGGCAAGAAGATCGAGGAACTGATCAACGTGCTGAAGAGCAAGGGCGTGCCGGTGCTGTGGGTCGGGTTGCCCGCGATCCGCGGCCAGAAGGGCACGTCGGACATGCTGTTCCTCGACGCGCTGTATCGCGACGGCGCCGGCAAGGCCGGCATCACCTATGTCGACGTCTGGGACGGCTTTGTCGACGAGGCCGGCCGCTTCATGCAGAAGGGCCCTGACTTCGAAGGCCAGCCCCGCAAGCTGCGCTCCGATGACGGCGTGTTCTTCACCAAGGCCGGCGCGCGCAAGCTCGCGCATTATGTCGAGCGCGAGGTGACCCGCCTGCTTGCGGTGCGCTCCGGCCCGATCGCGCTGCCGAGCGAGCCGGCGGCGCCCGAGACCAGCACCGAGCCCGGCAAGCCGCCGCCGCGGCCGCTGGCGGGCCCCGTGCTGCCGCTGGTCGCCTCGACGGTCGGCACCGATCAATTGCTCGGCGGCCCCGGCTCGCGGCCCGCCGCGGTCGATGCGCTCGCCGCGCGCACGCTGGTAAAGGGCGAGGCCCTGGCGCCGCCTGCCGGCCGTGCCGACGATTTCGCCTGGCCGCGCCGCGAGATCGGCCGCGAGCAGGCCAAGGGCGACGTGCCGGTTGCCGCGACCACGCCAACCGGACCGGCCGGTGGGCCGGCGAACCCGCCGCCTTCCACCACGGCGATCGCGCCCGACGGCTCGATCATCACCGCGCCGAAGCCGCAGCGGCGCGTGTTCCGTCCGGCCCAGGCCCAACCGCAGCAGCAACAGCCGCAGACCCAACCCTGGCTACGTGACCTGTTCGGATTTGGCGCGCCGCAGCAGCGCCCGCTGGTCGCACCGCCACCGCGTCCACCGCGCGGCATCGGACAGCGCGCTTCGGCGCCGGGGAATCCCTGGCAGTAATCCGCGGCGGAAGCACAGTAATCCACGTCATTGCGAGCGAAGCGAAGCAATCCATGGCTCCTCAAGCGGAGAAATGGATTGCTTCGTCGCGGAGCCTGTCATCGGGCTCCTCGCAATGACAGCGGCTGAGATGTCCTAGCCGTAATAGCGCCAGCGTGACGGCGGGCGGCGCGGCTGGCGGGTCATCAACAGCGCGAGCGCGAAGCCGATGCCACCGGCGATCAGCAGCGCGCCGAGCGGATTGTCCTGCACCGACCTGGCCATCGCCTTCTGCCCATCGCGGATGGTTTCACCGCGGCTCTCATAGGCGTCCTTGGCATAGTTGACCGCGGTGTCGGCGGCATCGCGCGCGGCATCCTTGGCCTGGCCGTAGAGATCCTGCACCGTGCCGGCGGCTTCGCGCGCGCGGCCCGAGGCCTGGGTTTGCGCATCGCCGGCGGCGTCGCCGATTGCGCCTTCGGCCTTGCCCGCGAACTCCTTGGCCGTCCCGAAAATCCGATCCTTATCCATCACGACTGCTCCCTGAAATTGTCAGGAAGCCAACCGCCGAACCCCGCGCAAGTTCCTGCGGCCAAAGGGCGATGCGCGCTTTGGCCTCATTGCATGACCTCTTCCGGAAATGCCGCTCCACGCTTCCGGATCATGCCCTAGAGGATCAGCCCGCCATCGACGATGATGGTCTGGCCGACGATGTAGGAGGCGAGCGGCGACGCCAGGAACAGCGCGGCGCCCGCCATGTCCGCCGGCGTGCCGAGACGTTTCAGCGGAATCCGCCCGAGCGCGCCTTCGAGCCGCTTTGGATTGGCCGTGGTCGCCTTGGTCATCTTGGTGTCGACCAGGCCGGGCGCGATGCCGTTGACGCGGATGCCGTTCTCGGCCCACGCCTCGCCCAGCGTGCGCGTCAGCCCGACGGCGCCGGTCTTCGAGGCGTTGTAGGCCGGATTGCCCATGGTGGAATGATAGGCCGCGGTCGAACTCACGATGATCAGCGAGCCTTGGCTTGCGCTCAGCATCGCATGGAATTTGGTGGCGCAGGCCATCAGGCTCATCAGATTGACTTCGAGCACCTTGCGGAAGCCCTCCATCTCGAATTCCCCGCGGCGGTAAATCACCGCGCCCTGCGCCAGCACCAGCACATCGAGCCGATCGAACGACGGCTTGAAGGATTCGATCGCCTGCGGATTACTGACGTCGAGCTGCGCATAGGAGAGGCCCTCGAGATGCGAGCCCTCTTCTGCGGAGTAATCGCTCGCCTGCGCGCGGGTGCCGCAGATCGCGACGCGCGCGCCCTTGGCACGGAAGGCCTGCGCGATGCCATTGCCGATGCCTGAGGAGCCGCCGACCACCAATATTTGCTTGCCGCCGAAATCGAGCTCGTTCATCGCGTTCCTCTCTCGTGCTGTTTTCTTGATTGAGCATGATCCTTTGCGAAAAGCCAACGGCGGACTTGCGTTAATGCGCTACGCGTCTGCCGCTGGGGGAACGCAGGTTTGACGTCTCTGCGGATCAGTGCGAGCGTTGCCGATCTCACAACGCAAAAAATCAAGGGGAGATCCGTCGTGTCCGAATACAAGCAGCTCAGCCGTTCGGTGAAGGGCCTCACCGTTCTCGTCACGGGAGCCGCCAGCGGCATGGGCCGCGCCACCGCGCGCGTATTCGCCGACGAGGGTGCCAATGTCGCGGTCACCGATCTGACCGATGAAGGCACGCAGGCGGTGGCGAAGGAAATTTCGGCGAGCGGCGGCGCGGCGAAGGCCTGGACGCTCGACGTCAGCGATCGCGACGCCATCACCAAGGTCGTCAACGATGTCGCTACGCATTTCGGCGGGCTCGACATCATCGTCAACAATGCCGGCATCTCGGTGCGCGTGCCGATCGACGATCCCGGTTACGAGGACGCCTGGGCCAAGGGCATCGCTGTGATGCTGACGGCGCATCCGCGCATCATCCGCGCCGCACTGCCATACCTGCGCAAGTCGCGTTCGCCGCGCATCGTCAACATCGCCTCGACCGAGGCGCTCGGCGCAACCGGGCTGCACAGTCCCTACTCCGCGGCCAAGGGCGGCGTCACCAGCCTGACCCGCTCGCTCGCGGTGGAACTGGGGCGCGAAGGCATCACGGTGAACTGCATCTGCCCGGGGCCGATCCGCACCGCCATCACCGACCGCATCTCCGAGGAGCACAAGACGATCTACGCCAAGCGCCGCACCGCCCTCGGCCGCTATGGCGATCCGGAAGAGGTCGCGCACATGACGCTGAGCCTGTGCCTGCCGGCTGCATCCTTCCTGACCGGCGCGGTGATCCCGGTCGACGGCGGGTTGATGGCGCGGAATGCCTGATCCGCATTCGGCCCCTGCTTGGCCGCGAAGCGTTGACAGCGCGCGCGTCGGGAGTAGCCTTCCGGTCAAATCAGACGAAGCGGGACAACCGCCCGCACGATACGGGGAGATACGCCAATGACGGTCCTGATCCGGCAGCTTCACAAGCATTTCGTCGGCGAGGTCTCCGGCGTCGATCTGCGCAAGCCGCTGACGAAGCAGGAAGCGACCGACATCGAGGCCGGCATGGACAAATACGCCGTGCTCGTCTTCCACGGCCAGGACATCACGGACGAACAGCAGATGGCGTTCGCGCTGAACTTCGGCGAGCGCGAGAGTTCGCGCGGCGGCACCGTGACGAAGAAGGAGGACTACCGCCTCTCCTCCGGGCTCAACGATGTCTCAAATCTCGGCAAGGACGGCAAGCCGCTGCCGAAGGATCACCGCACCCACCTGTTCAATCTCGGCAACTGCCTGTGGCACTCCGACAGTTCGTTCCGGCCGATCCCGGCGAAATTCTCGCTGCTGTCGGCGCGCGTGGTGAACCCGAAGGGCGGCAACACCGAGTTCGCCGACATGCGCGCCGCCTATGACGCGCTCGACGACGACACCAAGGCGGAGATCGAGGACATGATCTGCGAGCATTCGCTGATGTATTCGCGCGGCTCGCTCGGCTTCCTCGACTACACCGAGGAAGAGAAGCAGATGTTCAAGCCGGTGCTGCAACGGCTGGTGCGCACCCATCCGGGGCACGGCCGCAAGTCGCTGTATTTGTCGTCACATGCCGGCGCCATCAAGGGGATGAGCATGCCGGAAGCGCGGGTGCTGCTGCGCGACCTCACCGAGCACGCGACGCAGAGCGAGTTCGTCTATGTGCACAAATGGACGGTGCATGACCTCGTGATGTGGGACAATCGCCAGACCGTGCACCGCGTGCGCCGCTACGACCAGTCACAGCCCCGCGACATGCGCCGCGCCACGGTCGCCGGCTCGCAGCCGACGGTGGCACAGGAAGCGGCGGAGTAGCGGCCACAATAACCGCTGTCGTCCCGGGCAAGCGTACGCGCGACCCGGGACCCATAACCACAGGGTATGGTTGTTGCGCGCGGCTGTGGCCCCAGCAAACTCTTCCACACAATGCGATGGTATGGGTCCCGGCCTTCGCCGGGACGACGTTGGGGAGATAGCTAGCTCGATCTGCTACGCGTGGCCGGCGTCGTTCGACAGCATGCCGGCCTCGATGCCGATCTTGCGCAGGGCACGCGCGTATTTCTCGTCGACGTCGGTGCCGAAGATGAGCTCCGGATCGGCGTCGCAATGCAGCCAGCCGTTATGCTGGATCTCGTTCTCGAGCTGGCCCGGCGCCCAGCCGGCGTAGCCGAGCGCGAGGATCGCGTGCTTGGGGCCGGAGCCCTTGGCGATCGCCTTCAGGATATCGACGGTCGCGGTGAGCGAGATGCCGTCGTCGATGTTCAGCGTCGCGTCCTGGATATAGAAATCGCTGGAGTGCAGCAC
>CALRXG020000487.1:0-5889 GCA_943372075.1 Bordetella parapertussis | reverse complement strand
TCATCGAGAAGTAGATGCCCTGCCGCTTGATCGAGATGTAGCCGGTGATGAGGCCGAGCAGCGCCGCAGCAGCGGTGCCGACCACGATGCCGAGCTCGGGCGGCAGCCCCCACACCTTCAGCGCATGCGCCGAGACGTAGCCGGCGGTGCCGAGGAACATGGCGTGGCCGAACGACAGCAGGCCGCCATAGCCGATCAGCAGGTTGAAGGCGCAGGCGAGCAGCGCAAAGCACAGTGCCTGCATCACGAAGAACGGATAGATCCCGGTGAACGGCACCACCGCCAGCAGCGCCGCCATCACGGCGAATACGATCATCTCGTCGCGCATCGCGCGCGGCGTCATCGGAAGTGTATCGTCGGTCAATGCTGACATATCAGGCCGCCCGTCCCGTCAGTCCCGTTGGCTTCACCAGCAACACCACCACCATCAGGACAAACACCACGGTGTTGGAGGCTTCGGGATAAAAATACTTGGTCAGTCCCTCGATCACGCCGAGCGCGAAGCCGGTGATGATCGAGCCCATGATCGAGCCCATGCCGCCGATCACCACCACCGCGAACACCACGATGATGAGATCGGCGCCCATCAGCG
The DNA here is from genome assembly GCA_943372075.1 of Bordetella parapertussis. GTDB lineage: Bacteria > Pseudomonadota > Alphaproteobacteria > Rhizobiales > Xanthobacteraceae > Bradyrhizobium. The sequence continues at coordinate 5,297 of CALRXG020000487.1, read as the reverse complement.
GCCGCACCTGGTTGATCGGCGCCGACAGCACGCCGGCGAGCGCGGCAAGGCCGACGCCGAGCCCGTAGGTCAGCGTGATCATGCGCGGCACGTTGATGCCGAACGCCCGCACCAGCGTCGGATTCTCAGTGGCAGCGCGCAAATACGCGCCGAGCTGCGTCTTCTCGATCAGGAACCAGGTGGCAAGACACACCACCAGCGAGAAGATCACCACCCAGCCGCGATAGATCGGCAGGAACATGAAGCCGAGATTGACGCCGCCCTTGAGCTGATCCGGGATCGAGTACGGCAGGCCGGAGGAGCCGAAGTAGTTCTGGAACACGCCCTGCACGATCAGCGCTATACCGAAGGTCAGCAGCAGTCCGTAGAGATGGTCGAGGCCGGCGAGCCATTGCAGCATGGTCCGCTCCAGGATCATGCCGAAGATGCCGACCAGGATGGGCGCGATGAGCAGCGCCCACCAATAGTTGATGCCGCCCAGATTGAGCAGGAAATACGCCACGAAGGCGCCCATCATATAGAGCGCGCCGTGCGCGAAATTGATGATGTTGAGCATGCCGAAGATGACGGCGAGCCCAAGACTGAGCAGCGCGTAGAACGAGCCGTTGATCAGTCCCACCAGAAGCTGTGCGTAGAGAGCCTGCATCGAATGAGCTTTCGCTGGATAGATGAAGCCCGCCGGCCACGCGCATGGCCGGCGGGCATGATCGTTACTTCTTCAGGAGCGCGCAGGTGCTCTTGTCGAGCGGCGTGAAGGCCTGGTTGCCCGGCACGGTGCCGACCAGCTTGTAGAAGTCCCAGGGTCCCTTGGACTCCGAGGGCTTCTTCACTTCGAACAGATAGGCGTCGTGGGTGACGCGGCCGTTGGCCTGGACCTCGCCCTTGCCGAACAGCGGATCGTCGGTCGGAATGGTCTTCATCTTCGCGACCACCTTGGCGCCGTCATGCGGATTGCCGCCGAGCGCTTCCAGCGCCTTGAAGTAATGCAGCAGGCCCGCATAGACGCCGGCCTGCACCATGGTCGGCATCGCACCGTTCTTCATCCGCTCCGAGAAGCGCTTGGAGAACGCCCGGGTCTTGTCGTTGAGGTCCCAGTAGAAGGTCTCGGTGAAGTTGAGGCCCTGCGCGGTCTCGAGGCCGATCGCCTTGACGTCGGTCAGGAACAGCAGCAGCGCCGCGAGCTTCTGGCCGCCCTTGACGATGCCGAATTCGGCCGCCTGCTTGATCGAGTTGGTGGTGTCGCCGCCGGCATTGGCGAGACCGATGATCTTGGCCTTGGAGGCCTGCGCCTGCAGCAGGAAGGACGAGAAGTCGGCGGTGTTGAGCGGATGCTTGACGCTGCCCAGCACCTTGCCGCCATTGGCGGTGATCACAGCCGTGGTGTCGCGCTCCAGCGCGGCGCCGAACGCGTAGTCCGCGGTCAGGAAGAACCAGGTGTCGCCGCCGGCCTTCACCAGCGCCTGCCCGGTCGAGTGCGCCAGCATGTAGGTGTCGTAGGTCCAGTGCACCGTGTTCGGCGTGCACTGTGCATTGGTGAGGTCCGAGGTCGCGGCGCCCGAATTGATGTAGACGCCGTTCTTCTCCTTCACGACGTTGTTGACCGCGAGCGCGACGCCGGAATTCGGCACGTCGACGATGGTATCGACCTTGTCGACGTCGAACCACTGGCGGGCGATGGTGGTGCCGATATCGGGCTTGTTCTGGTGATCGCCGGAGATCAGGTCGATGGTCCAGCCCTTGGCCTTGAGGCCACTGTCCTCGATCGCCATCTGCGCCGCCAGCGTCGAGCCGGGACCACCGAGGTCCGCGTAGAGGCCGGACTGATCCGACAACACGCCGATCTTGACGACCTTGTCGTCGGCGGAAGCAATGCTGGCGATGCTGAGCGCCATCGCGGTGCCGAGCAGAAGCGCGGAGATCCTGTTCTTCATCTGGTATTTCCTCGTCCTAAATTTTCTGGCCCGGCGATTTCAGACGCCGAGATAGGTATGAAGCTTGTCCATATTGGCCGACAGCTCGGTATTGGAGAAACCGTCGATCACCTTGCCGTGCTCTACGATGTAATAACGGTCGGCAACCGTCGAAGCGAAACGGAAATTCTGTTCGACCAACAGGATGGTAAAGCCCTGCGACTTCAGCCGCGCAATGGTGTGCCCGATCTGCTGAATGATGACCGGCGCCAACCCTTCGGTCGGCTCGTCCAGCATCAGGAAGCGCGCGCCGGTGCGCAGGATGCGCGCAATCGCCAGCATCTGCTGTTCGCCACCCGAGAGCTTGGTGCCCTGGCTGTTGAGACGCTCCTTCAGGTTCGGAAACAGCGTGAAGATCTGGTCGAGCGGCAAGCCGCCCGGGCGCACCACCGGCGGCAGCATCAGATTCTCGCGCACGTCGAGACTCGAGAAGATGCCACGCTCTTCGGGACAGAACGCGATGCCCATCCGCGCGATCTTGTCGGAAGTGGCGCGGATGATTTCCTTGTCGTCGAAGCGGATCGATCCGGAGCGCTTGCCGATCACGCCCATGATCGACTTCAGCGTGGTGGTCTTGCCGGCGCCGTTGCGGCCGAGCAGCGTCACCACCTCGCCGGCCCTGACGTTGAAATTGATGCCGTGCAGAATGTGGGATTCGCCGTACCAGGCCTGCAGATCCTTGACCGTGAGCACCTCGGCTCCGGTCGCGGCCACGGGCTTCTCCGCCAGTTTTGCCTCAGCCATGACCCGCTCCCAGATAGGCTTCCTTGACGCGCTCGTCCTTGGAGAGGTCGGCGTAATTGCCCTCCGCCAGCACCTGCCCGCGCGTCAGCACGGTGATGATGTCGGAGAGATTGGCCACCACCGAGAGGTTATGTTCGACCATCAGGATGGTGTATTTGGCCGAAATCCGCTTGATCAGCGCCGCGATCTTGTCGATGTCCTCGTGGCCCATGCCGGCCATCGGCTCATCGAGCAGCATCATCTCGGGGTCGAGCGCCAGCGTCGTTGCAATTTCAAGTGCGCGTTTGCGGCCGTACGGCATCTCGACCGCCGGCGTGTTGGCGAACTCGCTCAAACCGACGTCGTTCAGGAGCTCATGGGCGCGCGGATTGAAGCGGTCGAGCACGGTCTTGGAGCGCCAGAAATCGAACGACGAACCGTGCTGGCGCTGCAGCGCCACGCGCACGTTTTCCAGCGCGGTCAGATGCGGAAACACCGCCGAGATCTGAAACGAACGGACCAACCCGAGCCGCGCCACGTCGGCCGGCGGCATCGCGGTGATGTCCTGGCCTTTGTAGCGAATCTGCCCGCCCGTCGGCTTCAGGAATTTGGTCAGCAGATTGAAACAGGTCGTCTTGCCGGCGCCGTTGGGCCCGATCAACGCATGGATACTGCCGCGACGCACCTTCAGCGCGACGTCGCGAACGGCAAAGAAACCAGCGAATTCCTTGGTCAATCCGCTGGTTTCGAGAATGAACTCATCGGCCAAATAGATTCCCCCATACGCCATCGCCGCGAAGCCCGTCGCCCGCGTGGCCAGATTTTTTCATGTCCGACAGGTCGTCCGATCCGTCTTGGAAACCGTCCCGGGCCTGTCGCCTCCGGGCCGGAATATGCCGTCATCTGTGGCGGTTACGCAAGGTGGAAAGCTGTGCAGTGCGATATCGTCACCGTCAGTTCCAGTTGATCCTTAGTCGAATGGTATTTGAACGGGCTTTGCGCCCCGGGGAAAGCGGCCGTTAACGGTGTTTTCCTCCGGACATCCGCTTTCATAGAATATTTCCGCCTGTCGCCGATGCTCTGGCCATTGCATTACCAATGGCGAGTGCCTTGCATTTCGAGAGCACCAATTCCTCGGTCGTCAAGTCGATCCGGCAACGTGATTTCCTGAACACGTGGCTGCGGCTTTATGCCCGCACCCAGACCATTCCGCGCATCGATGAGTTTCGGCCGGAGCGGATCGAGGAAGATTTGCCCGACACGGTGTTCTTCACCGTCGACGCAATCGCGCAGCCGCCGCGGCTGACGATCGAAAGCGACGGCACGCGGATGGCCACCGCCTACGGGCACAGCGGCAAGGGCCGCCTGCTCGACGACTATCTCGGCGCGCGGCTCGCGCCGGTCGTGATGCCGGTCTATCACGAATGCGTCGCCCGGCGCCTCCCCGCCTACACCATCGCCGATATCGACGACATCTACGGTCATGTCGTGGCCTATGAACGGCTGCTGCTGCCGTTCTCCGACGGCGGCCCCGTCACGCACCTGATCGCCTCGCTGAAGACGATCAGCGAGAACGGCAGTTTCGAAATCCGCAATCTGATGCGCGGCAACGACGTGCCGCCGCACTTCAAGCTGTGCGCCATCATCGATCGCGACCTGTTCCACCGAGCCCCCGGCCGCATCCCGCTCGGGGATGTGCTTGAATTCGGCTAGCCGATGCATTTCAGCAGCGCCGATCCATCGGTGGTCAAATCGATCACGCAGCGGGTGCTGCTGAACGCCTGGCTGCGCGCCGTGCGCAAGCCGGACGCGCTTCCCATGCTGGGTGACTTCCACACCGACGGCAGCGCCGACGAGCGCGCCGACATGATGGGCTTCGACGTCGAGGGTAGCGGCGACGCCGCCCGCTTCATCATCACGCAGGAAGGCGCGCGGCTGACGACGGCTTACGGCAACGAGCATGTCGATCCACGGCTGCGTACCAACCGCTATCTGGACGATGCGATCGGGGCGGAGCGCTATGCGGGTCTCATCCTGTCATATCGTGCCTGCCTGGCGCGGAAGCGTCCGACCTATACGGTCGCGACGGTTGCGGATGCCGACGGCAAGGACGTCTCCTATGAACGGCTGCTGTTGCCGTTCGGGCGCGGCGAAACCGTCGAGCACATCATCGGCTCGTACAAGGCGATCAGCATCGAGGGCGGCTTCCGGCTGCACAATCTGATGGGCGTGAAGGCGAAGGCGGTCCCGGTGGTCACGGTCCGCGCCGTGATCGACCGCAGGTTCGTGCCGGCGGGCCATGCGGCGAGCCAGGATTCGGTCGAGTTGATCTAGGGCGCGTACGCACAAAGCAACCGCAGCAACTGTCGGGATACACCGACTTCAGACAATTTGCTGGTTCATTCAAGATTTACTGTTTAGCACGTGCTCCGCTTAACCCGCCGCGGCTAAGCGTGGCTCGATGACGACGCTACGAATCTACGATCTTCACGACGGTGCGCTTGCTTTGGACCTGCGCGACCTCGTCGATCTGCTCGCGCCGCGCTCGCTTGAGGCGAACTGGATAGCTTCGCCCGTCACGCTCAACGATCCGAGACTCGGCCG
>CALRXG020000486.1:0-5902 GCA_943372075.1 Bordetella parapertussis | reverse complement strand
CTGATCATGAGATTCGACACACCCGCCACCGAGAACCCGATCGATCAACTCAGGATCGTCGGCAAGCCCGTCAGCCGTATCGACGGCCCGCTCAAGACCACCGGGACGGCGCCCTACGCCTATGAGCGCCACGACGTCGCGCCGAATGCAGCCTATGGCTATGTCGTCGGCGCGGCGATCGCCAAAGGACGGATCACCGCGATGGACGTTGCGGCGGCAAGGTCCGCGTCCGGCGTGCTTGCGATCGTCACCGCCGAGAATGCCGGCACGCTGACCAAGGGCGACCTTAATGTCGCATGGTTGCTCGGTGGCCCGGATATCCAGCATTACCATCAGGCCGTCGCGGTGGTGATCGCCGAGACCTTCGAGCAGGCGCGCGCAGCGGCGCAACTGGTCCGCGTCGACTATGCGCGCAGCGACGGCGCCTTCGATCTCGCCGCGGTCGCCGAGACCGGCAAGCCGGTTGCCGGCTTCGGCGGGCCGCCCGACACCGCGGTCGGCGATTTCGCCGCGGCCTTCGCCTCGGCCCCGGTCAAGCTCGACGCGACCTACACCACGCCGGACGAGGCCCACGCCATGATGGAGCCGCACGCCTCGGTCGCCGCGTGGAATGGCGACAGGCTCACGCTCTGGACGTCCAACCAGATGATCGCCTGGAACGCGGCCGACCTGGCGAAAACCCTCGGTATGCCCAGGGACAAGGTCCGGCTGGATTCGCCCTATATCGGTGGCGGCTTCGGCGGCAAGCTGTTCCTGCGCGCCGATGCGCTGCTCGCGGCGCTCGGCGCCCGCGCCGCCGGCCGACCGGTCAAGGTCGCGTTGCAGCGGCCATTGATTTTCAACAACACCACGCATCGTCCGGCCACGATCCAGCGCATCCGGATCGGCGCGACCAAGGACGGCAAGATCACCGCAATCGGCCATGAGGGTTGGTCCGGCAATTTGCCGGGCGGCAAGCCCGAGACGGCAGTCAACCAGACGCGGCTGCTCTATGCCGGAGCCAACCGCATGACCGCGACGCGGATGGCGATGCTCGACCTGCCGGAAGGCAATGCGATGCGCGCGCCCGGCGAAGCGCCCGGCATGATGGCGTTGGAGGTCGCGGTCGACGAGCTGGCCGAAAGCCTCGGCATCGACCCGATCGAGCTTCGCATCCTCAACGACACCCAGGTCGATCCGGAAAAGCCCGAGCGGCGCTTCTCGCAGCGCGCGTTGACCGAATGCCTGCGCACCGGCGCTGAGCGGTTCGGCTGGAGCGCGCGCAACGCCCAGCCGGGACGAGCGCGCGACGGGCGCTGGCTGGTCGGCATGGGGGTCGCGGCCGCGTTCCGCAACAATCTGCTGACCAAGTCGGCCGCTCGCGTCCGTCTCGACAAGAGAGGCATCATCACCGTCGAGACCGATATGACCGACATCGGCACCGGCTCCTACACCATCATCGCGCAGACCGCAGCCGAGATGATGGGGGTTTCGATCGAGCAGGTCAGGGTCCGCCTCGGCGATTCCGAGTTTCCGGTCTCTGCCGGATCGGGCGGCCAGTGGGGCGCCAACAATGCGACCTCGGGCGTCTATGCCGCCTGCGTCAAGCTGCGCGACGCGGTGACGCAGAAGCTCGGCTTCAACTCGGCCGAGGCCAGTTTCTCCGAGGGCAAGGTCACGGCAGGCAATCGCAGCGTGCCGCTGGCGGAGGCCGCGGGCGAGGACGGACTGTCGGCCGAGGACGGCATCGAATACGGCGATCTCGACAAGACCTACCAGCAGTCGACGTTCGGTGCACATTTCGTCGAGGTCGGCGTCGATGCCGCGACCGCTGAGATCCGCGTGCGGCGGATGCTTGCCGTCTGCGCGGCGGGCCGCATCCTCAATCCGAAGACCGCGCGCAGCCAGGTGATCGGCGCGATGACGATGGGCGTCGGCGCTGCCCTGATGGAAGAGCTCGTGGTCGACAAGCGCCACGGCCTGTTCGTCAACCACGACCTCGCCGGCTACGAAGTGCCGGTTCATGCCGACATTCCGCATCAGGAATTGATCTTCCTCGACGAGACTGATCCGATGTCGTCGCCGATGAAGGCCAAGGGCGTCGGTGAGCTCGGCATCTGCGGCGTTGCGGCCGCCGTCGCCAACGCGGTCTACAATGCGACCGGCATTCGGCTGCGCGACTATCCCATCACGCTCGACAAGCTGCTTGCGCAGATGCCGGAGCCGGTCTGAAGAGAAAGATCTAGCTGCGGCCGGCGAACGAGCCAATGCGCCGGCCGATCTCCGCGCCGTTCTGAAACAGCGCGCCGAGGTGATCGCCGGGCACTGACATCGCGTCGAGTCCGTTTTCCGCGGCGAAGCGCTGCATCGGTGCGTGCGGGGTGTCGTCTTGCCCGTTCCAGAGCAGCACCGGCACGCGCGAGGAGAGAACGGCGTCCTCCGCGCCGTCGACCTGCCCCAGCGCATTGAAGCAGGCGCGCACTCCGCCCTCGAGATCCGGTGTCACCCATTGGGTGAGCTCAGGCGCGGTGCGGCGGGCGAAGGTGATGAAGGCGCCATAGGTCAACGGACCGGCGTTGCCGCGCGGCAATCCGGTGAGAAAATCCCAGCCACCGATCGAAAGCGACGCCAGCCGCGTCGGGAAGAACCGGGCGACGCCGACCGCGACCCAGCCGCCCATCGAATGTCCCACCATGTGGGCGCGCTCGTCTCCGAGACCGTCGATCACGGCAATGATGTCACCAGCACGCTGCGCCTGATTGTACAGCGCCGGATCGGCTGGCTTGTCGCTCAAGCCGTGACCGAGCGAATCGACGCAGACGACACGGTAGCGGCCGGCAAGCGCATCGACCACGCCACATTGCTTCCAGCTCGCGGAGTCGAGCAGCAGGCCGTGCTGTAGCACGATCAGCGGCCCGGATCCTTCCACCGTGTAATGGATGCGTTGGCCCCGATGATTGGCGAATGGCATTTCATAATTCCCCACGTTTCCCCGACAGGTGAGCGTGGAGATGGGCCGATTCAAGGCCCTCGTTCCGGATCGGGAACCAAGCGGCATGGCTCGTTAGCGAGAGTCCGCGTTCTCAGCCTCCCCACACGGTGGCTTCGCGCCAGCCAAGTTCGTTGAACTCCGCCGCCCGTAGCGGGGCTTCGCCGGCGGCGAAGAATTCGTCGAGCTGCGGCGGCTTGACGGTGGTTTCGGATAGCATCGCATGGGCCTGTCCACGATGATGGATCTGGTGCTGGAACAGATGCATCAGCAGGCGGTCGCGCCGCTCGATCTGTACCGACGTGTCGCGATTGACCCTCACGTCCTCATCGAGCCGCTCCGCCGTCAGGGCGTCGCAGTGAACGATCAGCCGCTGGTCGATCGCGCGTTGCGCGACTTTCAGCTCGGCGACCGACGGGCAGGGCACTTCGTTCGCCCAAGCCCTCGGCCCGAGCCAGCCGCCTTCGAGCGCGTCGACGTAGAACAGATCGACGACATGGATGTGGTTGAGCGTCGCTTGCAGGCTCGGGAAGAACCCGGTGCGCGCGGCGACGAATTCGGCCTGGCTGAGCTCGCCGCATGCGGCGAGCAGGCGATGATTGGCCCAGGCATTGTTGTAGGCAAAGGCCCGAAAGGTCTGAACGAGGCTCGCCGGCATATCGGTCCTCACTGGATTGATGGGTTCAGGTTGGCACTGCGGCCAGCCGGCCGACCCGCGACAGCAGCAGCTTCAGGATCGGGGACTTGTTGGCCTTGTGGTAGGCGATCACGAGATCGAGCGTCGGTGCCTCGCCCCGCACCGGGCGGGTGGTGATGCTGTCGGGCAGATAGCGCGCCGTGTAGGCCGGCAGCAGCATCACCGCGTGCGTCGAGGTGATCATCGAGATCGCGTGCACGACATTATGCACCTCGTGCTCCGGTCGAAGATCGACGCCGGCGCGGTCGAAATACGCCAGCACGGCGCGGCGCACCGCCGGTGCCGATCTGGAGGGCAGATAGAAGGTCTCGTTGACGACATCCTCCGGCGCCACGGTGGCCTGCGCCGCCAGGCGATGGTCGCGCGGCAGCACGAACACCAGCGGGTCGGTGCGCACGCGCTTGCAGGCGATGTCCTCCATGGTCTCGTCCATCCGCATGAAGGCGGCATCGAGCTTCCGCCGCATCAGGGCCTTGGCGAGCGAGGGCGAGTAGTCGCTCGACAGGCGGATGTCGATGCCGGGAAATCCGTCGCGCAGCAGGCGATTCACCTCGGGCAGCAGATCGATCTCGGCGCCCGACAGGAAGCCGAGCGAGAAGACAGGCTGCGGCGGCTGCGCCGCGCGCAGCGCCGCCTCCTTGGCAGCCTCCGCCTGCAACAGTGCCATGCGGGCGTGGTCGAGAAATGCCTTGCCGGCCGCGGTCAGCGCGATGCCTTGCGCACCACGGTTGAGGAGCTGCACGCCGACTTCTTCCTCGAGATCACGGATTTGTCGGCTCAGCGACGGTTGCGAGGTATGAAGCTTCTGCTCGGCGGCAACCGTCAGGCTGCCTGCATCAGCCACGGCAACGAAGTAGCGGAGATGCCGGAGCTCCATCACTGTCTCCCAATCACACTGTGCCGACCGCAGCTGTCGATGCGCCGGCCATATCTCGCAGGCATGGGGCCAGCTTACAAAGTCTTTCTTAAGCCGGCCAGCGCTGTCTATAGCGGAGCGCAATTCTGGTCGTGGGTCTGCCTTGCAGGCAGAGGGCCGCGTCGCCGAGCCGGAGCTGTCGCATGCGGAGCGGTCTTGCCGTGTTGCTGTCGTCGCTGCTGGCGCTGACCGGGGCGGGTGGCGCTGCCGCGCAATCTTCCGGCAATCAACCAAGGACGGGCGCCATGGATACCAACGTTGCCACCATCAAGCAGGCCCTTGTCGGCAACTGGGAGAGTATCGCGCCCGAGATTCGGCCGAGCAAGAACCCGGATGGCTCGATCAAGCCGTTCTATCTCAAGCGCAGCTTCACCTATCAATCCTCCGATCGTTTCGAGCTCGTCGTCGTCAACTCGGCTGATCCCTACGGCAAGGTGCCGCTGGCGCGGATCAGGATTGTCGGGCACATGCAGTGGCAGGGCGCGCATCCGATCGCAGCTGGCGCGCAGAAGGTCGATTTCATCGCCGACGAAGCCTATGAGGTCACGCCGCTGGCGGAGGGTTTCGCCGACGTCCTCAACAAGGTCGCCTCCACAGGCTACGCACCGTGGGCGGTGGACGCGCCGCAGAGCATCTTCGGCAAGTCGTTCGCGCCCTTCGCGCTGAAGGAGGGCACCAACTTCATGGAATACGACCTGGTCTATCTCAGGGGCGATCTGCTGTTCTGGGGCGCCCGCAATGTCGACGGCCGCGGCTTCGACACCGAGCAGAACCGTCCGACCAATCTGCAGATTCCGCTGCTCAGGAAGTGACCGTGGCGCTTGCACAATGACGTGATCCCTGCATAGCTGGCTCGGTCCATCGCGGATACTTGGTCTTGGGGCGGCAGGCGGATGCAACTGGCAAAGAACGTCATCGACATCGGCCTCTCCACCAACAATCTCGAGCCGATGCTGCGGTTCTGGCAGCAGGACGCCGGCGTTCGCTTCGATCACGTGCAGCCGATCCGCCGCGGCCAGAAGCAGTACCGGCACGACGCGCATGGCTCGGTGATCAAGCTCAACCATCATGTCGAGCCGCTGCCGGATGCGGCGCCGAGTGGCTACCGCGAGCTGATGATTGCGCGCGATGGCGTCGAGACGCCAAAGCGCATGGTCGATCCCGATGGCAACGGCGTTTGCCTGGTGCCGCCGGGACATGACGGCGTCACAGGGATCGCCGTTGCCGTGGCCGTCCGCGACCTCGCCACGCATTGCAGGTTCTACGGCGATATCCTCGGCTTCGCCGGACAGTCATGGTCGGGCGGGCCGGCCTTCCGCCT
>CALRXG020000485.1:0-5906 GCA_943372075.1 Bordetella parapertussis | reverse complement strand
CGGCGGACGGTTGGTTTCCGCCAGCGCCGAGACGTAGAACACCACGAACATCGGGAACAGCGGCCACACATACCAGTTCAGGATGGTGAGCTGCGGCAGGCCGATCAGATGCGCCAGACCGCGGGTGTTCTGCGCCTCAACCACCGCCGACAAGTTCAGCGAGCCGACGCAGAGCAGCACCGTGATGATGACGAAGCCGATCGAGACTTCATAGGACACCATCTGCGCCGCCGAGCGCAGCGCAGCCAGGAACGGGTACTTCGAATTCGACGACCAGCCGGCCATGATGATGCCGTAGATCGACAGCGACGAGATCGCGAAGATGTAGAGAATGCCGACATTGATGTCGGAGATCACCCAGCCGAGATTGAACGGGATCACCGCCCAGGCGGCCAGCGCCAGGATACACGACACCAGCGGCGCCAGCAGGAACACGCCCTTGTTGGAGCCCGCCGGGATCACCGGCTCCTTCAATACGAATTTGAGCAGGTCGGCGAAGGATTGCAGCAACCCGAACGGGCCGACCACGTTGGGGCCGCGGCGGATCTGCACCGCCGCCCAGATCTTGCGGTCCGCGAGCAGGATGTAGGCGATCGCGATCAGCAGCACGACGAGCAGCAACAGGCTTTCCGCGACCATGATGATCAGCGGCCAGAGGAAGCCGGTCCAGAACGAGCTTGCGAAGAATTCAGCCATCAGGTCACGCTCACTCCGCTGCCGTCAGCATTCGGCCCGACGCCAGCCGCGAGCATTCCGCCATCACGGCAGAGGCCCGCGCGATCGGGTTGGTCAGATAGAAGTCCTCGACGGTCGGCTTGAACGCCGCCTTGTCGACGCTGCCGCCCTTGCCGCCCAGCGCCTTGACGTGATCGGCTGTGCCGGCCTCGATCTGGTCGAGCCGCATCAGGTGCGGATAGGTCTTGAACATCGCCTGCCGCAGCGCCTGCAACGAGTCGAACGGCAGCTTCTTGCCAAGCACGTCGGACAGCGCGCGGATGATCGCCCAGTCCTCGCGAGCCTCGCCCGGCGGGAAGGCGGCACGGTTGGCGATCTGCGCCCGGCCCTCGGTGTTGACGTAGATCCCGGACTTCTCGGTATAGGCCGCGCCCGGCAGGATGACGTCGGCGCGATGCGCACCCTGGTCGCCATGGGTGCCGATATAGACCACGAAGGTGCCGTCCGGCACCTTGATCTCGTCGGCGCCGAGCAGGAACAGCACGTCGAGCGTGCCGAACGTCGTCATCTGTGCTGTGGTCAGGCCACCGGCCGCCGGCGAGAATCCGATATCGAGCGCGCCGGCACGCGAGGCGGTGTCCTGCAACACGGCGAAGCCGTTCCAGCCGTCCTTCAGCGCGCCGACATCGACCGCGAGCTTGGCGGCCTGCGCCAGCACCGCGGCGCCGTCGTGCCTGGTATATGCGCCCGGACCGACCAGGATGATCGGGTGCTGCGCGTTCTTGAGCACGTCGGCAAACGAGTGCTTGCCGGCCGCAAGATCAGCCAGCGTGTCGGTGCCTGCGCCGAGATAGTCGTGGTCGTAGGTGAAATCGGACTTCGCGCCGATCATGCCGACCTTGAGGCCGCCGGCGCGCCAGCGCTTGCGGATCCGCGCGTTCAGCACCGCCGCTTCCTTGCGCGGATGCGAGCCGATGATCAGGATGGCGTCGGCCTGGTCGATGCCGGCGATGGTCGGGTTGAAGATGTAGGAGCCGCGGCCAGCCTTGGCGTCGAATGCGTCGCCGCCCTGCACCGCCAGATTGACCGAGCCGAACGCAGCCAGCAGCTCCTTCAGCGCATACATTTCATCGACTGCGGCAAGATCGCCCGCAATCGCGCCGATCCGCTTGCCGTCGGTGCGGCCGGCCTTGGCGGCGATGGCAGCGAAAGCCTCCTGCCAGGTCGCCGGCCGGAGCTGGCCGTTCTCACGCACATAGGGACGATCGAGCCGCTGGGTGCGCAGGCCGTCGACGACGTGGCGGGTCTTGTCGGAAATCCACTCCTCGTTCACGGCCTCGTTGATGCGCGGCAGGATGCGCATCACCTCGCGGCCGCGAGTGTCGACGCGGATCGCGGAGCCGACGCCGTCCATGACGTCGATCGACTGCGTCTTGCCGAGCTCCCAGGGCCGCGCCGCGAAAGCATAGGGCTTCGAGGTCAGCGCGCCGACCGGGCAGATGTCGACCAGGTTGCCCTGCAGCTCCGAGCTCAGCGCATGTTCGAGATAGGTGGTGATCTCCATGTCCTCGCCGCGGCCGGTCGCACCCATTTCCGGGGCGCCGCAGACTTCGGCGGAGAAGCGGACACAGCGCGTGCACTGGATGCAGCGGTTCATCGAGGTCTTGACCAGCGCGCCGAGATACTTGTCCTCGACCGCGCGCTTGTTCTCGGCGAACCGGCTGGTGTCGACGCCGTAGCCCATCGCCTGGTCCTGCAAATCGCACTCGCCGCCCTGATCGCAGATCGGGCAGTCCAGCGGATGGTTGATCAGCAGGAACTCCATCACGCCTTCGCGCGCCTTCTTCACCATCGGCGAACGGGTCGAGATCTCCGGCGGCTCACCCTTCGGTCCGGGACGGCAGTCGCGCACGGCCCAGGCGCAGCTCGCGACCGGCTTCGGGCCGCCCTTCACCTCGACCAGGCACATCCGGCAATTGCCAGCGATCGACAACCGCTCGTGATAGCAGAAGCGCGGAATCTCGGCGCCGGCCGCCTCGCACGCCTGCAACAGCGTGTACTCCGGCGGCACATCGATCTCTTTGCCATCGACGATGATCTTGCTCATGTCTTCAAGTCTTTCCCAGCTTGCAGTCGGGCGGCGCGACGCTGGCGGTTTTCATTGATGTCTTCACCCATTGCTGGGTGTCGGTGCTGTAGGTCGAGAGATAGCCCGGCTCGGCCCGGCTCTTGGCGCACAGGAACGGCAGATGCGGCTTCAGGTCGTAGTCGCATGAGGCCTGCCATTCCTGCTTGTTCGCGAAAGCGGAGATCGCCTCCTCGCAGGCATAGAGGAAGTAGGCCACGAAGCTCTCATACTGCACCCGCTCCTCGCGGCTGCTGGCCTGGATCGCATCATAGTCCGGCTGCGCGAACTTCGGGTTGTTGAACGCAAGCTCGGTGTAGCCAAGAAACGCGGTGCGCGCGGCGGAGGCGCGGTTGGTCGAGCGGATTTCGTTGATCTGCACCAGGATCGCAACAAAGCCGAGCAGCGCGACGAGCGCCTGCGCCATCTGCGCAAGCGTCCCGAACTTCTGCCACCATGCGGCCTGTTGCATCATCGCAGTCATTACTCCGCGGCCACCATGTGCACGGGATCACGAACGCCCTGATCGTCGAGATCGGCCTTGTGCGAATACTGGTCGATGCGCTCTTCGATCTCGTGACGGAAATGCGCGATCAGCCCCTGGATCGGCCACGCCGCGGCGTCGCCGAGCGCACAGATGGTGTGGCCCTCGACCTGCTTGGTGACCTCGAGCAGCATGTCGATCTCGCGCTTGTGGGCGCGGCCGTCGGCCATCCGGGTCAGCACGCGCCACATCCACCCGGTGCCCTCGCGGCACGGCGTGCACTGGCCGCAGCTCTCATGCTTGTAGAAATAGGAGATGCGCGCGATCGCCCGGATCAGGTCGGTCGACTTGTCCATCACGATCACGGCCGCGGTGCCGAGGCCCGAGCGCAGCTTGCTCAGACTGTCGAAATCCATCGGCGTGTCGATGATCTGCTCGGCCGGCACCATGCGCACCGACGAGCCGCCGGGGATCACGGCCTTCAGATTGTCCCAGCCACCGCGGATGCCACCGCAATGCTTTTCGATCAGTTCGCGGAACGGGATGCCCATCGCCTCTTCGACGTTGCAGGGCCGCTCGACGTGACCGGAGATGCAGAACAGCTTGGTGCCGACATTGTTCGGCCGGCCGATGCCGGCGAACCAGGCGGCGCCGCGGCGCAGGATGTCGGGCGCGACCGCGATCGACTCGACGTTGTTGACGGTGGTCGGGCAGCCATAGAGGCCGACATTGGCCGGGAACGGCGGCTTCAGCCGCGGCTGGCCCTTCTTGCCCTCGAGGCTCTCGAGCAGCGCGGTTTCCTCGCCGCAGATATAGGCGCCGGCGCCGTGGGCGACATAGATGTCGAACGGCCAGCCGTTGATATTGTCCTTGCCGACCAGCTTGGCCTCATAGGCCTGGTCGATCGCGGCCTGCAAGCGCTCGCGCTCACGGATGAACTCGCCGCGGATGTAGACGTAGCAGGCATGCGCGCCCATCGCGAAGCTCGCGAGCAGGCAGCCCTCGACCAGGAGATGCGGATCGTGCCGCATGATCTCGCGGTCCTTGCAGGTGCCGGGCTCGGACTCGTCGGCGTTGACGACGAGATAGCTCGGACGGCCGTCCTTGGATTCCTTCGGCATGAAGGACCACTTCATGCCGGTCGGGAAACCCGCACCGCCGCGGCCACGCAGGCCCGACGCCTTCATCTCGTTGATGATCCAGTCGCGGCCCTTGTCGATGATCCCCTTGGTGCCATCCCAGGCGCCTCGGCGGCGCGCGCCCTCGAGGCCCCAATCATGGAGACCGTAGAGGTTCTTGAAGATGCGGTCCTTGTCGTCGAGCATGCTCAAAACTTTCCGAACATCACCGATTGGCTTGTGAGTAAGCGAGCCCGGCGGCGCAGCCGCCGAACACGATGGCCCACAACAGGCTGGATTCCAGCGTGGCGCTGAGGCCGTAACGTTGCAGCAGGAACATGAAGCCGGCCGCGACAGCGGTATGCAGCGCGATCTTGCGCCAGGCCATCATCGAAGCCGCCCTCCCCGTCCCCACTGCCTGCACCTGAAAGCCCCCCATCAGGTGGTTTCCTTCAGCGTCGTCGGCCCGCCCGCGGGCGCCGAGAACTGACGGTCGATCTGCGGACCCGGCTTCGGCGGATTGCCGGCGGCAAAGCCATCGAGCACCCTGCCGAAGCTTTCCTTGGTGAGGTCCTCATAGGTGTCCTTCCAGATCAGCACCATCGGCGCGTTCACGCAGGCGCCGAGGCACTCGACTTCTTCCCAGGAGAAGTTGCCGTCCTTCGACAGTTGGAAGGGATCGTGATGGATGCGATGCTGGCAGACCTCGATCAGGTCGGCGGCGCCGCGCAGCCGGCACGGCGTGGTGCCGCAGACCTGGACGTGGGCCTTCTTGCCGACTGGCGAGAGCTGGAACATGGTGTAGAAGGTCGCGATCTCCAGCATCCGGATATGCGGCATCTCGAGCAGGTCGGCGACGGCGCGGATCGCGGCTTCCGACACCCAGCCGTCATGCTGCTCCTGCACGCGCCACAGGATCGCGATCGCCGCCGAAGCCTGGCGGCCCGGCGGATACTTCTCGATCTGCTTCTTGGCCCAGGCCAGATTCTCGTCCGTGAACGTGAAGCTCGCGGGCTGCAATTCCTTCGGGGCAAGGCGGCGGACGGACATCGATCAAACTCTCAATTAGCGCGCGGTGCGGATGCGGACATCATCACCGGTCGACCTCGCCGAACACGATGTCCAGCGAGCCAAGGATGGCGGAAACGTCGGCCAAGAGATGGCCCTTGCAGATGTGATCCATCGCCTGGAGATGGGCGAAGCCCGGCGCGCGGATCTTGCACTTGTAGGGCTTGTTGGTGCCGTCGGCGACCAGATAGACGCCGAACTCGCCCTTCGGCGCCTCGACCGCGGCGTAAACCTCGCCGGCCGGCACATGGACGCCTTCGGTGTAGAGCTTGAAGTGATGGATCAGCGCTTCCATCGAGCGCTTCATCTCGCCGCGGCGCGGCGGCGCGATCTTGTTGTCCTCGACCACGACCGGGCCCTGCCCGTCCGCTGCTTTGAGTTTCTGCACGCACTGCTTCATGATGCGCACCGACTGGCGCATCTCTTCCATGCGGAT
>CALRXG020000484.1:0-5913 GCA_943372075.1 Bordetella parapertussis | reverse complement strand
CAACGAGGTCGTTGCGCTGATGCTCGACATCGCTGAGCTGCGTGAGATACACGAGCGCCCGGTTGCGTCACGCTCGTTCAGTGCGTCCCGTGAGCAGACCAGCCCGCGCGTCGCGTTGCGCCGGCTTCATCGCTGACATTCGTCGGCATTCCGTGCCCAGGCAATTGCGTCACGTCGCGTCGAAATGGCGAGCGTGATCGGGGTGTGGATAATTCAATTTAAGATTGAATAGTGAATTGGCCGGGTTCACCGGGCGTCGCCGCCTGATGAGTCTCCGGTCGGATCGGCACTTGAGGGGAGGGCTGGTCAGTGCTGCTGCCGCACAGGCTTATGGGCGACGGCCTCGCACAGGCGCTCGCGCAGGATCCGGGTCTGCAGGACCAACTCGACGGCGGTGTGCCGCAATTCGAAATTCTCCGCAACGAGGCGTTCCAAGGCGTCGGTCGCCTCGCTGGAAGCGGTTTGGTTCCCCTCGAAAACCTTGAGACGCGCCATAGCTACGATCCTCGCAAAAGTGTTGATCCGAGACCGGCTCCGACACGTGCCGGCGCGGACTTGGTTCTGGAGTCGGGCGGTAGTGGCTCCGCCTGATGGCGATCGGTGGGAAAGCGCCTAATCGATAATTTGGGGGACGAGCTGCGTACGTTAGGTTTCGCGAAAATGATCCTCAAATATGTTGAAGGTCTCGCGGCATGTAACATCCATGTACCTACCGCCGCACAGCGGCGCCTGCAAGCCGTCGGACACGAAGGGCGCGCGATTAATTTGTTAGAATTTTGTGAAACTTTCGGTGGGCTTGCCGCGTCGATATCGTATGAAGGCATGGCGCACTCGCAATCCGTCAGAGGACCGACTGGATACTGTCATTTGCTCATGCAAGGGGTGCGCCAGTTACACTGATCAACTTCTCATACGCAGTTGGTCGTATAACTTTTCCTATCAGAGGCGTTCTGCGCGGGAATTATCGCTCACGTCGTGCGGTAAATACCTTGCAGCTACACTGTTTCTTCGCACACTATGTCGCTGCCGACGGCAAGTTCGAGGCCCCGCAATGCCCCAGGGAAACCTTCAATTTGAATTTTCTGTTGCATTTACATAGCTTATAAGCCATGCGATTATTGCTAATCTAGGGGGCAATGAGATGACCAATGAGGCGTCATTCTACTGAGGAAATAACTTCCAAGGTCAAGCAGGCCGAGGAACTGATGGCGCGGGGGCAATCACAGGCCCAGGCGTGCAAGGTGCTGGGCGTCAGCGTGATGACATTTCACCGCTGGCGCAAGCAGGAGGCCGCGCGCGGTCACCAGGCGAATGGTAGCGTTACCGAATTCGCCGCTCACACCGATAGTCGCGATGGTGCTTCCCCTAACCGAAACCGTATTGACGAATTGCGGCTGGAAAATGAACGGCTGCGACGGATCGTGACTGACCTGCTGCTCGAGAAGATGAAGATCGAGGAGAAGCTCGCGCTCCGGTCCGGCAGCGGCAACGGCTTGCCCCGCCGCGGCGAAGTCCAGAGCTGACTGCAGCCGGTCCTGTTAAGGATTGATCCTGTTAGTGGATTCGTGAAGGCTTGGGTGCCAGCAGCAGCTGGTCGCTCAGATGTGCCTTTTCCGACCTCGCGCGCAGATCCTCGAAGATCGGGCGAAGCTTGGCCTGTGCGAGGTCCAGGCCTTTGACTATGTCCTGATTCGGCATGTCAGCCGGGAATCGGGCGGCACGCAGCTTTGTCTCAGCCGCCTTGACCAGCATCTCGACATCGTCGCGATGCTTGCCCGCGACCAGCTCGGCGCCCATCAGGCGGATCAGGTGAAGGAGGGCCACCAGCGCGGCCTCGGTTTCGCCAGCCGATGAACTCATGGGCGCTCTCTCGGATGCTCGTTACCCGACATTCCCAGGCCTTGCGAGCCGGCGACCTGCCTGATAATAGACATGTGAATTGTTAACACTAATGTTAATTCCTGATGGCCGACCTTTCGGATGCTCAACTGGGGAAGGCACCGGCTCATTTCGGCGCCTTCACGTTCGCTTTTGCCTCCCTTGAAGGGTTTGCCGTCGCCGCCGAGATGATCGTCGTCGTGTTGTCCAGCATCGTTGGCGGTGCGGCCTATCACCTGTTTTACTATCACACAGTTTATAGCAACAGCTTCGAGGGTTTTCTAGGGATCGGGGTCCTGGCCGCGATCCTGTTCATGTTCGTGGCCAAGTCGCAGGGGCTCTACAACGCGCAGGTGCTGGCCGGCCTCGACCGGCGCTGGAGCAGTGTGCTGGGCGGATGGCTGCTGGTCGTCCTGCTGATGACGCTGATCATCTTCCTGCTGAAAGTGGGCGCCGGCGTCTCGCGCGGGTCGGTGATGTCGTTTGGCCTGATCGGCGGCGTTGGGCTGGTGACCGGACGGATGCTGCTGCAGGCGCCGCTGCGACGCGCGATCGAGCGTGGCATGCTGGCTGCCCGCCGCGCGGTCGTGGTCGGGACGGCGGACGAATTGTCACGGGTGCGGCTCTCGAGCCTGCTGCGCGATTTCGGTCTCAGCGAGATCCGGCAAGTTCAGCTTGCCGAACCGTCCGACGATCAGGACGATCGGGCGGCGGTCGCGTCGGCCATTCGCGCGGCGCGCGAATGCGGCGCCGACGAGATCGTGCTGGCGCTGCCCTGGCAGCAGGAGCCGCGCATCCAGTCCGTATCCGATCAGCTTCGGGCGTCGCCGCTGCCGGTGCGGCTGCTGCCGGATCGGACCGCGGAACGATTCCTGGCGCTGCGGATGGTGGCGACCGGCCCGATCCCGACGCTGGAAATGCAGCGTTCGCCGCTGACCGCGCTGGAGCGTGCCGGCAAGCGGCTGTTCGACATCGTGGC
Organism: Bordetella parapertussis; assembly: GCA_943372075.1. Taxonomy (GTDB): domain Bacteria; phylum Pseudomonadota; class Alphaproteobacteria; order Rhizobiales; family Xanthobacteraceae; genus Bradyrhizobium. The sequence goes on along the minus strand of CALRXG020000484.1, from coordinate 3,056 downwards.
GGCCGCTGGCCTGCTGGTGTTGTTCACGCCGCTCCTGATCGGAACCGCGATCGCGATCAAGCTCGACTCCAGGGGACCCGTGCTGTTCCGGCAGCGACGCAACGGATTTGACGGCAGGCCATTCCACATCCTCAAGTTCCGCTCGATGCATGTGCTCGAGGACGGCGATGTGATCGTGCAGGCCTGCCCGAACGATCCGCGGCTCACCGGGATCGGCGCGGCGTTGCGCCGCCGCAGCATCGACGAGCTGCCGCAGCTGGTGAACGTGTTGCGCGGCGACATGTCGCTGGTCGGACCGCGGCCGCACGCGCTGGCGCATGACGACAAATATTCGAAGCTGATCGCGAGCTATGCCCAGCGCCAGCACGTCAAGCCGGGCATCACCGGTCTTGCGCAGGTGCACGGGCTGCGCGGCGCGACGCCGGCGATCGAGGACATGGAGCTGCGGGTCGCGCACGACCTCGCCTACATCAAGAGCTGGAGCTTCATGCTGGACCTGCGCATCCTGTTGCGCACGGTCGGCGAGGTGCTTCGTCACACGGACATCTGAAGCTCGCGCGCCGACGCGCTGGGAGAAAGCCGCTTCGCACTTTTCCGGATCCTAGTGCGGAATGTCCTGGTTGGCGTCCTTGAATTCCTGTTCGATGATGTGCCGGTTGGCGTCGCCGGCCACGCGGTAGGCCTGGCCGATCGCGCCCTTCAGCTCCGGCGCGCGGCTGAGGATCAGGCGGATCTGCCGGCGCAACAGATCGACGAGCTCCACATCGCGCGCCGTGTCGACCTGCGCCAGCAGGATCAGGCGCGGCGCGATCAGGTCTCCGCGGTTGAAGCCGGTGTAGTAGGACATCTTCAGCGCCCGCGACGCGGTCGGATTCAGCCAATCGAACCGTCCGGTCGCCGAGGCGAGGCCGAACCAGGCGCCGGCATCCATCGGCGCGAGGCGAAGCGCGCGCGTGAAGGCGGCTTCTGCGGTCTCGGGCGAGGCCGGCAATTCGCTCCAGCCGTCGCGCAGCCACAGCTCGCTCCTGACGACGCCAATGCCGGCCGCGAGCGCCGGTCTGCCACGCAACGCATCCGCGGCGAGCCACCATGCCGATAAGGCCAGCGTCGCGACGCCGACCAGCATCACGACCGGCACGAAGGCCGGCGGCGGCCGCCGCGTGCGCCGGTCGACCGCGTCAGCCATGGCGCGCCGCGGGGGAGCCGGTCGTCAGGAGGGTTCGGCGCGGGCCCTCGAGCTTGACGCAGGTCAGGCGGCCGGTCGCATAGGCGCCGGTGTCGACATTGATGCGGTTGTGCAGCAGTTCGGCCTCCTGCACCGGCGTATGGCCGTGGACCACGATCTTTCCGAAATCATCCTCCGAGACCAGGAAGTCGTCGCGGATCCAGAGCAGATCCTCCTTGCGCTGTTGCTTGAGCGCGATGCCGGGCCTGACGCCGGCATGCACGAAGAAATAGCGGCCGTGCGAGTAGGTGATCGGAAGCGAGCGCAGGAACGCGAGATGGGCCGGCGGCATCTGACGGATCAATTGCTTGGCGAGCGCTTTTCGTTCGGCCGCGCCGGGATTGGGCGAGGGCGACAGCCCGTAGGACATCAGCGTTTGCAGGCCGCCGAACTGCCGCCATCGCGCCAGCATCTCGGGATTGACGAGGAATTCGAGCAGGCAGGCTTCGTGGTTGCCGAGCAGGCAGACCACCTTCCGCGTACGGCGGCGCTGATCGAGCATCGCGATCACCTCGCGCGAATCCGGTCCGCGGTCGACGTAGTCGCCGAGGAACACCTCGATCGCCCGTGCCGGCCGTGTCCTGCGGATGTCGGCATCGATGCGGGCGCAGATCTCGTGCAGCAGCTCGGCGTGGCCGTGGATATCCCCGACGGCATAGATGCAGGTCTGGTCGCCCGCATGTTCGCGGTCGCCGGTCTTGCCGACAAGGCGCCGGAGCAGATTGCGCATCCAGCTCTAGCCCGCTTGCAGCCGGGAGCGGCTGACCCGCTGCGCCAAACCTGTTCCGATCACGGCTCCCAACACGATGACTCCCGGTAGCGCCGGCAATTCCGGCAAGGTGAATGCGGCGAGCAGCAGCGTCAGCAAGACCGCTGCCGCCGCCGCGGCATAGGACCAGTCGCGACCGCGATTGCGCGCACCGACGGTGAACGCAGCGATACCCGCGATCGTGACCAGCAGTCCTGTCCAGAACATGGCGGGACCGAACTGGGCGATCAAGGCGGCAGCGCTGGTCGCCACCACGGGCCGCGCCGTCGGGCCCTGCCAGTCCAAATAGGTCGATGCCAGCGTCGCCGTGGTGCCGGCGCCGCTGCCGAGCGCGGGCAGGTCGGCGAGCAGATTGTGGCTCGATTGCACGAGGCCGGCCGGCGCGTCGGCGAAGGCTACGGCCAGCGCGACGTCGGCATGGCGGCTGGCGACCGCCGTCGCCAGCGCGATCAGCGCGATCGCCACCGCGGCGCCAGCGCTGCTCCAGCGACGCAGGTGAAGCCTGCGCGCAGCGAAGGTCATCAGAACCAGAGTGACGCCGGCGGCGATTGCGATCGCGGCACCGCGATGCCCGTACCAGCAGGCGCTGGCGGTGCAGACCGCCGTGCTCGTGGCGAGCAGCCAGCGCAGCCGCGTGGAGCTGCCGCCATCGGCATGTTCACCGCCATCGAGCGCGCGGGCGAGCGCGAGCGGAATGGCCGCGAGGACGATGACGAGGAATCCGTCTGCCTCCGCGCCTGGCGCGGCGGCGCCGAGCAAGGCTTTGACCGGATCGCTCGAGAGCAACAGGATCAGCGCGGCAGCCACCGCTGTCGCGGCGATGGTGCGGGCCACCATATCGGCGCGCTTGCGGTCGATCGCGACTGCGGCTGTTCCGATCATGACCGAAAGCAGCGACAGCGAGAGCAGCAGCGCGCCGAGGCTCGCGCCGGTATCGATGGTGATGCTGCCACTGAGCGGCGCACCGAGCGTTTCGCCGGCGAACTTCCACACCGGATGCGCCAGGCCCGGCAATGGAAGCATTTGCAGGACGATCCAGAGCGTGGGCACGAGCGCCGCCGC
>CALRXG020000483.1:0-5922 GCA_943372075.1 Bordetella parapertussis | reverse complement strand
CGGGAGCCGAAGCCGCGCCGCACCGGCGCCGTGACCTGTGGTCCGCCGGCCTCGGTCCAGATCATCCGCAGCATTGGTTCGGGGCCTTCCTGCAGGATTTGCCAGTCCAGCGTCACCGTGCCGGTGTCGTTGGACAGTGCGCCATATTTGGCGGCGTTGGTCGCCATTTCATGCACGATCATCGACAGCACCAAAGCAAGCCGCGGCGACAGCGGCACCCGCGGTCCGAACATCCTGACCCGCTCCGAAGCGTTCAGCAGATAGGGCCGCAGCACGCGGCTGACCACGTCCTGCAAGTCGGAGCCCTGCCATTTGTCGGTCGAGAGCAGATTGTGCGCCTCAGCGAGCGCGCCGAGCCGCCCCTCGAATTTCTCGCGCTCGGCGCGGCTCGCGCTGCGGAACGTCTGGGTGGCGATCGATTGCAGGATCGCCAGCGTATTCTTGACCCGGTGGTTGAGCTCCTCGATGAGCAGGCCGTGCAGCATCTCGCCGCGCGCGATCGTGGTCGCCATCCGTACCGCAAAGCCGAGGCCGACCAGCAGCAGGACGCCTCCGATCACGCTGGTGATCGCCAGCGAGCGCCACAGCGGCGCCACCAGCGAGTTCTCGGAGACTCCCGCGGCGACGGTCCAGCCGGTGACGCGGGACCGGGTGAATCCGGTGATCAGCGCCACGCCCTCGAGCGAGACGGTCGGCAGCGCCGCTTCGCTTTGGCGGAACATTTCGGCATACAGCGTGGGCGCGGCGCGCTGCCCGATCGTCGCCTGCGGGTTCGGCACACGGGCGAGGTTGACGCCTTCGCTGTCGAAGATCGAGATGGTCCAGTCCTGGTTGAGGCGTTGCTTCTCGATCATGGCCTGGAAGACCCCGATCGGCGGGCTGAAGGAGATGTCGTAGATCACCTCGCCGTCGCGGATCACCGGCACCTCGACGGTGATGATCAGGCGCTGCTTCACCGCGCCGAAGAACAGGTTGGAGTATTGCGGCTGCCGGGTCGCAAACACCTTCTCGACGATCTCGAGATTGTTGCGCGGCGGCAGGCTCGCGGTGTCCGACGTCAACGAGGAGAACGCCTGGTGTCCCGTGCGGTCGGCCACCAGCACCACGCCGTCCTTGCCGTATTGCTCGAGAAAGCCCGCGGCGATGCGACGAAAATTGGTGAAATCGCCGTCGCGTAGCGAGTTGGTCAATGCCAGCACCTGCAGGCCGCCGGTCATCCGCTGCATTTCGGCATCGAGCACCAGGCGGATGTTGCGGGCGGTCTCGAGCACGCGCTGCGTGGCGGCCTGGCGGTCCCGCTGGTAGTTGTGGAAGACGATGCCGACCGCGAAAATGATCAGCGGCAACATCGTTCCCGCGACCAGAAGCGCGAGACGCACTGGCAATGTCAGTTTCGGCACGAAGTCCCCGGGTCGGTGCCCATTTGCGGTGAGCTTAGGGGAGGCGGTAAATAACCGCCAAAGGAAATGACTGGTGGTCGGAAAAGTTCCGCGGCGCTACGAGCATGATCCGGAAAAGTATGAAGCGGCTTTTCCCGAAAAGATCATGCTCGAACGAGCTGCGCGCCGCGGAATAGCGTCAGGTCAGAGGTTGCTCTCGGTGATCGCGGCGTAGACCATGGTGCGCAGCTCGCGCCGCAACGGATAGGCGCTCGATGGCAGCACCTGGGTCATGAAGATCGTGATCAGCTCTTCGGCCGGGTCGATGAAGAACGACGTCGTTGCCGCGCCGCCCCAGTTGAACTCGCCCGGGCTGCCCGCGATCAGCGTCTGCGCCGGGTGCATCGTGACGGCGAAGCCGAGGCCGAAACCGATCCCGTTATAGGCGGCTTCGGCGAACATCGAACGCGACATCGCCGGCAGGTCGACCCCGCCGGGCAGGTGGTTGGACGCCATCAGCTTCAGCGTCTTCGGGCCGAGCAGCCGGACGCCGCCGAGTTCGCCGCCGTTGAGCAGCGCGCGACAGAAGGTCAGATAATCGGCCGCGGTCGAGCACAGCCCGCCGCCGCCCGAGATCAGCGAGGGCGGTGACAGGAACGTGCTGGTCGTCGGATCGTCCTGCAAGGTCAGCGTGCCCTTGCGTTCGGCGGCGAGCGGGTTGAAGCCGCCCTGCGGATCGGCGGAATAGCAGGCCGCAAAGCGGTGCGCCTTGTCGGCCGGCACGAAGAAATCAGTGTCGTTCATGCCGAGCGGCTTGAAGATCCGCTCCTTGAGGAATTGCTCGAACGGCATCCCTGCTATCTTGCCGACGAGATAGCCGAGCACGTCGGTCGACACCGAGTAATTCCAGGCTTCGCCCGGCGAGAACTCCAGCGGGATATTCGCCAGATCCTCGATCATGCCGTCGAGCGTGCCGGCCTTGATGACCTCGCCGATCTTCTTCTCGCGGTAGGCGGCGTCGACATTGGAGCGCTGCTGGAAGCCGTAGGTCAGACCCGAGGTATGGCGCAGCAGGTCGACGATCTGCATCGGCCGCGTGGGTGGGCGGGTCAGGAAGGCGGGCGCGGTGCCGGCGACGAACACGCCGAGGTTCTTCCATTCCGGAATGTACTTTGCGACCGGCTCGTCGAGCGCAACCTTGCCTTCCTCGACCAGCATCATGAAGGCGACCGACGTGATCGGCTTGGTCATCGAATAGATGCGGAAAATCGTGTCGTCCTTCATCGGCGCCTTGCGCTCGAGGTCGGCAAAGCCCTGGACGGTGGAATGCACGATCTTGCCGCGACGATAGATCAGGACCTGGGTGCCCGGAAAGCGGCCGGAATCGAGGTAGCGGCTCTTCAGATGCGCTTCGAGGCGATTGAGGGCGGTGGTCGACATTCCCGCGGATTCGGGCGAGGCAGGCGTGGGGGCTAACATCGGGCGTTTCTCCGGCTGCGAGGCCGCCTTGATAGCCGAAAAGTGTCCGTTTCACCAATCCGCCGCTGCTTACCGGCTCGAGGCCGGTGGTGTAGGCTCGGCACCGCAATCGTGCCCTCACAGGGGCCCCCGGGGACCAAGGGAAACGTCGAGATGACCCAGTTCAACGAAACCGAGCTCACCGCAGCCGTGATCCGCAGCTTTGACCAGACGCCCGATCCGCGGGCCAAGTTCCTGCTGCAGGAATTGGTGACGTCGCTGCACGACTATGTGCGCAAGACCAATCTCACCTTCGAGGAGTGGGACCACGCGATCGGCTTCCTGACCCGCACCGGGCAGAAATGCACCGACATCCGCCAGGAATTCATCCTGCTGTCCGACGTGCTCGGCGTCTCGATGCTGGTCGATGCGGTCAACCACAGGGATCGCGACGGCGCCACCGAGACCACCGTGCTCGGGCCGTTCTATGTCGGCGAGCACAAGGTGGCGCCGCACGGCACCGACATCTCGGCCAGCTTGCCCGGCGAGCGCATGTTCGTGCAGAGCCGCGTCACCGACCTCGACGGCAAGCCGCTGGCCAATGTGCCGGTCGATGTCTGGCACGCGGACGACGATGGCTTCTACGACTCGCAGAAGCCGAGCTACGCGACCGAGGGCGCCTCGTCGCGAGCGCGCTTCATCACGGATGCCGACGGTCGCTTCTTCTTCCGCACCATCGTGCCGTGCAGCTATCCGATCCCGACCGACGGTCCGGTCGGGCAGATGATCACGCAGACCAACCGTCATCCGATGCGGCCGGCGCATGTGCATTTCCTGGTCAACGCCAAGGGCCATGAGCCGTTGATCACGCATGTCTTCATCGAGGGCGACAAGTACATCGACTCCGATGTGGTGTTCGGCGTGAAGGACGAGCTGATCGCCAAGGTCGAACGGCGCACCGATCCCGTGATGCCCGATGGCCAGCGCTCGGACGGCCCGTGGAGTCTGATGAGCTACGAATTCCACGTGAAGCCCGGCGGCGGCATGGCGCCGGCACCGCTCGGCACCAAGGTCACCGAAGACGCTTGATCGTCACCGTCAAAAAACGCCTGCTCAATCCTCGTGCGTCGCACAAGGATTGAGCGAATCGCAAGTTTTGACAGCGCGCGGGCCGTTCCCGCGCGCTGCGACAAATTGCGCAAAACATTGCAATAAAGTCTATTTTTGCACTGCGGTAGCTTGGCACAAGGCTTGAATAGTTAGCCGCCGACGCCATTGAAGCCGTCCCTCGAGCCCACCCCATCGGATTTCCGACGCCGCCAGACCGGGCCTCCCCGGTGCATGCCCTGTTGCGCCCTGTGCGCGTCGCCGCCCGACGGGAGGTGCTCGACGCCTAACCGCATCACCGCAACGCAACGACGCAGAGGACGACCGATGACCAAGCCCAGCAACACGCCCCCGAGCCGTGCGATCAGCCGTCGCCGGCTCCTGAAGGCAACCAGCGGCGCCGCCGCGCTGTTCGCCGCAGCTAAGCTGAACTTCCCCGCCGGCGCGTTCGCGCAGGGCGCGGGTCCGGAGGTCAAGGGCGCCAAGCTCGGCTTCATCGCGCTGACCGATGCCTCGCCGCTGTTCGTCGCCAAGGAGAAGGGCATCTTCGCCAAATACGGCATGCCCGACGTCGAAGTGCAGAAGCAGGCCTCGTGGGGCACCACGCGCGACAATCTCGTGCTCGGCTCCGAAGGCAATGGCATCGACGGCGCGCACATCCTGACGCCGATGCCGTATCTGATCTCGGCCGGCAAGGTGACGCAGAACAATCAGCCGACGCCGATGTACATCATGGCGCGGCTCAATCTGAACGGTCAGTGCATCTCGGTCGCCAAGGAATATGCCGACCTGAAGATCGGCGTCGACACTGCACCGTTCAAGCCGGCGCTGGAGAAGAAGAAGGCGAGCGGCAAGGCCATCAAGGCGGCCATGACGTTCCCCGGCGGCACGCATGATCTGTGGATCCGCTACTGGCTCGCCGCCGGCGGCATCGATCCCGACAAGGACATCGAGACCATCGTAGTGCCGCCCGCGCAGATGGTCGCCAACATGAAGGTCGGCACGATGGACTGCTTCTGCGTCTGCGAGCCGTGGAATCTGCAGCTGATCCATCAGGACATCGGTTACACCGCGATCACGACGGGCGAACTCTGGGACAAGCATCCGGAGAAATCGTTCGGCCTGCGCGCCGCCTGGGTCGACGAGAACCCGAAGGCGGCCAAGGCGCTGCTGATGGCTGTCATGGAAGCCCAGCAGTGGTGCGAGAAGGCCGAGAACCGCGAGGAAACCGCGGCGATCTGCGCCAAGCGGCAGTGGATCAACTGTCCAGTGGAAGACATCACCGACCGCATGAAGGGCAAGTTCGACTACGGCACCGGCCGCGTGGTCGAAAACTCGCCGCAGCAGATGCGGTTCTGGAAGGACAACGCCTCCTATCCCTATCAGAGCCACGACCTCTGGTTCCTGACCGAGGATATCCGCTGGGGCAAGTATGAGGCAGGCTTCGACACCAAGGCGCTGATCGCCAAGGTCAACCGTGAGGACCTCTGGAAGGAAGCCGCCAAGGAGCTCGGCGTCACCGACATCCCGGCCTCGACCTCGCGCGGCAAGGAGACCTTCTTCGACGGCAAGGTGTTCGATCCGGCCGATCCCGCTGCGTACCTGAAGTCGCTGTCCATCAAGCGTGTCGACGTCTGAGCCGCGCCCTCAATCCTTCACGGAGATTGTCTGTCAATGTCGTTGCCTGCCATGAAGACCGAACTGTCAGCGGTGGCGATCCCGCCGACCGCTGCCGCGGCGCCGGTCGTGACCATGACACCGAAGCGCGCTCCGCGCGCCGAGACCTACGCCAGGATGGCGAAGGAGACCGCGGCGCGTGTGGTGCCGCCGCTGATCGTGATCGCGTTGCTGCTGGTGGTGTGGGAGCTGATCTGCCGGCGTGCCGGCTCCAGCCTGCCGCCGCCGTCAAAGGTGTTCAAGGACACCAAAGAGCTGATCCTCGATCCGTTCTTCGACAATGGCGGCATCGACAAGGGCT
>CALRXG020000482.1:0-5968 GCA_943372075.1 Bordetella parapertussis | reverse complement strand
TCGCACCGCGTCGCCGGCGAGCGCCGCCATTGCCTTGTTATCCTCTGGCGTTGCGGGATCACGGCGCGCGCCGCGCTCGCCCATCACATAGACCCGCAGCGCCGCGTGCGGCAGTTGCGCGCCGATATCCATGTCGAAGCTGCGCTTCGACAGCCATTCCATGTAGTCGGGGAAGCTTTCCCAGGCCCAGGGAATGCCGGCGCTTAACACCGGCTCCGGAATGTCCTCGACGCCTTCCATCAGCTGGATCAGCCTGTTGTGGTCGCTCGGGCGGCACGGCGCGAAGCCGACGCCGCAATTGCCCATGATCGCCGTGGTGACGCCGTTCTGCGACGACGGCGTGATGTCCTGGCTCCAGGTCACCTGGCCGTCGTAATGGGTGTGGACGTCGACGAAACCGGGCGCGACCAGTTTGCCGCGCGCGTCGATCTCTTCCTTGCCCTTGGCTGCGACCTTGCCGACTTCGGTGATCTTGCCGCCGGTGATTGCGACATCGGCTTCGTAGAGATCGCCACCCTTGCCATCTGCAATATTGCCGCCGCGGATCACGAGGTCTGGGGTCGAGGTCATGGCATTTCATCCCGAGGCTGTTTTTGGCTATGAGGCATCATGGGTGACCCCTTGATGCTGTCAACCAGCGCCGACGAAGCTCTGGGATGCGCTGGCGGCGTTTTGCCAGCGAGAACCAATCGTTGCCGCGCGGCGGAAATTTGTTCCGCCAGGCAAGCTTCCGCGGATCTACCTTGCGCCGAAGAACGCCGTCTTCTGGGTCTCCTCGGCCTGTAGCCGGGCGCGCACGCGCATTAGATCCTTCCAGCCGATATAGCCGACCAGGCGCTGGTCCTCGCGCGAGATCACGGGCAGATGCGAGACGTTGACCTGCATCAGGCGGTCCGCGAGGCGGTCGAGATATTCATCCGGATAGGCGACCGTGATCTTGCTGCCGGTCAGCAGTTGGCCGAGCGTCGCCGTGCGATGCTTGCCGGCGCGGCGCCAGCGCAACACGGAGGGCGGATCGATTACGCCGAGCACGCGATGATCAGCGTCGACCACGGGGAAGCTCGGATGACCGGTCTTCGGGTTGGTCAGGAAGGCTGCCGCGCCGTGCAGCGTCATGCTGTCGGAGACGCTCTCGACCGCCTTGGTCATCACGTCGCGCACGCGGGTCAGCGCGAACGGATCGACCCGGTACTCGCGAACCAGATGATGGCCGCGCCGCGCGACCTTCTCGGTCAGGATCGAGCGCCGCATCAGCAGCACCGTGACGCCATGCGCGCTGCAGCAGGCTGCGATCAGCGGCAGCAGCACATGGCTGTTCCCGGTGAGCTCGACGGCGAAGAACGTTGCGGTCAGGGGCGAGCGCATCGTGCCGCCCATCGTCGCCGCCATCGCCAGCAGCGCCCAGAAGCCCGGACTCGCGGCCGGCAGGTAACCGCTCAGCGCGGTGCCCATCGCGCCGCCCATGATCAGGAGCGGTGCCAGCACGCCGCCCGACGTGCCGGAGCCGAGCGCGACCGACCAGATCACGGCCTTCACGACGAGCAGCAGCAGCGCGGCCTTCAGCACCACATTGCCCTGCAGCATCGACGCGAGATTGTCGTAGCCGACGCCGAGCGCCTGCGGCTCGATCAGGCCGCCGAGACCGACCACCAGGCCGCCGATCAGCGGCCACCACATCCAGTGGATCGCCAGCTTCAGGAAGATATCCTCGCAGCCATAGACCAGTTGCGTGAGCACGCCCGACAACAGTCCGGACAGGATTCCGATCAGCATCCAGGCGCCGAGCTGCAGCAGCGAGATGTCGACGCCGCCCGTGAAGGGAAACAGCGGCGCGGGCATGTGCAGGAAGGTGCGCCCGACCGCGGCCACCACGGCGGCGACGGTGACCGGAATGAAGCTGCGCGGCGTCCATTCGAACAGCAGGAGTTCGACCGCGAGCATGACTGCCGCAATCGGCGTTCCGAACACGGTGGTCATGCCGGCGGCGGCGCCCGCCACCAGCAGGGTCTTGCGCTCGTTGTCCGTCACCGGGAGCATCTGCGCGATCAGCGAGCCGATCGCGCCGCCGGTCATGATGATCGGACCCTCGGCGCCGAACGGGCCGCCGGTGCCGATCGAGATCGCCGACGACAAGGGCTTGAGGATCGCCACCTTGGGGTCGAGCCGCGAACGGCCGAGCAGGATGGCCTCGATGGCTTCCGGAATGCCGTGCCCGCGGATCTTCTCGCTGCCGAAGCGCGCCATCAGGCCGATGATCAGCGAGCCGGCGACCGGCACCAGCACGGTCCAGAGGCCAAGCGGCGAATCCTGCAATCTCAGGTCGGCGAAGCTGAACCGGCCGAAATAGGCGATGTTGGTGGCGAGCTTGATCAATTGCAGCAGGCCCGCGCCGGCCAGCACGCCGGCGACGGAGACAAACACGGCGATCGCCGAAATCACCACGACGCGCGGATCGGTGGTGAAGTCGCTCAGGAGGTGGCTGGCCTTGTCGCCGATTTTGGCGGACGTGCTCGATTTGGTGGAAATGACGCTCATGGCTGGCGTAAGGCTCTGACGAAGTGGATGCGCGCGTAATATCGCATTGCGATATAATTTCAAGCGGGAGACATCGAATGGCAGCGTTGAAAGGCCCTCCGAAATCGCCGACCAAGGCCCGGAAACGGGTTCCCAGCCAGGCCGATTACGAGGCGCTGTCGCAATTCCGCTATCTGATCCGGTGCTTCATGGAGTTCAGCCAGGAGGCGGCGAAAGCCGAGGGCCTGACGCCCCGGCAGCATCAGGCCTTGCTGGCGATCAGGGGATTTCCCGGCGGCGGGCCGGTCACGATCGGCGATCTGGCCGAGCGGCTGCGGCTTCGCCACCACACCACGGTCGAGCTGGTCGACCGGCTGTCGGATGCCGGGCTGGTCGAGCGCGTGCTCGATCCCGCAGACCAGCGCCGCGTGTTGCTGAAACTAACCGGGCGCGCGGCCGGTCATCTCGCCGAATTGTCCGCGGTTCATCTCGACGAATTGTCGCGGATCGAGCCGCTCTTGAAGCAGGTGCTGTCGCGGCGGTCGGAATGAATGGTTGCTTGCACAATGCCGGGGCGCAGGTGGCGTTTCTCGCCCTAGGCTGGCGTCCTGGTATCATACAGCCATAGAGTGTGAAAGTTAGATTTAATGCACGCTGCGACACGGGGTTATGCCTTGTCATTGTCATGAAACCTTCATAGACCGAACGGGGACAATCTCATTGAATGGACGGCGGCCGGTCGTGACCGATGCGGGCACTGCCATTGCCATCAGGCGTGGCGATCAAGCGGAATTCGAACTCAAGCTGCTGGCGCCGCAAGGAAGCCTCGAAAAGCTGCGCGAGGCGCCATGCATCGTGCAGCATGCGCGCAACCGCGGCGCATTTCACCGGCTGGAGACGGTCTACTACGACACGCCGGAGCGCCTGCTGTTTCGGCATGGCATGTCGCTGCGCGTGCGACACAGCGGCAAGACCTTCGTCCAGACGCTGAAGCTTCCGCCCAATCCCGCGCAGCCGCTGCTGCGGCGCCAATGGGAGATGCCGGTCGCGGGTATCACTCCTGACCTCGCGCTGTTCCCAGCGGACGAGGTCGGCGATGCCGTGGCCAGCCTGAGCAACGATGCGCTGGTGCCGGTGTTCGAGACCAAAGTGCGCCGGCACGCGCGGCAGCTCGACCTGCCCGATGCATCGGTTGAAGTCGCATTCGACGAGGGCACGATCGAGGCCGATGCGCGCCAGGAGGTGCTGTCGGAAATCGAGATCGAACTGAAGAGCGGCAATGCCGGCGTCCTGTTCGACCTCGGCGCGCAATTGCTCGATGCCGGGCCGCTACAGATTGGCACGCGCAGCAAGGCGGAGCGCGGCTACGCGCTCGCATTCGATGTCGCGCCGTCCGCGGTGAAGGCCGAGGCGTCGAGCATCACCGCGGAGCTCGCGGTCGATGACGTCATCGCATTGCTGGTGGGCTCCTGCTGGCATCATCTCTTGAAGAATCATGCAGTGGCCGAGCAGGGATCGGACCCCGAAGGCGTGCACCAGATGCGCGTGGCGTTGCGCCGCCTGCGAACGATCTGCGGGCTGTTCCGGCGCGACATTCCCTCGCCGGCATTCCGGGCGATCAACGGCGAAGCAAAGTGGCTGATGCGGCAACTCGGCCGCGCGCGGGATTGGGACGTATTCGCCGAATCGACGATCACCCGCCTGGTCAAGGCAGTTCCGGACATCGACCTCGATGGTCTGCGCCAGGCGGTTCAACAGCAACGGCAGTCGAGCTACGGCACCTTGCAAAGCGTGCTCACCGATCCCCGGTGCAGCCGCTTCCTGCTCTCGCTCGGGCATCTGGTGGAGCGCCGCGGCTGGCGCAACGAGATCGACAGCGAAGCGCTGGCTGTCCTGTCGCAACCGATGCCGGTGCTCGCCGATCAAATTCTGGGTCGGTTGCATCGCAGGACCTTGAAGCGCGGCGCGCACTTCCGGCGGCTCGATATCCAGGCGCAGCACACCCTCAGGATCGACCTCAAGAAGCTGCGCTATGCGGCGGAGTTCTTCCTGCCGCTCTATGCGACCCATGCCCCGGCGAAGCGCTACGTGAAGCGGCTCGCCCGGTTGCAGAACAGTCTTGGGCGGGTGTGCGACATCGGCAGCACGCGCGTGCTGCTGCATTCGATCCGGCAGGACGACCAGCCCGCGCTGCATCTCGGCATCGGCGCGATGGCCGGCTGGCTGGCGCGCGATCAGATCGCGGTCGCGAAAACGCTGCGCAAGAGCTGGCGGCGATTCAAGATGACGCCCGCATTCTGGGGCCGGTAAGTTTGGCGGCCGCAGGCCGCTCTCACGACGTTACGCCTGGATCGCAGCCGCGGAGGCCTGCGGCCTGCGCTCGGTGACCAGCGCAAGCAGCACGGTCAGCACCATGAAGACCACGGACGCGCCGAATACCCAATGCGGCATGTGCTGGTCCATGATCCAGCCGAACAGCAGCGGGCTTGCGATGCCGCCGAAGTTGAAGCCGGTGGAGACGATGCCGAAGGCGCGACCGGCGGCTCCGGGAGGCGCGGCGTTGCGCACCATCATGTCGCGGGAGGGTGCGATCACGCCGCCGAGGAATCCGGCGAGCCCCATCACGAGCGTGAGCGCCACCGGCGGCAGGTTCATCAGCGCGATCAGCAGCACCAGCACGGCATTGACCGCGAAGCATGCCGCGGCGACCTGGCTGTGACGATGGGTCCAGTCGGCGAGATAGCCGCCGGCGAGCACGCCTGCGGCGCTGGAGCCGAGGAATGCGGTCAGGGCGATGTTGGCGGTCGAGAACGACGCGCCGTAGCCGCCCATCAGTGCAACCACGCCGAAATTGTTGATGCCCGAGGTCGACAGGCTGAGCAGCGTGAAGAAGGCTGTCAGCACCATCAGCGCCGGCGTGATCACGCTCGTCTTCCGTGAGGCGTCGTCCTTGGCCTTGTTCTTGTTGGCGCCTGCATCGGGAATGCCGAGCACGATCAGGAACAGCGCCACCAGCGGACCGACCGCGCCGGCCACGATCAGCGCGCCGAGGCCGCCAACCGAGGCGACCAGCGCCGCCATGATCGCCGGCGCCACCGCGCCGCCGAGGAAGCCGGCAAAGGTGTGGATCGAGAACGCGCGGCCCATCCGCGCCTCATCCATATGGGCCGAGAGGATGGCGTAATCGGCCGGATGATAGACGCTGTTGGCAAGGCCGAGCAGCACGGCGCAGACGATCAGTGAAGTGTAGCTCAGATGCAGGCCGAGCCCGATCAGCGCACAGCCGCCGACCGTCAGCCCGATCAGCAGGATTTTGCGCGCGCCGATATGGTCGGCGAGGTAGCCGATCGGCGCCTGGGTCAGGCCGGAGACCACCGCGAACACGGTCAGCGCCAGGCCGAGCTCGACATAGCCGACGCCGAGCTGCTGCTTCAGGAATGGAAACAGCATCGGC
>CALRXG020000481.1:0-5977 GCA_943372075.1 Bordetella parapertussis | reverse complement strand
GGGAGAAGGTGGAATGGCAATTATGAACCCTTCGACCACATTGCCGCGACCGCGAGCACCAGCCAGCTCAGGATCAGCAGCGTTCCGCCGGTCGGCGCGGCCATCGGAAACAATCCATGGCCGGCATATTGGCGCAGCGCGAGGTCGCCGGCGAACAATGACGCGGCGATGACGAAGCCGCCCGCTGCCGCAGCGCCGAGCCTGGCATGGATGATCGCGCGGTCGGCGACCGCAACGGTCGCGATAGCGGCGGATGCGTGGAACAGCAGCATCGAGGATGCTGCCGCCAGCCGCGTGGCGTCAGGCAAATGGGCCGCGGCGGCCGCGAGCATCACGCCGCAGGCGCCCATGATGGCGGCCAGGCCGATCAGGAGACGGGATACACCGGTCATCGGCGCCTCTCCTCGATCAGGCGCACCATGGCGGCGCGCAGCTCCGGCATGCCATCGCCAGTACGCGACGAAGTCACCAGCACTTCGGGGAACGCAGCGGGATGCTTTGCGAGCTTGGCAATGGTGTCGGCGGTGACGGTCTTGAGTTCACCGGGCTTGACCTGGTCGGCCTTGGTCAGCACCACCTGATAGCTGACCGCGGACTTGTCCAGCGTCTTCAGCACGTCGAGATCGACATCCTTGATGCCGTGGCGCGCGTCGATCAGCACATAGACCCGCGCCAGCGTCGCGCGCCCGAGCAGGAATTTGTGGATCAGCGCGGTCCATGACGCCACCTTGGTTTTCGGCGCCGAGGCGTAGCCGTAGCCCGGCATGTCGACCAGGCGGAAGTCCGCCTTTTCCGGCCCCTCGAAAAAGATCAATTCCTGGGTGCGGCCGGGGGTGTGCGAGGTGCGCGCCAGGCTGCTGCGGCCGGTCAGTCCGTTGATCAGGCTCGACTTGCCGACATTGGAGCGGCCGGCAAAGGCGACCTCGAGGCCGGCCATCGGCGGCAGCGTCTCGATCGAGGGCGACGCCCAGATGAAGCGCCAGTCGCCGGCGAACAGTTTTCGGCCCTGCTCGATCAGCTCCGCATCGGGTTCGGTGGTCATGCGCAGCGGCCCACTCTCGTTCCGTCATTGCGAGGAGCGAAGCGACGGGGCAATCCATCTCTCCTCGTGCTGAGGCATGGATTGCTTCGCTTCGCTCGCAATGACGGTGCTACCTATGTCGGCTTCTTGGCGAATGTCGACTTCAGATTGTCGAACAACTCCACCTTCACGCCGTTCTTGCGCATGATGAAGCTCTGCTGCAGCACCGACAGCGTGTTGTTCCAGGCCCAGTAGATCACGAGACCCGCCGGGAAGCCCGCCAGCATGAAGGTGAAGATCAGCGGCATCCAGTCGAAGATCATCTTCTGGGTCGGATCCGGCGGCGCCGGGTTGAGCTTCATCTGCACCCACATCGTGATGCCCATGATGATCGGCCAGATGCCCATCACCAGATAGGCGCCGAAATGCGGTCCGAGCAGCGCGATCGGATCGAACGGGATCAGCCCGAACAGCGTGAACAGGTTGGTCGGGTCCGGCGCGGAGAGGTCCTTGATCCAGCCGAAGAACGGCGCGTGCCGCATTTCGATGGTGATGAACAGCACCTTGTAGAGCGAGAAGAATACCGGGATCTGCAAGGCGACGGGAAGACAACCGGCGATCGGGTTGATCTTCTCCTTCTTGTAGATCTCCATCATCTCCTGCTGCTGCTTCACGCGGTCGTCAGGATAGCGTTCCTTCAGCGCGGCCAGCTGCGGCTGCACCGACTTCATCTTCGCCATCGAGGCGTAGGATTTGTTGGCCAGCGGGAAGAACAGCAGCTTGACGATCACGGTCACCAAGAGGATCGCGATGCCGAAATTGCCGACCAGGCGATAGAACCAGTCGAGCGCCAGGAACATCGGCTTGGTGATGAAGTAGAAATGGCCCCAGTCGATCAGCAGATCGAAATGGTTGAGGCCGAGCTGCTTGTTGTAGCCGCCGAAGCCGACCAGCGGGAAATTGAGGCCGACGGTCGCGGCTTCCTTCGCGCCGGCGAACAGCCGCGCATTGGCGACGCCGGTGCCGCCGATCGGGATGGTCTGTGCGCCGAGCATGTAGTCGGCCTGGTAGCGCTTGTCGCCGGTGGTGAAGCGGGCGCTGTCCAGCGTCGCGTTGGTTTCCGGCAGCAGCGCGGTGGCCCAGTATTTGTCGGTGATGCCGAGCCAGGCGTCGGTCACCTTCGAGAACACGATACCGCGCGAATTGCCGCCGGTCGGGGTCTTGGCGTCGTCGATGTTCTTGTAGCTGAATTCCTGCAGGCCCTGTTCGCCGAGATAGCCGATCGGGCCTTCGTGCAGGATCGCGTAGCCGGAGACCGGCGGCTTGCCGCCGCGCGAGATCAGGGCGAATGGATACAGCGTCACCGGGGCGCTGCCCTGATTGATGACCTCGTCCTTGACGCTGAACAGGTAGCGATCGTCGATCGAGATGGTGCGGCGGAAGGTCAGGCCCTGGTCGTTCTCGTATTTCAGAACCACCGGGCTGCTCGGCGTCAGGCTGTTCGATCCCTCCTGCTGCCAGACGGTTTCGGCGTTCGGGGTCTTCACCGATGAACCGTTGGCGGTCAGCCACAGGAACTCGGCATAATAAGGATCAGCCGTGCCCGACGGCGACAGCAGCACGACGGCCGGCGATTTGGGGTCGACCGTCTCGCGGAACTGGACCAACGAGATGTCGTCGATCCGGGCGCCCTTCAGCGCGATGCTGCCGATCACGCGCGGAGTCTCGATCTTGATGCGCGGGCCGGCCTCGAGCACGGCTTCACGGCTCGCCACCGGAGCGTCAGCAGCAGGCGTTCCGGGGATCGGGGAGGGAGTCGCCGAGCTTCCGGGAGTGGTGCCAGGAGCTGCGCCCGGCGCGGCACCCGGCGTTGCCTGCGGCGACGGCTTCAGCAGCTCAGCCTGCTTCTGCGCCTCGCGCTGCTTCTCCATCTGCGGCACGTTGTAGAAATATTGCCAGGCGATCAGGACGAGGCCGGACAGAATGACGGCAAGGATCGTATTGCGGTTGTCGGACATCTCTTAAGGTCTCGTCATTCCATTCGGATGGGGCGCGCTCTTGTTACCCGCCTTATCGGTACCCGTCTTGTTGGTACCCATCTTGGGCGCGGGCCGGTCGAGGCGGCGTAGCGCCGACCGCAGGTCGTCAATCATGGTCGCAAAGTCGCGGGTCAGCGCGTCACGGCGGCCGACTAGCACATAATCATGGTGCGGCCGCATGGATACGGCCTCGACCCGTTTCATCACTTCGCGAAGCCGGCGCCGGATGCGGTTGCGCTCGGTCGCGGTGCCATTCTTCTTGGTGACGGTATAGCCGACGCGGATCGGGCCCTGATCGTCGCGACGACGGCCCTGCAGCACAAAGCCTGCGGTATTCGCCCGTGCGCCATTGGCAACGGCGAGGAAATCCGCCCGCTGCCTCAGCCGATCCATAATGGGTATCTCCGGAGAGGAGACGTCCGGGCTCAGGCGCTCAGGCGCTTGCGGCCACGCGCGCGGCGCGCAGCGAGGACCTTGCGGCCGCCGGCCGTGGCGAGACGGGCGCGGAAGCCGTGACGGCGCTTGCGCACCAGTTTGCTGGGTTGATAAGTCCGCTTCACGGGTAATTCTCCGCTGACCGGGCAATTTGCCGTTGTATTGAGATGGAGTCCGATAATGCTGGCGGGCCCAAACGAGCCGTTCACGGCCCCAAAGAGCCGCCCCCGGTCAAGGACCGAGCCATCGCGGACAGTTGGCGCGGCTTATAAGGGAGCGCCCTGTTTTCGTCAATGTCACAGGGCGTCGCAAAGAGTCTTCTTTGAAACGTCGCAATTGGGGCGAATATAACTGATTTCGCGGGGTTTTTGACGGTAAGGGACGCTTTGGGGGCGTTCGGGGAACCGCCGACATTAGCGATCCGTAATTTGACCGGTTTGGGGGCCGGGCCGCATCTTCCGATCCCTAAGCCAAACAAGGCCTTATCTTGTGGCTCTAATTGACGATCAGGCGACCGCGCAGAAGCAGCGGCCCAAGCCGACCCTTCGGCTCGGGCTGTCGGGCAAGCTGTTGTTGCTGACGATTCCCCTGGTCATGATCGCCGGGCTCCTGATCTACGTGCCGGCGATCGCCAACTTCCGGATGAACCGGCTCAATGACCGCCTGGCCGCCGCAAATACCGCGGCGCTGGTGCTGGATGCCGCCCCCTCCGGAATGGTGCCGGATTCGCTGGCGCGGCAGATCCTGACCAGCATCGGCGCCCGCGCGGTCGCCATCAAGCTGGGACAGCAGCGTCGTCTGCTCGCCAGCGCCGACCTGCCGGCCGCGATCGATCATGACGTCGACATGCGCACGATGACGGTGTGGTCGGCGATCGTCGATGCCTTCGAGATCATGCTGGAGCATGGCGACCAGACCATCCGCGTGGTCGGGGCCGCGCCGGGCCAGGCGCAGTTCATCGAGGTCGTGATCGACGAGAAGCCGTTGCGGCAGGCGATGTACCGCTTCTCCCGTAACGTGCTGGTGGTGGCCCTCCTGATTGCCGGCCTGACCGCCGGCCTGGTCTATCTGGCGCTGCATTATCTGTTCGTCCGTCCGATGCGGCGGCTGACCGCGAGCCTGATCGGCTTCCACGAGAATCCGGAGAGTTCGGCGCGAATCATCGTGCCCAGCCAGCGCGGCGACGAGATCGGCGTGGCCGAGCGCGAATTGTCGGACATGCAGCGCGATCTCGTTTCGATGCTGCATCAGAAGAGCCGGCTGGCCGCGCTCGGGCTCGCCGTCTCCAAGATCAACCACGATCTGCGCAATCTGCTGGCGTCCTCGCAATTGCTGTCGGACCAGCTGGCCAGCGTGCCCGACCCGCGGGTGCAGCGCTTTGCGCCGAAATTGCTGCGCTCGCTGGAGCGCGCGATCGCGTTCTGCCAGTCGACCTTGTCCTATGGCCGCGCGCAGGAGGCGGCGCCCGACCGCCGCGTGATCATGGTTGAGCCTGCGGTCGCCGAGGTGCGGGAATCGGCCGGGCTTGCGACCGACGTCACCATCACCTGGATCTGCGCGATCGAGCGCGGCCTCACCATCGATGCCGATCCGGACCAGCTGTTCCGCGTGCTGCTCAATCTGGTGCGCAATGCGACCCAGGCGCTGGAGACCCGGCAGGACAGCGATGGCGGTGCCCAGCAGATCCGCATCACCGGCCGCCGCGAAGGGACGGTTGCGATCATCGAGGTCTCCGACACCGGCCCCGGTGTGCCGGCCAAGGCGCGCGAGCACCTGTTCGAGGCGTTCCAGACCTCCGGCCGCCCCGGCGGCAGCGGGCTGGGCCTTGCGATCGCCGCCGAGCTGATCCGTGCCCATGGCGGCCATATCCATCTGGTCGAAGGCACCATCGGCGCCACGTTCCGGATCTCGATCCCGGATCGTCCGGTCGAGTTGCTGTCGGTCCGCAGCGAGCGGGCGCGGGCCTGAGGCGCCCTGGTGTTCCACCGGGGGCTGAAATTGGCGTTTCCAGAGCTTGCCAACCGGACCGGGAGCCTGTAGCTAGAGCGCTCTTTCGTGACGCTCCGAGCCTCTCGGAGCCACGCGGGCTCTAGGCCCTGCCGCGAAAATGCGCCCGTAGCTCAGCTGGATAGAGCATCAGACTACGAATCTGAGGGTCGGACGTTCGAATCGTTCCGGGCGCGCCATTCGCGCAAGTTCTCATTGGAAATCAAGGACTAGCGCGGATGCCGGCGCTCAGCTGCCGCGCGGTTCGCCGGAGACCCAATTGCGCCGGAAAAGCCTTGCCCGGTTGACACCGAGGCTTCGCGAGTCATTGTTCCCGACGGTAAAATGTCTCCCGTGAAGAACTTCCAAGCCGTTGATTTGGAATCTAGAAACGGCATCTTGCCGTGGTTGGATTTGCCAGAAAGCGGGCTCTTGGAGCGGGATTCCTTGCAAACTTGATTTGTGATTCACTCGCCTTTGACTGCTTTGGCGAGGT
>CALRXG020000480.1:0-5991 GCA_943372075.1 Bordetella parapertussis | reverse complement strand
GAAGTCACCACCGCCTATCAGGGGCTGGTCGCGATCTCATCGGTGTCGATCGACGTCACCAAGGGCGAGATCGTCTGCGTCGCCGGTGCCAACGGCGCCGGCAAGTCGACGCTGCTCAAATCGATCGCCGGCGCCGAGCGCCCGCGGTCGGGCTCGGTCACCTTCGACGGCAAACGCATCGACGGCCAGCCGCAGCACGTCATCACCGCCAGCGGCATCGCCTTCGTGCCGGAGAACCGCCGGCTGTTTCCACGGCTGTCGGTGCGCGACAATCTGCGGCTCGGCAGCTATCTCTATCGCAGCAAGTCCGATCGCGATGCGCCGCTCGATCTGGTGTTCCAGCTGTTTCCGCGGCTCGGCGAGCGGCTCGATCAGCGCGCCGAGACCCTATCCGGCGGCGAGCAGCAGATGCTCGCGATCGGCCGCGCGCTGATGACGCGGCCGCGTCTGCTGATGCTCGACGAGCCGTCGCAGGGCATCATGCCGAAGCTGGTCGACGAAATCTTCCAGGCCGTCAAACGCATCCGCGACGCCGGCATGACGGTCCTGATCGTCGAGCAGCGCATGGCCGAGTGCCTTGAGATCGCCGACCGCGCCTACATCCTGCAGACCGGCCGGCTGCTGATGCAAGGCACCGCCGCCGAGATCAGCACCAATCCGGATGTGCGCAAGGCGTATCTGGGGCTGTAATCACCGTCATTGCGAGCGTAGCGAAGCAATCCATCGTTCCGCGCACGAGGAGGGATGGATTGCTTCGTCGCTTCGCTCCTCGCAATGATGGGGAGAGGTTAATGCCCATGCTCCGGCAACGTCAGCCCGAACACTTTTGTCAGATCGGCCACCTGTTCCGGTGACAGGTATCGCGGGTTCAACCCGCGCAGCAGCAGATAGAGCTTTGCGGTTTCCTCGAGCTCTTCGGTCGCGAACACCGCGGCCTCCAGCGTGTCGCCCGACACGACCGGGCCGTGATTGGCGAGCAGCACCGATGAATATTGCCCGGCGAGCCCCCTGATCGCATCGGCGACTGCGGGATCGCCGGGGCGATGATAGGGCACCAGCGCGGTCTGGCCGCACTTCATGACGTAGTAGGCCGTCATCGCCGGCAGCACCGCGCGCGGGTCGATCTCGGGCAGCATCGAGAGTGCGACCGAATGGGTGGAGTGCAGATGCACCACGGCGCCGGCGGTGGCGCGGGTCTGGTAGAGTGCCGTGTGCAGCGGCACCTCCTTGGTCGGGGCGTCGCCGGAGACGAGCCGGCCCTGGCTGTCGAGCCGTGACATTTTCGCCGGATCCAGGAAGCCGAGCGAGGCGTTGGTCGGCGTCACCAGCCAGCCGCCATCGTCGAGCCGGACGCTGATATTGCCCGAGGAGCCCGGCGTCAGCCCGCGTTCGAACAGCGAGCGGCCGAAGCGGCAGATGTCTTCACGAAGCTTTGTTTCGCTCATCCCGTTTCGCTCATGGCGCCATTCATGTCCCGGTTTGTCTCATGCTTTGGCAGCGCGGCCAAGCCGTGATAGGCAAGCGCTCTAAAGCAGCAAAGAACGTTCGAGGGATCGCCGCATGTCCAGTTCCGCAACGCCGCGCGTCGCCGTGATCGGGCTTGGCTCGATGGGATACGGCATGGCGACCTCGCTGAAGCGCAAGGGCTTCAAGGTCACCGGCTGCGATGTCTCGGCCGATGCGGTCAAGCGCTTCGAGGCCGAGGGCGGTAAGGGTACGACGTCGCCAGCGGAGGCAGCAAAGGGCGCCGATATCATCGTCAGCGTGGTGGTCAACGCTGCGCAGACCGAGACGATCCTGTTCGGCAAGGGCGGTGTCGCCGAGACGCTGGCGAAAGACGCGGTGTTCATCTCCTCGGCGACCATGGACCCCGAGGTCGCCCGGCGGCTGGCAAAACAGCTCGAGGCCACCGGACGGCATTATCTTGATGCCCCGATCTCGGGCGGTGCACAGCGCGCCGCGCAGGGCGAGTTGACGATCCTGGCCTCGGGCAGCGCGGCGGCGTTCGCCAAGGCGCGGCCGGCGCTGGATGCGATGGCCGCGAAGCTCTACGAGCTCGGCGATGCCGCAGGGCAGGGCGCCGCGTTCAAGATGATCAATCAATTGCTGGCCGGTGTGCACATCGCCGCTGCCTCGGAGGCGATCGCGTTCGCCGCCAGGCAGGGCCTCGACATCCGCAAGGTCTATGAGGTGATCACGGCCTCCGCCGGCAATTCCTGGATGTTCGAGAACCGCATGCCGCATGTGCTCGACGGCGACTATGCACCGCGCAGCGCGGTCGAGATCTTCGTCAAGGACCTCGGCATCATCCAGGACATGGCCCGCAATGCGCGCTTCCCGGTGCCGGTCTCGGCCGCGGCATTGCAGATGTTTCTGATGACCGCGGCCGCCGGCATGGGCCGCGACGACGATGCCTCGGTGGCGCGGATGTATGCCCAGGTCACCGGCACCAAGCTACCCGGCGACAAATAAGAGGATCCTGCAATGCCCCGCTTTGCCGCCAACCTCACCATGATGTTCAACGAAGTCCCCTTCCTCGACCGCTTCGAGGCGGCGGCGAAAGCCGGCTTCACCGCGGTCGAGTTCCTGTTTCCCTATGACCATCCGGCCGAGGAGGTCGGCAAGCGTCTGAAAGGGGCCGGGCTGACGCAGGCGCTGTTCAATCTGCCGCCGGGCGACTGGAACGCCGGCGAGAAGGGATTTGCCGCGCTGCCGGATCGCTTTGCCGATTTGCAAGCGAGCCTGACGACCGCGCTGCCCTACGCGCAGGCGACTGGCGTCAAGCGGGTGCATCTGATGGCGGGCATCGCCAATCGCAGCGATCCCAAGGCGGTCGCCGCGTTCCGCAAATCGGTCGCCTATGCCGCGGAGTTCTCCGCGGCCCACGGTCTTGACGTCGTGATCGAGCCGATCAACCCCCGCAACGTGCCCGGCTACTTCCTCAACGATTTCACCTTCGCACGCGATCTGATCAACGAGCTGAAGATTCCAAATCTCAAGCTGCAATTCGATATCTATCACTGCCAGATCATCCATGGCGACGTCACGATGCGGCTGCGCGAGATGATGCCGATCATCGGCCACATCCAGATCGCCTCGATTCCCTCGCGCAATGAGCCCGACGGCGAGGAGCTGAACTATCCGTTCCTGTTCGGCGAACTCGACCGGCTCGGCTACGCCGGCTTCGTCGGCTGTGAATACAACCCGCGCGGCAAGACCACTGACGGTCTGGCCTGGTTCAAGCCCTATGCCGGAGTGAAGCCGTGATGCAGGCCGGAAAACTGTCGCTGGGTTGCATCGCCGATGACTATACCGGCGCCTCCGACCTCGCCAATACGCTGACCCGGGCTGGCCTGCGCACGGTGCAGACCATCGGCGTGCCGGCCGACGATCTCGCGCTGCCCGAGGTCGACGCCGTCGTGGTGTCGCTGAAGAGCCGCTCGATCGCAGCTGATGCCGCCGTGACGCGTTCGCGCGACGCCGAGAGCTGGCTGCGCGGCCGCGGCGCCGGGCATATCCTGTTCAAGGTCTGCTCGACCTTCGATTCCACCGATGCCGGCAATATCGGTCCGGTGATGGATGCGCTGCGCGCCGATTCCAGGGATGCGATCGTGCTGGTGACGCCGGCCTTCCCGGAGACCGGCCGCACCGTCTACCAGGGCAATCTGTTCGTCGGCTCCTTGCCGCTGAACGAGAGCCCGCTGAAGGACCATCCGCTCAACCCGATGCATGATTCCAACCTGGTCCGCGTGCTGGGTCGCCAGAGCAGGACCAAGGTCGGCCTGGTCGATCTGGCGACGCTTGCCCGCGGTGCGGAAGCGGTGCGCGCCCGGCTGGCCGAACTCGCGCAGGGCGGCATCGGCGCCGCCATCATCGACGCGGTGTTCGACCGCGACCTCGAGACCATCGGGCAGGTGGCGCTGGATCACCGGCTCTCGGTCGGCGCCTCCGGGATCGGGCTTGGATTGGCGCGGGCGCTGGTCGATGCCGGCAACGCCAGGACTGGTACGACAGACGGGATGCTTGAGACGCCGGTCGGCGGCCCGGCCGCTTGCCTCGCCGGCAGTTGCTCGCAAGCGACCCTGCGTCAGATCGCCAGCGCCGAGAAGGTGATGCCGGTGCTGCATCTTGACCCGGAGCGGGTGGTCGCCGGCAAGGACGAGGCACAGCGTGCGCTGGCCTGGGCCAAGGACCGGCTTGCGGCCGGACCGATCCTGATCGCGAGCAGTTCGACTCCGGAAGAGGTGGCAGCTCTGCAATCCCGTCATGGCCGCGATGCGGCGGGACATGCCATCGAGCAGGCGATGGCCGACATTGCCGACGAACTGGTGCAGTCGGGTGTGCGCAAACTGGTGGTCGCAGGTGGTGAAACTTCAGGCGCCGTGGTCGATCGCCTGCGCATCCCGGGATTCCTGGTCGGCGCGGAAATCGCTGCAGGCGTTCCGGTTTTGCGCGCGGTCGGCGCGCGAGACGGCGACATGCTTCTTGCCCTGAAATCGGGCAATTTCGGCGGACCGGCGTTTTTCTCGGATGCGCTGGCATTGATGCCTTGAGACGTCGCGCGCGCATCATGTCAGGAGCATAACGGATATCTCCGTAGTTCAACGGGTATGCAAATTAACCCTACCTAAGGAGGGGGACTGGCTTTGATGTCTGCGGCGTCCCGCCGCGCCCACAGCCATTCGATCGGACCTCGCGGGCCCGATATCCGAGAGACTTCACGATGTTCGCCAAATTCTCGATCCGCGCCAAGATCATTGCCGCGGTTGCGTTCCTGCTCGTCGCGCTGACGGGTATGGGCCTGCTCGCCGTCTGGAATATGCGGGCGATCAACGCCAACACGGTCGACATCACCACCAATTGGCTGCCGAGCGTGCGCGTGCTCGGCGAGTTGCGCGCCGGCGTCATCACCTATCGCAATGTCATCCGCGAGCACATGCTCTCCGAGACGGCCGAAACCAAGCTGGCGCAGGAAAAGACGTTGGCCTCCGTGATCGAGATGATCGCCAAGGCCCGTGCGACCTACGAGCCGATGATTACGTCCCCGGGCGAGCGGGCGCTCTACAATCAATGGGTCGAGACCTGGGACAAGTACCGCAAGGGCACCGAACAGGTGATGGAGCTGTCGCGCAAGGACGTCGGCAAGATTCCCCATGACGCGCATGAGCTCAACACCCAGGTCGTGAACAAGATCGGCCTCGAGGCGGACGAAATCCTCAACAAGGACATCGCCTACAACAACAGCGGGGCCGACAAGGCCGCGCAGGACGCCACCGACAGCTACAATTCGGCCTTCATGCTGCTCGCGGTGATCCTCGGCGCCGCCGTCCTGATCGGCGTCGGTGTCAGCGTCTACCTGGTTCGTGACGTTTCTGCCGGTATCGCTTCGATCATCACGCCGATGCAGGCGCTCGGCCGCGGCGACCTGACCGCAGACGTGCTGCACCAGGGCGAGAAGACCGAGATCGGCGCGATGGCCGACACGTTGCAGGTGTTCAAGGAGGCGCTGGTGGCCAAGAAGGCGGCGGACGAAGCCGCGGCTGCCGATGCCGAAGCCAAGATCGAGCGCGGCCGTCGCGTCGATACCATCACCCGCAATTTCGAACAGATGATCGGCGAGATCGTGCAGACCGTGTCGTCGGCCTCGACCCAGCTCGAAGCCTCGGCTTCCACGCTGTCATCGACCGCCCAGCGTTCGCAGGAACTGACCACCACGGTCGCCGCAGCGTCCGAGGAAGCCTCGGCCAACGTGTCCTCGGTCGCGTCTGCGACCGAGGAGCTGTCGTCCTCAGTGACCGAGATCAGCCGACAGGTGCAGGAATCGGCGCGGATGGCCGGCGATGCGGTCGGTCAGGCGCGCACCACCAATGATCGCGTCAGCGAGTTGTCGAAGGCCGCCGCGCGCATCGGCGACGTCGTCGAACTGATCAACACGATTGCCGGCCAGACCAACCTGCTGGCGCTGAACGCCACCATCGAGGCGGCGCGCGC
>CALRXG020000479.1:0-6003 GCA_943372075.1 Bordetella parapertussis | reverse complement strand
TGCCGAGCACGGCATGCACGCCGAGCGGCGCCTTCAGGCCCTTGAGCACCGCGGCCCATTCGGAGGCCGGAATAAAACGCGTGACGTGGCGAAGTCCCGCGACATAGTCGCCGAGCAGCACAATGATGTCGGGGTTCAGCGCGTTGGTGCGCTCGACGATCTCGGAGATGCGATCGAGCGACATCCAGGGATCGCAGGCGTGGATGTCGGCGAGCGCTGCGATCTTGAGCGGAAAGTCCGACGGCCATTGCCGCGGCGACAGGTCGTAACGTGTCAGGGTCAGGCGGACGACCGGCTCGCTCAGGCCATAGGCCGCGGTCGAGGCGGTGGCGGCGGTCAATCCGCCGGCGGTGTACAGGAAATGACGACGTGAGATCATGGACGCGCGATCGGTGATGCCTGATCCATGATAGGCCCTTTGATTGGAGCGAAATTGGGCCGCGTTTGTGCAGACGGCCTGCAGACATTTCGCAATGGTTAGCGGGCAAGGTTACCGATGGCGCGACGCGCTGCCTCAACACGACTTTTCACGTGTTCGAGAGCGCGTCTTGCTTGAGCAAGATCCCAGTCGGAAAACCGCGCCGCACGCTAATCTTCATCGCCATTGCTGCCGAACAGGCCGAACTGCGACGGATCGCGGTTCGGTTCGGCGAGGCCGAGATGGCGGAAGGCGTGCGTGGTCAGCAGCCGACCGCGCGGGGTACGCTGTAAGTAACCGCACTGGATCAGATAGGGCTCGATGATGTCCTCGATCGCATCGCGCGGTTCGGACAGCGCCGCCGCCATGGTCTCGACGCCGACCGGGCCGCCGCCATAGTTCAGGGCGATAGTGGTGAGATAGCGCCGGTCCATGGCATCGAGCCCGGCACTGTCGACCTCGAGCGCGCTCAGCGCGCGGTCGGCGATGCCGCGATCGACGGAATCGGCATCCGCCGCGGAAGCAAAGTCGCGCACCCGGCGCAGCAGGCGGCCGGCGATCCGCGGCGTGCCGCGGGCGCGGCGCGCGATCTCGTTGGCGCCATCCGCGCTCATGCCGATGTTGAGCACGCGGGCGCCGCGGGTGACGATCTTCTCCAGCTCTTCGATGGTGTAGAAATTGAGCCGGATCGGAATGCCGAAACGGTCGCGCAGCGGATTGGTGAGCAGGCCCGCGCGTGTGGTCGCGCCGACCAGGGTGAATTTCGACAGCTCGATCTTCACCGAGCGCGCGGCGGGACCTTCGCCGATGATCAGGTCGAGCTGGAAATCCTCCATCGCGGGATAGAGCACTTCTTCCACCGCCGGGCTGAGGCGATGGATCTCGTCGATGAACAGCACGTCGCGCTCTTCCAGATTGGTAAGCAGCGCCGCGAGGTCGCCGGCCTTCGCGATCACAGGTCCGGAGGTGGCACGGAAACCGACGCCGAGCTCGCGCGCGACGATCTGCGCCAGCGTGGTCTTGCCGAGGCCGGGAGGTCCGACGAACAGCACGTGATCGAGCGCCTCGCCGCGCTTCTTCGCCGCCTCGATAAAGATCGAGAGATTCTTGCGCGCCTGCGCCTGGCCGACAAATTCCGTCAGCGACTGCGGACGCAGCGCGGTGTCGCCGACATCGTCGGAGCGACGCTCGGGCGTGACCATGCGGGGCGGCGTGTTCACTTCGACAATTCCTTCAGGCCCAGCCGGATCAGCTGCGCGGTCTCGGCCTTCTCACCGGCGCTACGCGAGGCGGCGGCGATGGCGGCGGCGGCCTGCGGCGCGCCGTAGCCGAGATTGACCAGCGCGGAGATCGCGTCCGTCACCGGGCGCGGCGCACGGTTGTTGTCGATCGCGCCGGAGAGCTGCACCACCGCGGGGTCGACATCGGCAAAGCCCGGCGCCTTGTCCTTCAATTCGCTGACGATGCGCTCGGCGACCTTCGGGCCGACGCCCGGGGTGCGGGCCACCGCCGCCTTGTCGCGCAGCGCGATCGCATTGGCGAGATCGGTCGGCGGCAGCGTGCCGAGCACCGCGAGCGCGACCTTGGCGCCGACGCCCTGCACGGTCTGCAACAGGCGAAACCATTCGCGCTCGTGGTCGCTGCGGAAGCCGAACAGCTTGATCGCGTCCTCACGGACATAGGTCTCGATCGAGAGCACGGCCGCTCCGCCCGGCGACGGCAACGCCTGCAGCGTGCGGCTTGCGCAATGCACCTGATAACCGACACCGCCAACGTCGAGGATCACATAGTCCTCGCCGTAGGAATCGATCAGGCCCTTGAGCTTGCCGATCATGAGGGCAACCCGGATTCGGTAAGGGAGTCGTTAGCGGAGGGGTTCCCTCCCCCCTTGCGGGGGAGGGTTAGGGAGAGGGGTACCACACGACGTGCTCCCTCAATTTCCGCTTCGGCGGCAGGTGACCGACTTTGCGAGAGCGATGAACACGTCGATCGTCTCGCCCGGGGCTCACCCCTCTCCCCAACCCTCCCCCGCAAGGGGGAAGGGAGCCCGATCAGCGCGCCCGCCTCACTTGCGCCGATCATAGGTTCGCCACCCTGAGGCGGAGCGCGGCGCTCTGGCGGTGATGGGCGTGGGTGATCGCGATCGCGAGCGCATCGGCGGCATCGGCGGATGGCGGCTCGGCCTTCGGCAGCAGGATCTTCAGCATCACCTGGATCTGGTTCTTCTCGGCATGGCCGGCGCCGACCACGGTCTTCTTGACTTGGTTCGGCGCGTATTCGGCGACCGAGATACCGAACATTGCGGGCGCCAGCATGGCGACGCCGCGGGCCTGGCCGAGCTTCAGCGTGGCGACGCCGTCCTTGTTGACGAAGGTCTGCTCGACCGCGGCTTCCATCGGCTTGAAGTCGCCGAGCACGGCGGCAAGCCCCTCATGGATCGCCAGCAGCCGGCTTGCCAGCGGCAGATCGTCCGGCGGCTCGACCGAGCCGCAGCCGATATAGACCAGGCGGTTGCCTTCGGTCTCGATCACGCCCCAGCCGGTGCGGCGGAGACCCGGGTCGATACCGATGATGCGGACGGGAGAGCGAATCGGCTGGGCTGTCATGCGGTAGTGATACCGCCTGCGCCGGGAGAACGAAACACAAACGGAAGGTTCGTCCCCTGCTGCGGTCGGCCCCGCTCATCATCCCACTCTCGTCGCTCGTCATTCCCCGCGGGGGATCCAGTACGCCTCTCTGGAATACTGGATCGCCCGGTCGAGCCGAGCGAAGACAGCAGAGCAAGTGGCTTACCCGCCCATCTTGGCGATCAGCGCGTCGGAGACCTCGAAATTGGCGAACACGTTCTGCACGTCGTCGTGCTCGTTGAGCAGGTCCATCAGCTTCAACAGCTTTTCGCCGGTCTCGTCGTCGACCGAGACCGTGTTCTGCGGCTTCCAGGTCAGCGCCGCCTTGCGCGGCTCGCCGAACTTCGTCTCCAGCGCCTTGGCCACTTCACGGAAGGTATCCTGCGAGGCGTAGACCTCGTGACCGCCTTCGCTGGAAACGACGTCGTCGGCGCCGGCCTCGATCGCGGCGTCCAGCATGGCGTCGTCGGAGGCCACCTTGGCGTCATATTCGATGATGCCGGTGCGGTCGAACATGAAGGCGACCGAGCCGGTTTCGCCGAGATTGCCGCCGGACTTGGTGAAGAAGGAGCGGATGTCGGAGGCGGCGCGGTTGCGGTTGTCGGTCAGCGCCTCGACGATGACGGCGACACCGCCGGGGCCATAGCCCTCGTAGCGGATCTCGTCATAGTTTTCGCCCTCGCCCCCGATCGCCTTCTTGATGGCGCGGTCGATATTGTCCTTCGGCATGTTCTCGGCGCGGGCCGCGACCACGGCGGCGCGCAACCGCGGGTTCATGGCCGGGTCCGGCGTGCCGAGCTTGGCCGCCACGGTGATTTCGCGGGCCAGCTTGCCGAAAAGCTTCGACTTCTGGGCATCCTGCCGGCCCTTGCGGTGCATGATGTTCTTGAATTGGGAATGGCCGGCCATGCGACGTCTCTTCGAGGCTTAGGGTCTGAACGAGGGTGGAAAACGCGGCCTTATAGGCCCCTCACGGTCAAAATCAAAGGATCGGCGGGACCCTTCGGCGAACGAATACTACCGCATGCCGGAATATGAGGCACTTGTTAACCATGACTTGCGAGGATCGCGCGTCCCGCCGCAACTTCCAAGAGCCCCCAATGGCGTTCGGTTTGTTTCGAGAGCAAGTGCCGGAGCCGGCTGCGCCCGCCGCTGAGCCGAAAGTTCCGGCCGCGGCGGCCCCCGAAACCTCCACCGGTGCTGATTCGGCCGAGGATTCGTCCAAGGAAATCCTCGAACTGCTGGAACTCGAGCTCGGTGCGATGATCCGCCAGCTCGAGCGGGCCGCGAGCTCGGTCGCCGAAGGCGCCGAGGCGACGGCTGCCAAGCTCGCGACCATCCGCGCCCGCACCGACGCGCTGACCGGCCGCAGCAGCGACGCGCAGAGCACCGCGACGACGTTTTCGGAGGCCGCCGATCGCTTCACCGATTCCGCCGAAGGCATCGGCGCGCAGGTGCGCAGCGCCAGCCAGCTCGCCGACGACGCTGCGGCCGCGGCGCGCGAGGCCACCACCAATGTCGACCGCTTGCGCGAATCCTCGGCCGCAATCGGCAATGTCGTCAACCTGATCGCGCAGATCGCGCGGCAGACCACGCTGCTGGCGCTCAACTCGACGATCGAGGCGGCGCGTGCCGGCGCCGCCGGCAAGGGCTTTGCGGTGGTCGCAACCGAGGTCAAGGCGCTCGCGGTGCAGACCCAGAACGCGACCGAGGAGATCACCAGGAAGATCGAGGCGCTGCAGAAGGACGCCACCGGATCGGCGGATGCCGTCCACCGCATCTCGCAGGCGATCGAAAAGATCCGCCCGGTGTTCGAGAACGTCAACGGCGCGGTCGCCGAGCAGAACCAGATCACCGGCGAGATCGGCCAGAACGCGGCCTCCGCCTCCAGCTTCATCGTCTCGGTCGGCACCAGCGCCGGCGAGATCGACAGTGCGACCCGCGAAGCCGCCGTGCATGGCGACAGCGTCGCCACGGCCGGCAAAGCCGTTACCGCCTTCGCCCGGAAGCTCAAGGCACGCTGCGCGGTGTTGCTGCGCCAGAATGAACGCGGCGACCCGCGCAGGAACGAGCGCCTGCCCTGCAGCCTCAGCATCGAGATCGCAACCGCGCGCGGCATCGTCACCGCGCCGGTCTACGAGATCGCAATGGACGGCATCCTGATCGGCGAGCCCGACGCCGGGAAACTGCCGGCCCATGAGACCTTGAGCGCGACCTTGCAGGACGTCGGCGCGTGCCGGATCAGGATCGGCGAGCGCACCAAGGCAGGCAGCCAGGCCCGCTTCGAAGCGACGAGCGCCGAGCTGCGCGAAAAGATCGAAGACCGGATGTGGGCGATTCACGAGGAGAACACCGAGTTCGTCACCCGCGCGATGGAAGCCGGCCACGCGCTGAGCAAGATCTTCGAGAACGGACTGGCGAGCGGCGCGATTGCGATCGCGGACATGTTCGACACCGACTATGCCGAGATCGCGGGCACCAACCCGGTGCAGCATCGCACCAGGATGCTGGACTGGGCGGAGCGCACGCTGCCGGCATTCCAGGAGGCGTTCCTCGCCAAGGATCCGCGGATGGCGTTCTGCGTCGCGATCGACCAGAACGGCTATCTGCCGGTCCACAACAAGGTCTACTCGCAGCCGCAGCGGCCGGGCGACGTCGCCTTCAACACCGCCAACAGCCGCAACCGGCGCATCTTCAACGATGCAGCCGGCCTTGCCGCCGGCCGCAACCAGCGCGCTTATCTGATCCAGACCTATGCCCGCGACATGGGCAACGGCAACACCGTGATGATGCGCGAGATCGACGTGCCGATCCGGGTGCGCGGCCGGCACTGGGGCGGCTTCCGCACCGCCTACAAGCTCTGAGCAGGCACGCGTGCACGCTCAGGCAAGACCAGCGGCGCGAATCACGTTTTAGCTTCGGGATGGGAATGCTGCGGCGCCAGGACCGGCCGCGCGA
>CALRXG020000478.1:0-6052 GCA_943372075.1 Bordetella parapertussis | reverse complement strand
ATCGACTGCACCGATGAAGACGAGGCGATCGCCGCCGCGCGCGAGTTGCGCCGGGCCAATCCATCGGCGGTCTACGAAATCCGCGCGACCAAGCTGTACACGCCCGGCGCGCCGTTTCCGCGAACGGCCGGCGCCGGCGATGCCTAGAGTATGATCCGGAAAAGTGCGAAGCGGTTTTCCGAAGAGATCATGCGAGCACAAGAATCCAAAGCGCGATGATGGTTCACGCTCATCTCATCGCGCTTTAGCCTTCAGCGGCTGGAGCGCTTCGGCAATTTCGGGAGCTTGCTCGGGTCGAATTTCGGCGTGGGCAGGTTGGCGTCCGGCTCGGCCGGAACCTCGTGACTGGGCATCAGCGTCACCTCGAAGGCGAGGTCGGGCAGCGCATCGGCCCTTCCCTTGCAGATCGCGATCGGGCCATTCCAGACCCCCTCGAGCCGGACCACGAGATCGTCGATGCCGAACACGGTGTCATGCCCCTCACTGTGCCGCCTCGTGGTCAACACTGCCGAGAAGCGTTCGCCATCGACTTCGTAGGTACCGTCGTAGAGCATAATGCTGTCGCGGCCCCACAGCCTGCCGTCGGCGATATGCACGATGCCGGTGCCGTCCGCGAGCGGCGTGCGAAACCACGCCGCATAAGTGCCGTTCTTGAGCATGGAGCCTATCTCCACCCGCCCCTTTCGTCCCACGATCTGGGCACCGTTACGTTAACAAGGGGTGAAGGAACCCGGACTTCTCACCGCCCTGCGCTCATTGGCCATCGATCTGCCGCCCCATGATGGCGATCGCCTTCTGATAGACCTGTGCCGCGTTCCACGCCTCGATGGCAGCGAAGTTGGGTTCCCCCGGCTGGTAGCCGGCGCCGGCGCGCCAGCCATGGGCGCGCAGGAAGTTCGCCGTCGAGCTCAGCGCGTTGGCGGCGACATCGAGGTTGCCGGTGCCATAGGCGAGGACGTTCTTCGGCATGAACTGGGTCTGGCCGATCTCGCCATGCATCGAGCCGCGTGTGCTCCCGGACAAAGTGCCGCGGTCGATCAGCTTCAGCGCGGCATAGAGCTGGTCGGTGAAGAAGTCCGGACGGCGGCAGTCATAGGCAAGCGTCGCGATCGACGACAGCATGTTCTGGTTGCCGCGCTGGCTGCCGAAACCGCTCTCCATGCCCCAGATCGCGATCAACGGTCCTGGCGGCACGCCGTAGCGCTGCTGGATCGAGGCGAACATCGCTGCCTGCGACTGCTTCAGCGAACGGCCGCGCGCCACGATGGTCGCCGATCCCCGCTTGGCCATGAACTGCTCGAGCGACAGGCCGAAGCTGCGCTGGCCGCGATCCGCGGCAATCGTCGCGCTGGCGTAATGCGCCTGCATCAGCGCGTCGATCGCGGTGGACCCGATGCCCTTGCTCCTCGCCTCGCCCGCGAACTGCTCCTTCCAGCCTTCGAACCCGCCCGGCCCGTTGCCGCACTGCGCCGCGTTCGCCTCTGCGCCCAGCGTTGCAACCATCACGACAACGGCAAGCGCCGATGTCGCAATCTGCCAGCCCCTGGTCATCCGAATCCTCCTCCGCAAATGTGCCGCCGCCCTTGCGGACGCCGCGCCGACGATGGCCGGATACAGATGACCCGGAGATGAACGTTCCGCCCCAGATTCGGCCGCAGACCGTCACGATATGTCGCCGGCAGCGGATTGACCATCCCGGCCGCTGGCCCGGGACATTTAGCCTCTATGGACGCAGCAGGATCGGCCGAATTCTGCGACTGCGCCCGGCGCAGCCGGACGCAACCCGGCGCTTGACATTGACGTTAACGACAAGGTGCTAGGCCAGCCCTCGGCAGGAGATCGCGATGAGGATTCAGGAGGCGGCCCGTCATCTCGGCGTGAGTGCCCGGGCGCTTCGGCATTATGAAGCGGCCGGCCTGATCGTGCCGCGCCGAACCCCGAACGGCTATCGAAGCTATGCGGCGTCGGAGCTCGAACGGGCTGCGTGGGTGAGAGACCTGATCGCCTCGGGTTTCTCGACCCGCGAGCTGCGCAATCTCCTGAGCGCGCTTGACGACGGCCGCCGTGGGGCGCGCGTGAGCTGCTCCACCGTGATGCAGGACAAGCTGGACCAGATCGACCGCGCGATGGCAGCGCTCCGTATGCGGCGCCGTGCCTTGTCACGACGGCTGATTGGATCGGATCGTAACGGATGAGGACATGAGGGCCCTGCCATGAAGATACTCAACATCCTGGCGAGGCGCTATTTGCCGCTGGAAGAGCTCGATCAGACCGTCGCCTTCCACGAAACCCTGATCGGCCAGACGGCGCGCCTTCGCTTCGACTATCCGGAATATGATCTGAAGCTCGCGCAGGTCGCCTCGATC
Organism: Bordetella parapertussis; assembly: GCA_943372075.1. Lineage (GTDB taxonomy): Bacteria > Pseudomonadota > Alphaproteobacteria > Rhizobiales > Xanthobacteraceae > Bradyrhizobium. Next base: position 3,686 of record CALRXG020000478.1, on the reverse strand, counting down.
CTGTTCATTGCAGGCACCGAACAGAGCCTGAAGCCGTTCACGGCGACGCATCTGACCTTTCTGGTCGACGACATCGACGCATTCGCCGCGTATCTCCCCCGCGTCGGCGCCGCGATACTGGACGGCCCCAAGCCGGTCCCGACCGGTCGCAACATGCTGGTGCAGCATCCGGACCAGACCCGTGTCGAATATGTCGAGCACCGCAACAAGCATCCGGCCGACGCGCTGCCATGAGCACGACAACCGGCTACGGCACGTCGCCGCGCCTGAGCGGGCCGACGGTCTGCGGCCGGTTCAGGAAGAACTCGCGGTTGCCGAGCGCCGCCTCCGCATACTGATCGATCGCTACGATGATCGCCTGCACATGGTGAAAGCACCAGCCTTCCCGCGTTGCCATGTGCCGGACCTCGGCAAGCGCCTTGATCCAGGGCGCGTGACTATCGCTGTCGTTGAAATACCGAAGCGGCTCTCTCATCTTTCCTCCGGCAAATCACGTCCTCGAGCTCCGCGCGCTTGCGCGACAGCAGCAGCTGCATCGATGCTCCGTCGCGCCCCGCCCGCCTGAGCTGGTTCACGGATGACTCGAGTGCGCGCAACTCGGCGCGCAGCCGCCGCGCCTTCGGCGCGTCATCACGCACGCGCTTCGCCGGCGATCAGCTCATGCTTCGCCGGACGAATGAATGCGGCCACCGTCGCGCGACGGCGCGGCGCGACGCTCGCATGCACGATGATCGGCGTACGATCGCCCAGGACATTGCGCTCCTCGACCAGACGGCTCATGACCAGCCGCATCTTCAGCAAATCCCCGGCAACGAACGCGCAGTCCTCATCCCGGTTGACCTGCTCGCGCATGATCGCCTCGGCCTCCAGCATACTGACACGCAACGCCCTGATCTGCCTGCGAATTTCGCTGATACGGTTGTCCATGGCCGGCTCCTGTTCACGGTAGAAGGCAAATAGAACAAAACAAGAACATTAAGTCAAGCGGCAGAGCGGGTCGCAACGAGCTTTCTCGCAGACACACACGGGCAAGTTCCTACCGCAGGAACCGGCAGCCGATAGATCATTCACCAAAGCGACCATGCTGGATGACGAGCGAGCAACGGAGCGACCGGGCGCAGCGAGGGACCGTGGCATACATGCGCAAGCGTCAGCACGAAGTTGCGGCAGTCCGTCGCAGCTGACGACTTCTGACATTTGACGTCTTGCTCGAGCCGCATCGCGGATCATCTGACGTGTCCCGCGTTCAGGAAATTTCGTCGGCGATAAACAGCCGACATATGACTGTGGAACAATGCCTATTAGAACTTGTCTACTTGAGTAGACAAGTTAAAATGGGGTCGATTCTGTTTTAGATCATTGCGCAGTAGATGGCCAAATCCTCCAAGCTGGTTGCTGCCAAGCGCGGCAAGGTTCTTCTGGTTCGACGCCGATCTGACGGGCTGTGGATGTTCCCCGGCGGGCGTCGGCGCGCCCGCGAAACCGTGAAGGATTGCCTCAAGCGCGAAATCAAGGAGGAGCTGCCGAAGCTCAAGCTCGGCCGGCTCAGCCTCTGGAAGGAAGTCACCGCCAAGAACAAGCGTTCCGGCCGCAGGATGAGCGACGCCATCTTCATCGCCAAGAACGCCAAGGGAAGGCTCGCGATCGGCGACAAGAAGGAGATCGACCGCGCCGCCTGGCAGAAGCCACGGGGACTTCGCCTGACGCCGACCTCGCGCTACATCCGCGACCGGCTGTTTCCGAGAAAGCAGCGGAGCCGCAGATAAGACGGCATGTCCACTGCCGAAGGCGCGGATCCCGGCTCTGGAATTTGATGCTCGTGACGGCAAATCTTGCTGATTTCTTGGGCTTCGCCCATCGTCGACGCATGCTAGGAATGGCGTGATCCCTGTCGTATCGGACCACGACATAAGCCAGATTGCCGTCAGAATGACCTTCCCCTCCAACCGCCAGCGGCGGCTGTTCCGAATAGTCTCCGTGCGTTGGCAGCGCCGCGCCATCTTCCTGCTCGGCGGTGTCGCGGTCGGAGCCGCGGCCGTCGCCCTCGCCGAGCTGGCGGATCTGGCGCAGATCGCCTTCTCTGCGCTGGTGTCGCATTTCCGCTATGCCTCGCTGGTACTGACGCCCATAGGCTTCGCTCTCTCGGTTTTCTTGACCAATCGCTTTTTCCAGAACGCGCAAGGCAGCGGCATTCCGCAGGCCATCGCGGCACGCCATCTGACCGACCAGACCGCGCGCAACAGTCTCGTCTCGCTGCGCATTGCGGCCGGCAAGATCCTGCTCACCCTGTTCGGCCTGCTCTGCGGCGCCTCGGTCGGGCGCGAGGGACCGACGGTCCAGATCGGCGCCTCGATCATGTTCGCGCTCGGCCGCTTCTCGCCCCGGCGCCAGCCCGGCCTGATCCTCGCCGGCGCCGCCGCGGGCGTCGCAGCGGCCTTCAACACCCCGCTCGCGGGAATCGTGTTCGGCATCGAGGAGATGAGCCGCGCCTTCGAGACGCGAACCTCCAGCCTGATCATCGGTGCGGTGATCGCCGCGGGTCTCACCTCGCTCGCGCTGATGGGCAACTACACTTATTTCGGCACCAGCGCGACGGCGCTGCGCAACGGCGCCGACTGGCTCGCGGTGCCGCTCTGCGGCGTGGCCGGAGGCCTGGCGGGCGGTCTGTTCAGCCGCATTCTGATCGTGATGGCGCGCGGGTTCGGCAACCCGGTCGGACGCATGATCAAACGCTATCCGGTCGGCTTTGCCGCGATCTGTGGATTCGCTGCGGCGATCTGCGGGATTGCCTCCGACGGGACCGTCTACGGCACGGGATATCAGCAGGTCAAATCCGCCCTGGAAGCCGGATCGCAATTGCCCGGAAGCTTCAGCGTGTGGAAATTCCTGGCGACCACCTTCGCCTCGATCAGCGGCATGCCCGGCGGCATCTTCGCGCCCTCGCTTGCGGTGGGCGCCGGGCTCGGCTCCAACATCGCCCCGCTGTTTCACGGCGCGCCGCTGCCGGCCATGATGCTGCTCGGCATGGTCTCATATTTCGCAGGTGTGGTGCAGGCCCCCATCACGGCCTTCGTGATCGTCACCGAGATGACCGACAATCACGCCATGGTCGTGCCGCTGATGGCGGCGGCCCTGATCGCGCATGCGAGTTCGCGCCTGATCTGCAAGGAAGGCGTCTATCACGCCCTCGCCAAGGGATTCATCGACCGGGCTCAGCCGTTGTAGGCAAACAGCTCGATCGGCTCGCTGAAGCCGCGCACGGCATGCTCGCCGACATGCTCAAGGGCGAAATCCTGCTCGACCAGATCGGCGAACGCGCGGGACAGCAGCACGTTCCTCTTCAACTGCTTGGTGAGGGCCTCGAGACGCGATGCCATGTTCACCGCGGGGCCGATCACGGTGAAGTCGAGCCGGCTGCGCGATCCGATATTGCCGTACATCACGTCACCGACGTGAACGCCGATGCCGTAGTTCATCGGCGCCCGGCCCATCATGCTGTTCTTTTCGCTCAGCGCGGCCATCGCCTCGCGCGCCTCGGACACCGCGTGCAGCAGGTTGGCGCAGGCCTTGGGCTCGCTCAGCGGGAAGATCGCCAGCAGGCCGTCGCCGATGAATTTCAGGATTTCGCCGCCGTGTCGCGCAATCGGCTCCGACATCGCGTCGAAATAGTCGTTCAGGAGATCGAT
>CALRXG020000477.1:0-6055 GCA_943372075.1 Bordetella parapertussis | reverse complement strand
GCCAACCGCGCGGGCCGATTTCGTGCTGGCGACGCTTGGCGACGACAACGCATCGACGGTCTGATCATCCGTCTCAGAACGACGTCCCGCCGCCGAACCTGAACTCCTGCACGACGTCGTATTTGCCCTTCGTGATCGGCACCGCATAGTCGAAGCGCAGCGGCCCGAACGGCGATGCCCAGATCAGTCCGACACCGACCGAGGTCCGCACCACGTTCTCATCGTCGTATTGGAGGCCGCATTTGCACGCAGCCGTGTTGACCTCGCCGGTTGCCGCCCACGACGTCGGACCCTGGTAATCCCACAGCGATCCGGCATCCGCATAGACCGCCCCCTTGAGCCCGACTTCCGACGGCAGGAACCAGAACGGCATCTGCAGCTCCATCGACGCGCCCCAATATTTGGTGCCGCCGAGCGCGTCCCCCGTCGCGCCAAGACTCGCGTAAGTGATGTCGCGCGGTCCGATTCCGTTGGTAGCAAAGCCGCGCACGAGGTTCGGCCCCATCTGGAATTGATCGAGCATGCGGATGTTGTTGTCTCCGACCTTGGTCAGAACGCCGCCTTGCAGGTGAATCAGTCCGACCAGGTCGGAGACCAGCGGCGTATAGTATTTGGCGTCGACCGCGCTCTTCAGATAGGTGACGTCGCCGCCGACACCGGCAAAGTCCTGCTTGAAATCGATCATGAGGCCGTCGGTCGGATTCTTGTTGTTGTCGAGCGTATTGTAGCTCAGCGTGTATCCGACCATGGAGGTCCAGGTCGCACCTCCCGCCAGTTCTTCGCGCACCGGCAGCGTCGCTTCACCGTCGCCGTAGCAACCATACCCGTAGAGCCCCGACGAGACGGAGTTGGTCGGATCGACGCCGCCAAGCACACTCTTGATGTAAGCCGGCGTCGGATTGAACGCGAGCGAAGTGTTGGACGCATTGTTGTTGCAATTGTCCAAGGTGCTCGCGAGCGTGACCTGCTGCTGGTAGAGCGAATACCGAAGCTGAAGCGTGAGATCCTCGCGCAAGGCCAGGCCGAGCCGCGGTGAAAAGCCGACGGTCTTCACACCGTAGGTCGAGTAGTCGCTCGGCAATTGCTCCTTGTAGTAGGCGTCGAGCCCAAGCGCCACGCGATAATCCAGCAGATACGGCTCGACAAAGGACAGCGACACGCCGCGCGAATACTGGCCGTAGCTGACGCTTGCCTTGGCGAACAGGCCGCGGCCGAGCAGATTTCGTTCGGAAATACTGACTTCGGCGAGCGCGCCGTCGGTGGTGGAATAGCCGCCAGAGACCGAGAAGTCGCCGGTCGATTTCTCCTCCAGATCGACGATCAGGATCACGCGGTCGCTCGATGAACCGGGCTCGGTGGTGATCTTGACCGTCTTGAAGTAGTCCAGATTCTTCAGCCGCCGCTCGGCGCGATCGACCAGCGCGCGGTTGTAGGCATCGCCCTCGGAGAGATCGAACTCGCGCCGGATCACGTAGTCGCGGGTGCGGCCATTGCCGCGAATATCGATGCGCTCGATATAGGTGCGCGGTCCCTCCTCGACGTGAAAGACGATCCCCACGGTGTGGGCCTCGTAGTTCCGCTCGCCGGATGGATGGACCACCGCGAACGCGTAGCCCCGCCGCGACGCTTCGATCTGCATGTCCTCGACCGACTTCTCGATCGCCTCGGCGTTGTACAGCGCTCCCTCACTGACACGTGACAGGGAACGCAGCGTCGCCGGATCGAAACCTGCAATGTTCGAACGGAAACTCACCGTCGCGACGCGGTACTGCTGCCCCTCCTCGATCTTGAAGGTGACCTGAAACCCCTTGTGTTCCGGGTCGTATTCCGCGAGCGCGGCCACGACCTGCACGTCGGCGTAGCCATGCTTCAGGTAGAAGCGGCGGATCAGGTCACGGTCGGCCTCGACGCGGTCGGGGTCGTAGATGTTGGCGTCGCCGAGGAAACTCAGGAAGTTCGTCTCATGGGTCTTGATCACATCCTTCAGGCGTGACGTCGAGAAACTGTTGTTGCCCATGAACTCGACGGTCTTGATCCCGGTCTTCGCGCCCTCGTCGACAGTGAAGACCAGATCGACGCGGTTGTTCGAACGCTCGATGATCTCAGGCGTGACATGCACGTCGTAGCGGCCGGAGTGACGGTAGATCTCGGCGATCCGCAGCGCATCGGACTGCACCATCGGCCGCGACAGCGTGCCCCGCGGCTTCGACTGCACCTCGGCCGAGAGCTGCTCGTCCTTGATCTTCTTGTTGCCCTCGAACGCGACGCGATCGATCATCGGATTCTCGACCACCGAAACGACGATCCGGCCTCCGGCATGATTGATCTTGACGTCCCGGAACAAGCCGGTCCCGACCAGCTCCTTGAGGGCGTCGTCGATGGCGGCCTGGTCGAGATGGCCGCCTGGTCCGGGCCTGAAATAGGAGCGGATCGTCTCGGCCTCGATTCTCCGGTTGCCTTCGATTGCGATCGCATCGACGGACTGCGCCGCCACCGGCGCCAACAACAGCCGCGTCACCGACGCCCCCGGAATCGAAAAGCCCGAGAGCACCATCGCCACGACCAGGCTCCGCCACGTCTTCATTCCACACCTCGCAAACAGGTCGCCCGTTGTGACGGGACGGCGATGGCCGCGGTGTGGCTGCAGGATTGCGGGATTATTTCCAGTGATTTGAGACTGTGAGCGCAACGCGACACCGCCGCCTCCGGATTTGTTTCCGACTGCGGACGCCGCTCACACTTCAGAAACACTATGCTTACGAAAAGGCGCAATGCCGCCCACAAGCAACGCGTATGCTGGCCGATGGGAGGCTGAGCGCGCCAACGCGCGCATGACCTTATGATGAGGCCCAGTCGCGGACCATGCTCGCACACACGCCAAAGATCCTGATCGTCGAAGACGATCTGCAAACCAGGGACCTGATCGCCCGTTATCTCCGCGACCAATCCTGCCTGGTCGCCACCGCATCGAACGGCAAAGAAATGGATCGTTACCTTGCCGGGCACTCGCTCGATCTCGTCGTCCTCGACCTGATGCTGCCGGGAGAGGACGGTCTGACCCTGTGTCGCCGCCTGCGCGGCGACTCGACGATTCCCATCATCATGCTGACAGCGAAGGGCGAAGACCTCGACCGCATCCTCGGGCTCGAGATGGGCGCGGACGACTATCTCGCCAAGCCGTTCAATCCGCGCGAGCTGCTGGCGCGGATCAACGCCGTGCTGCGCCGTCAGGCCCAGGCCGGCCTTGCCGGGCACGTCGGCCAGAGCGCCGCCCGCCTGCGCTTCCAGGATTGGACCATCGATCTCCGCCTGCGCGAGCTGCGCGATCCCGAGGGCGCCCAGGTCCCGCTGACCAGCGCGGAGTTCGACCTGCTGCAGGTATTCTGCGAGCGGCCCGGCCGGATCCTGACGCGCGACGGTCTTCTGACCATGACCCGCAGCCGGCCGGCCAGTCCGTTCGGGCGCAGCATCGACGTGCTGGTGAGCCGGCTCCGCCGCAAGCTCGATACCGGCGAAGGACCGTCGGTCATCCGAACGGTGCGCACCGGCGGTTACATCTTCACGCCGCATGTGGAGGAGACATGAGCTGGACCCGCAGGATCACCGCGCTGTTCAGCTTCCGGCGCATCAGCGGCCAGATCGCCGCACTGATCCTGCTTTCGCTGGTGCTGATCCACGCGCTGATCGGGCTCTATATTATCGGCCAGAAGCCGCGGACGTTTCCGGACCGACCAGTTCATCAGTTCGAGATGATCGCAAAACTTCTGGCCGAGAGCTCCGGCGCCGATCGCGCAATGGTGCTGCAGGTTGCGCGGCAAACCTTCCCTCGCCTCAACATTGCGCTGCGTGAGGCAGGCCCCCGCCTGACCGGCGATGTCTCGGCCGCGGCGAGTGGCGGCAGCATCGATCCGGCGTCCTCCGCCAGGACGGCGCCGGCCACGATTCGGTTACCGGACGGGGCCGTCGTCGAAGCGACGATCGGCTCGACCAAGCTGCCGCCGTTCTTCGGTGGATTCTGGGTCAGCACGGTGCTGTTCCTGTTCGTCAGCGTCACGCTGCTCGGCGTGTGGGCCGGTCGCGCGCTCAGTGCTCCGCTCTCGGCATTTGCCCGCGCGGCCGAGAATTTCAGCATCAGCCAGGCGGCCGCCCCACTTCCGGAGACCGGCCCGGAAGAAATCCGCGCCGCGGCGGTCGCGCTCAATCACATGCGCGAACGCATCACCACGCTGATGAACGACCGCACGCGGATGCTGGCCGCCATCAGTCACGACCTGCGGACGCCGATCACGAGGCTGCGGCTCCGCTCCGAATACATCGAAAACGATGCCCATCGCGCGGAGACCCTGCACGACCTCGACCAGATGCAGGCCATGCTGGAATCCGTGCTGTCGTTCCTGAGCGGCGGCAGCGCGGCGAAGCCGACCCTCGTGAACGTCGCCGCCCTGCTGCAGACGATCTGCGAGCAATTCTCCGATTGCGGCCATGTCGTGCGCTACCAGGGCCCGATCAGGGCGTCGCTGTTGATCCGCCCGAGCGAGATCAGCCGCACCGTGACCAACCTGGTCGAAAACGCCCTGCGGTTCGGCAGCGAGGTCGATATCCGGCTGACGGCGTCCACCGATCAGGCCATCATCGACGTGGCCGATGACGGTCCGGGGATTCCGGAGCACCTTCGTGCCGATATGTTGAAGCCGTTCGTCCGGGGCGACGAGGCCCGCACCATGAACGAGAAGAGCGGCTTCGGACTCGGTCTTTCGATCGCCCAGGCGATGGTGTACGGGCATGGCGGCGAGCTTTCCCTGCACGACAATACGCCGCACGGTTTGCTTGTCCGGATCAAATTGCCGAATGTAACGCCCTCTGGATCCGATCGAAGTGCCGCAAGCCCGTCCCGCCCCGCGCTTCCTGAACTCCTGTCCAGCTAGACCGCGCCTCAGGATCGTTTGCCCCTGCCGCCCGGCCGCTTCTGGTCAGTCCCGGTCGCCTTCAATTCGTCCGGCGTTACGCGGCAGTCGCCATTCTTGTCGTATTGCAGAATGAACTCGTTCGGCTTCTCGACGAACTCGCGGCGGGTGATCTTGCCGTCCTGGTTCTCGTCGAAGTAGCCGAAGTCAGCGTCGGCGAGCGCACTGCCGGCACGACGAACGGCTTCGAACTCCGCAGGCGTGAGTTGTTCATCGTGATTGCGATCGGCGCGATCGAACAGCCGCCCGAGATAGGCCTTCCACTCGTCACAGGTGTAGACGCCGTCGTGATTGCCGTCCCAGATCTCGGCCGCGGTCGCCGGTGAACGATCGCCGCTCGCGCGCGGCGAAGGCTGTGACTGATCCGGCAACGCCGGCTGCGCTGCCGCGAACGGCACTGCCGTACAAGCCACGCTCATCGCGGCGATCATCCCGCGAATGGAGTGCAACGTCCTCCTCAAGCAGATCTCTCCTCCGCATCATCCGAAGCGAGCGGAGTTGCCGGTTGCGCCGTGGCAAAAATGCGGAAGCACGCCGCGCGGATACAGCCCGTTACAATTTGGTCCGGCGCGGCAGGTCGTGAAGCACCCGCGCACCGCCGCTATGGCATCAGCCCTTCTTCGACTCGCCGCGCGTATTCTGCAGCAGATTGTCACGCAGCCTGACCACGCTCTTCTGCACGATCGGAAACTCGTCTCCGAGCCCGGCGGCTTCGATCACCGACATGCTGATTTCCTTGTCGAGCAGCCGCCGCCCGGCCGGCGTCAGGTTGACCCGCACCTGGCGCTCGTCTGCGGGATCGCGGGCGCGGCTGATGTAGCCGCTCTGCTCCAGCTTCTTGAGGATCGGCGTCAGGGTGTTGGATTCCAGGAACAGCTTCTCGCCGAGTTCGCTGACGGTCTGATCGTCGGTCTCCGACAGCGCGATCATGGCGATGTACTGGGTATAGGTCAGGCCCAAGCCGTCGAGGATCGGCTTGTAGGCACGGCCGAAGGCCAGATTGGCGGAATATACCGCAAAGCACAGAAAATTCGAGAGTTTTCGGCCCTTGGTCTCGGCCTTGGAGGAGCGGGTCACGGGCAATCTCCGGA
>CALRXG020000476.1:0-6095 GCA_943372075.1 Bordetella parapertussis | reverse complement strand
TTCACGCTGCTCGTCGCGGCATTCCTGGTGGTGCCCGCCGGGCTTTCGATCTCTGCGGGCGTGACCGTCAATTACTTCAGGGGCATCCAATCCGGTGTGACGCTGCAATGGGTCGCGCAGGTCTGGGAGCTCTATGCCGGCACCATCCTGCTGTCGTTCGTGATCGCGTTCGCGACACTCGCCGTCACACTGTTTGCCGGGGTTCCCGCAGCCTATGCCCTGCATACGCGGGGCGGCCGGCTTGCCCGCATCGTCGAAGAGATCATCACGCTGCCGCTGGCGATTCCCGGGCTCGCGATCGCACTTGCGCTGCTGCTCTCCTACGGCGGCTTCGGTGATTTTCGTCGATCCTGGCTGTTCATCCTGGTCGGGCACGTGATCTTCACTATGCCGTTCATGGTGCGCTCGGTCATGGCGGTGTTCGCGACGGTGGACATCAAGACGCTGGACGAGGGCGCGGCATCGCTCGGGGCGTCGCCATGGCGGCGGTTCCGCGACGTCATCGTGCCCAATGCGCTGCCGGGTATTCTGGCTGGTGCATTGATGGTGGTCACGCTGTCACTCGGCGAGTTCAATCTAACCTGGATGCTGCATACGCCGTTGACCAAGACACTGCCGATCGGGCTCGCCGACAGCTACGCCTCGATGCGGCTCGAGGTGGCCTCAGCCTATACCTTGATCTTCTTCGTGATGATCATTCCGCTGCTCGTCGCGATGCAGCTGCTGGCCGACAAGGATCATAAAAGATGAGTACGGCCGGTCATGGTGCAGCGGTGCGGATCGAGGCGTGCGGCAAGACCTTTGCCGACGGCACGCGCGCCCTTGATCCGGCGACCCTCGACATCGCGCGGGGCGAGACGCTGGTGCTGCTTGGACCATCCGGCTGCGGGAAAACCACGATGCTGCGCATCATTGCGGGCCTCGAACTGCCGGATACTGGCGGCAAGGTTCTGTTCGACGGCAAGGATATGACGTCAGTCCCGATCGAGCGGCGCAATGTCGGGATGGTGTTTCAATCCTATGCCCTGTTCCCCAACATGACGGTGGCGGACAACATCGCCTATGGGCTGAAAATCCGCGGTGTCGCCCGCAGCGAGCGTGCCACGCGCGTCGCCGAGCTGGTGGCCCTCACCAACATCACGGGGCTGGAGAACCGCCGCATCGACCAGCTGTCGGGCGGCCAACGTCAGCGCGTCGCGTTAGCACGAGCGGTTGCGATCCGGCCCGGGATATTGCTGCTCGACGAGCCGTTGACCGCCCTCGATGCCGCCTTGCGCGACCGGTTGCGAAGCGAGCTCAACCGGCTGCTGCGCGCACTCGGCATCACGACGATCTACGTCACCCACGATCAGGCCGAGGCCATGGAATTGGGGGATCGCATCGTCGTGATGCGGAAAGGGGCGATCGCCCAGATCGGCACGCCGCGCGAGGTCTACTTCGCGCCGAAGGACCGGTTCGTCGCGGAGTTCATCGGGGCGGCGAACATCGTGGAAGCTCCGATCGAGAACGGTGCATTGATCCTGCCCGGCGGGCGATTGCCGATCGAGGGGGGCGTGACGACTGCGAATGCGACCGTGATGATCCGTCCCGAAACCATTCGCGTGACAGAGCACGCTGCGGGAGCGCTCACCGGAAGCGTCGAGTCCGTCAGTTTCATCGGCGACCGGCAGCGGCTTGTCGTCAGTGGCGCGTCAAGTAAGCCACTCAGTGTCGATGCGCCCAATACCATACGAGCTGAAGTCGGCGATCGAATCGGGCTTTCCATTGCGCCCAACGCGCTTCGTGTGCTGCCATCCGAACTCCGAGATTGATCGATGTCATCGAAGCCGATCCTGATCGCCCAGATATCCGATCTCCACATCAAGCCGCCCGGTGCGTTGGCCTATGGCCGGGTCGATACCGCCAAGGCGCTTGAAAACTGCGTCGCTGCGCTCAACGCATTCGCGCCGGCGCCCGATTTCGTCGTCATCTCCGGCGACCTTGTCGATACGCCGTCGGTCGAGGAATACGACCATCTCAAGCGATTGCTCGCGCCGCTGCGCGTGCCGTTTGCCGGCGTTCCAGGCAATCACGATTCGCGGGCTTGGATGCGCGCCGCGTTTCCTTCGGCGCCCTATGCCCGCGCGACGGGTCCGCTCGATCAGAAGATCGAGGTCGACGGCATCGATCTCCTGCTGCTCGATTCGAGTGTCGCCGGGAAGCCGCATGGCATGCTCGAAGCGTCGACGTTGCAATGGCTGGACGCCGCGCTGGCGACGGCGGTTGATCGGTCCGCGTTGCTTTTCCTGCATCACCCGCCGTTCAAGGGCGGCATCTGGCACATGGACCGGCAAGATCTCTTCAATGCCGAAGAGCTGGCGAGAATCGTCAGGCGTCACCCGCGCGCGCAGCTGATCGGATGTGGGCACGTTCATCGTGCCATGCTCACCACCTTCGCTGGCATTCCCGTGACTTTGTGCCCCGCCCCGAACCATGCGGTCGACCTGGATCTCGGGCAGCTGCGAGAGCCTTCGTTCAGGGTGGAACCGCCTGCGTTTCACCTGCATACGTGGTTTCGCGGGGACGGCTTTGGGCAGCTGGTCACGCATCAGGTCCCGATCGGCCAGTTTGACAGGCCGCACCCGTTCTTCGGGCCCGACGGCAAGCTGCTGTAAGCCGGGGCGACCCCACAGACGTGTTCCGCCAGACGGGATTGTCGCCGGTTGCTCAAATCGGGTGCGGCGACTGACTGCAATTGAGCGTTGCAACTCGGCGTTTATTTATTCCAAATTGTAGCTTGCCGGATTTCGTCTGGCCGTGTGAGTGGCTGGGGCCTTGGTTGCTGTAGGGCCTCGCTGGGGCTATAGTTCTCTCCGCTTTCATTGATCGATGGCTTTTGTCGGTGTCCGCGCAGGTGGTGGGCCGATCGAACGCAACACAATCAGTTTGGATCACAATGACCGGTGCGCCGCCCATAGAACGAACTGCCGGCGCGTCGTCGTTTTCGAGCAACAAGCTGTCGGTGCTGCGCAAGCATCCTTACTTCGCTGATCTCGAGCCTGAAGCATTCGATCAACTCTGCCGCTACGCCAAGCACATCACGCTGAAGCGCGGCACGATGATCTTTTCCAAGGGCGATCCCGGCACCAGCCTGATTGCGGTCATCTCGGGCACGGTGAAGATCAGCATTTCGTCGCCGGAGGGACGCAACGCCATTCTCAACCTGATCGAGTCTGGAGAGATCTTCGGGGAGATCGCGCTGCTCGACGGCCTGTCGCGGACCGCGGATGCCACGGCCAACACCAATTGCGAGCTGTTCGTCATCGATCGGCGTGAGTTCATTCCGTTCGTGCGCAGCCAGCCGTCGCTTGCGATGAAGTTCATCGAATTGCTGTGCGAGCGATTGCGGCGGACCAGCGACCAGGTCGAACAGGTCATCCTGCAGGATCTGCCCGGCCGCCTTGCCAGCGCGCTGCTTCGTCTCAGCGACAAGCACAAGCGCGAGCCGCAGGGACGTACCATCTCGATCACCCAGCAAGAGATCAGCGAGATGGTCGGCATGACGCGCGAAAGCATCAACAAGCAGCTCCGGGCGTGGGCGACACGCGGTTGGGTGCGGCTTGAACATGGCGCGATCGTCGTGCTGAAGCCCGGGTCGCTCCAGGAACTTGTCGACGCCGGCGCGGACGACGGCGAGTAGCCGCTTCGCTGCTCGGCCGATCAGGCATTTCACGAAACGGTGAACTGGCCAAGCCTGTGAAACCATTCACATCGGCCTTGCGTGCGCTGCGGTAAGTCATCCTTCGGGGGAGCGTATCCGCAACGTGGAGGAATCCATGCAGGGCTCTTTCGATAAGCGACAGCAGGACCCGGAAGGCAACTACCAGAGCTTCAGCATCAAGCTCATCGCCTTGCCGGTGCTCGTCGTTATCGCGCTGATCGGAATGCTGGTTAGTCACCCGGTCGCGGTCAAATGGATATCGGACGCGGCGCAGGCTGAGTTCGCGTTGACCAACTCGGTTGACACCGATCCGGCGCCCGCGATTGCCCAGCCGGCGCCCGCCGCTCAACCCGGCAACCAAATGCGCACAGTGAAAGCGTACTGAGGCTCGATAGCGGCGGCGCACTCCGAGGCGCGACGTCGGCAATCGGATTGTTCGGCAGCCGGCTGCCGTGGTTACGCGACAATGTCGAGCAGCTTTGCTGCGGTCCGGCCAAGGATGTTGGCTTTTTCGTCGTCGCTCAACGACGAACAGGCGAAGATGTGATCGACCGGTGCCAGTTGCCATGGATAGGGATAGTCGCTTCCCAGTACGATCTGGCCGGCACCGACCTGGGCGGCCAAGTGCCGGATGGCCTCGGGCGTGAAGATCAAGGAGTCGAAGTAGATCTGCTTCAGGTATTCGGTCGGCGCCTTCTGGAGCTTGATCTCCGGATTGCATCCCTTGGGACCGACCAGGCAGGCATGGTCCGAGCGATCGGCATATGAGGGGAGGTAGCCTCCGCCATGTGCGGCGATGACCTTCAGTCCCGGGAAGCGGTCGAGCGTGCCTTCGAAGATCAGGTGAGAGAGCGCGATCGTGGTCTCGAGCGGATTGCCGATCGTGTTACCCAGCCAACCGTTGCCTGACAGCCGCTTGTTCAGTTCAGGCACGCCCTGCGGATGGATGAACAAGGGGGCACCGAGTTCCTCGACCTTGGCCCATACCGGATGAAACTTCGGGTCGGAGAACTCGACGCCATCGACGACACCACCGATCGCCGCCCCCTTCAGGCCCTGCTTCTTGATCGCCGTCTCCAGCTCTTGCACGGCGAGATCTGGCGCTTGCAGCGTCAGGGAGGCGAAGGCCGCGAACCGGTCCGGCTTCGCGGCGCAGAGTTCGGCGAGCTTTTCGTTCTGGATTTTCACGATCTTCGCGGCGAGATCGCGATCGCGGTCGTACCAGAACGGATTGATCGAGAGCACCTCCATGTCGACGGCCTGCGCGTCCATCGCAGCCAGGCGTTTGTCGATCTCGATGAAGGCCTCCGCGGCGCCGTTGACCGGTGGCACTTGAAACTTTGCGGCGTCCGCGCCCAGCAGGGCTCCCGCCTCGCGGAAGTGGCAATGCGAGTGGATGTCGATCGTCTTGACACGCTTGCCATTGACGGTGACCGGCAGCTTTTGGCGTGATTGTTGTGCATTCGCATTGTGCAGCAGCCCGCAACTGCAAAACACGATGCCGGCTGCCGCGCTCGCTCCCGCCTTCAGGACATCCCGCCTGGTTGCCATGACGTTCGCCTCCCTAGGTCTTGTTTTGTTATGGACGGGGAGCGTAGGGATGCCGGTTGGCGATCGCAAGGCCACACGCAGTGCGTGTCGCGCAATGTTGATCTGCTCGGACCGGTGCAATCCCTGTCCTTGCGATGGTGTTTTCCCCCAACTTTAGTCTTGTTTCTCCATCAGGAGTCTCGCTGCAACCTGAAGCATCCGTCGACGACGGACGCCGTCTCCGCGCGTCGGAATAAATGCGGGACGACGGTGTACTCCAACTTCGCCATCGCGTGCGGGGAACCATATGAGGAAACATTCTGGGCTATCGCGCCGCGATATGCTGAAGGGCAGCGGTGCCGTGCTGGCAGGGGCCGCCCTTTCGACGCGCGTGATGGCCGCGGCGCCGGCGGCCGAGCCGGTGACCCCGGCGCTGATCGAGGCAGCGAAGAAAGAGGGCGAAGTCGTCTACTACACCTCGACCGATCTGCCGGTCGCGGAGAAGCTGGCAAAGGCGTTCGAGGCGAAATATCCTTACATCAGCGTGCGTGTCGAGCGCACCGGCGCGGAGCGCGTGTTCCAGCGGGTTGGTCAGGAATATTCCAGCAACATTCACGCGGTCGACGTCGTCAACTCGTCCGACGCCGCGCATTTCATTGTCTGGAAACGTGACGGCATTCTCGCGCCGTACGTGCCGGAGGAGGTCGCAAAATACTATCCGGAGGAGCATCGCGATCCGGATGGCCAGTTTGCGAGCTTCCGGGTCTGGCTGTCGATCATTGCCTACAACACCAATCTCGTGAAAGCCGAAGAGGCGCCGAAGAGTTTTGCCGATCTGCTCGATCCGAAATGGAAGGGCAAGATC
>CALRXG020000475.1:0-6123 GCA_943372075.1 Bordetella parapertussis | reverse complement strand
CGCCGGGGCCGAGCCGCACGGTCGCGGCGACATCGCAAAGCTTTGCGACCGCAAGCGCGGTCTCGGCGAGGTCGTCGTCATGGATCATCACCTTGGGCGAGGCGTCGCCAGTGATGTAGCGCAGTTCGGGAACGGTGAGGCGGGTGTTGAGCGGCAGGAAGACCGCGCCGATCCGGAAGCAGGCGAACTGCACCTCCAGCGTATCCGTGGTGTTCAGCGCCAGCACCGCGACGCGGTCGCCGCTCGCAACCTTCAGTCCGTTGCGCAAATAGGCGGCGAGCCGCGATACGCGGGCGTCGAGCTCCGCATAGCCAAAGCGGCGTCCGCTTGCGAGATCGACAAGCGCCATCTTGTCCGGCGTGCGCCGGCGATGATGCGCGATCCAGTCGTAGTAACGAACCGGCACATGTCCCTCCTCCGGAACGGCAGTCTTGCGCCGCCTGTTCCTGGCTCGATTGATGCCATGAATTGGCAGTGGAGGGGGCGTATCGGGATACTGTCTTGCGTTTACAGGCTGGCCGTTAGTCGAATGGAATGCCGGCCGGGCCGGCAGCCACTCGACGCAAGTGGCCTGAGAAAAATCCGGACATCGTCCGACCCGGGAATCAACGGAGCAAGCGGATGGCAAACCCGTTCTACACCGGCGAGCATGAGGCCTTTCGCGAGGTGATGCGGCGCTTCGTGACCAGGGAAATCGAACCTTATGCCCATCAATGGGACGAGGAGGGCGAGTTTCCGCGGGCGCTCTATGCCAAAGCATCCGAGATCGGGCTGCTCGGGCTCGGTTTCCCCGAGGAATATGGTGGGATCGCCGCCGACCAGTTCATGAAGATCGTGGCCTCGCAGGAGCTGGCGCGCGCCGGCGCCGGCGGCGTCTCCGCGAGCCTGATGAGCCACACGATCGGCTCACCGCCGATCGCCCGCGCCGCCCGCCCCGAGGTCAAGGCGCGGGTGCTGCCGGAGGTGCTCGCCGGCAGGAAGATCTCGGCGCTGGCGATCACCGAGCCGGGCGGTGGCTCCGATGTCGCGAACCTGCGCACCAAGGCGCGGCGCGACGGCGACCATTATGTTGTTTCTGGCGAGAAAACTTTCATCACCTCGGGCATGCGCGCCGACTATCTGACGGTCGCGGTGCGTACCGGCGGCGAGGGCCCCGGCGGCGTCAGCCTGCTCTTGATCGAGGGCGATACGCCGGGTCTGTCCCGCACCAAATTGAAGAAGATGGGTTGGTGGGCCTCCGACACCGCAACCCTGCATTTCGACGAGTGCCGCGTGCCGGTCGAGAACCTGATCGGCGAGGAAGGCCGGGGCTTCAAGCAGATCATGTACAACTTCAACAGCGAGCGCATGGGCATGGCGGCGAGCTGCACGGCGTATGCGCGGGTCTGCCTCGACGAAGCGATCGGCTACGCCAAGGAGCGCAAGACGTTCGGCAAACCGATCGCGCAACATCAAGTCATCCGCCACAAGATCGTCGACATGGCGCAGAAGGTCGCGGTTTCGCAGGCGATGCTGGAGATGCTGGCTTGGCGGCTCGGCCAGGGCGAAAGCCCGGTCGCCGAGATCTGCATGATGAAGAACCAGGCCACGCAGACCATGGCGCATTGCGCCTCCGAGGCGGTGCAGATCTTCGGCGGCGCCGGTTTCATGCGCGGCATCAAGGTCGAGCGCATCTACCGCGAGGTCAAGGTCAACGCCATCGGCGGCGGCACCGAGGAGATCATGAAGGATCTCGCGTCGAGGCAGATGGGATTGTGAATGCCTCGCACTCGCCACCGTCATTCCGGGGCGCGCGTAGCGCGAGCCCGGAATCCATCGGGCCGCAGATTCGATGTGAAATGGATTCCGGGCTCGCCGCTTCGCGTCGCCCCGGAATGACGAGGATAAAGGCACCATGCTCTTCACCGCCGACCACGACGAACCACGCCGGCTCTTGCAGAAATTCATCGCGGCCGAGATCAATCCCCACGTCGACGAGTGGGAAAAGGCCGACATCTTCCCGGCGCATGAGCTGTTCAAGAAGCTCGGCGATCTTGGCTTCCTCGGCCTCAACAAGCCGGTCGAGTTCGGTGGCCAGGGGCTCGACTATTCCTACGCGTTGATGATGGCCGAGGAGCTGGGCGCCATCACCTGCGGTGGCGTGCCGATGGCGATCGGAGTGCAGACCGACATGGCGACCCCAGCGCTGGCGCGGTTCGGCTCCGACGAGGTGCGGCGCGAATTCCTGGTGCCGGCGGTTTCAGGTGATCAGGTCGCCTGCATCGGCGTCTCCGAGCCCGGCGCCGGCTCCGATGTCGCCTCGATCAAGACCCATGCGCGCTCCGACGGCGACGACTACGTCATCAACGGCGGCAAGATGTGGATCACCAACGGTACCCAGGCCGACTGGATCTGCCTGCTCGCGAACACCAGCGACGGCCAGGTCCATCGCAACAAGTCGCTGATCTGCGTGCCGATGAACACCAGGGGCGTGCAGGTCGCGCGCAAGCTCGACAAGCTCGGCATGCGCTCGTCGGATACGGCGCAGATCTTCTTCGACAATGTCCGGGTGCCGAAGCGCAACCGGATCGGCGAGGAAGGCCAGGGCTTCACCTACCAGATGATCCAGTTCCAGGAGGAGCGGCTGTGGGGCGCGGCGGCCTGCCTCAAGGCGCATGAGTTCATCATCAACGAGACCATCGACTACACCCGCAACCGCAAGGCATTCGGCGGCTCGATTCTCGACAACCAGGTGGTGCACTTCAAGCTCGCGGAGATGCAGACCGAGGTCGAGCTCCTGCGTTCGCTGATCTATCGTGCCGGCGAGGCGCTGGTGGCGGGCGAGGACGTCACGCGGCTTGCGACCATGGCCAAGCTGAAGGCCGGCCGGCTCGGCCGCGAGCTCACCGATGCCTGCCTGCAATATTGGGGCGGCATGGGCTTCACCAACGAGACGCCGGTCAGCCGGGCCTACCGTGACAGTCGCCTGACCTCGATCGGCGGCGGTGCCGACGAGGTGATGCTCATGGTATTGTGCAAGATGATGGGCACGCTGCCCGGCCTGAAGCAAAAGGGAAATGCCTGATGATCACGCTCTATCACTGCGACGCCGCGCGCTCGTTCCGCCCGCTGTGGATGCTGGAGGAGCTCGGGCTGCCCTATGAGCTGAAGATGCTGCCGTTCCCGCCGCGCGTGTTCGCCAAGGAGTATCTCGGGATCAATCCACTCGGCACCATCCCGTTCATGGTCGATGGTGAGACGAAGATGACGGAGTCCTCCGGCATCTGTCATTATCTCGGCACCAAGCATGGCCCGACGCCGCTGATCGTGGGCGTCGATGAGCCGGCCTATGGCGCGTTCCTGAACTGGATGTATTTTTCCGACGCGACACTGACCTTTCCGCAGACATTGGTGCTCCGCTACAGCCAGCTCGAGCCGGAGGAGCGACGTAATCCGCAGGTCTCGGGCGACTATGCAAAATGGTTCCTGGGTCGTCTGCGCGCGGTGGAAGCCGCCGCCGCCAAGTCTGAATTCCTCTGCGCGGAACGCTTCACCGCCGCCGACATCGCCAACGGTTACGCGCTCCGGCTCGCCAGCAATATCGGCCTTGCCAAGGATTTCGGGCCGAATGTCGCGGCTTATTGGGCACGGCTGCAACAGCGCGACGGTTACAAGCGCGCGGTGGCGTCGGAACAGAAAGCCGGGCAGGAACAGAATGTTGCGCCGCGGGCGCGGCCTTGATCGCGGCAGCGTCGATGTGTCCCGGAATTGATCCAGCGCATCGGTGACAGGTTGCGAATTTGCGCTATGGTGGATCAGCCGCAGCGGCCCCAAGAGCCGCGCGAGGAGGAACCGCCATGGACGCGATCGTGGACGCCAAGTGCCAGAAATCCGGCCAGCAGCAGTCCGGCCACCGGATGCTGATCACACCGGAACGGGTGTTCTATGCCGGGCTGCTCGGCCGCCCGCGTGAACGCTGTCCCGGCGCCTTCCATGTCTATGTCGCGATCCGCGATGGCTTGCATCTGTCGACCAGCGAGGGCCGCGAGTCCCATGGCGAACTCGCAGTGACGATGCCGAACCTCCGCCACACCATCACCAGCGAATATCGTTCCGCGATCTGCGTCGCGATCGAGCCGGAAAGCGTACCCGACGGCACGCTCGAGGCGGTCGCCCGCCGTCTCGAAGGCCCTGATTGCCATCTGTTTGCCAACCGGATTCGCGCCGCCTATGCGACGCTGGCCGAGATGCAGCATCGCGATGCGATCGCGAACGCCGAGTTCGACACCATGTGCTTCGGCGACGCGCTGCCGCAGCGCGTGCTCGATCCGCGCGTCGTGCGCGCGATCGGCCGTATCGGGCAGTTCTCCGGCGAGCCGGTGACCGCGGCGGGCTGCGCCGCCGAGGCCGGCCTGTCGCCGTCGCGCTTCCTGCATCTGTTCAAGGAGGAGACCGGGATCTCGTTCCGCTCCTTCCGCGCCTGGAAGCGCGCGCGGCATCTGCTGCACTTCGCCAACCAGGACATCAACCTCGCGCATCTCGCGCAGGACATCGGCTATCCGGATAGCACCCATTTCAGCCACTCGATCCGTCGCTTCTACGGCCTGAAGCCGCGCGCGATCTTCTCCGGCTCGCGCGATCTCGCGATCTACCGGACCGGGCAGGAGCGAGCACTGACGTAACGTTCACCGTCGTCCCGGCGAAGGCCGGGACCCACAACCACCACAGCCTGTTGTTTCGGCAGATGTCTGCCATCCCGTCGCGAATAGATTACGCGGTGTGGGTCCCGACGTTCACCGGAACGACGGTTAGAGATTCGCGCCCTCGATCACTTCGCCGAACCGCAGCCAGCCCGGACCTTCGATCCGCTGCAACTGCAGCTGTCGCAGCGGATGGTGATTGTTCGGACTGGTGTTGACCTTGATGCCGGGCAACAGCGTCGGGACATAGACGTCCTTCAGATTGTTCGCCTGCGCCATGATGTTCTCGCGGCTGAAATTGCCCTTGCATTGCTCGAGCACGATCTTGAGCACGTTCGCGACCATATAGGCGTAGAGGTTGTAGCCTTCCTTGGGATTGCCGTCGGGAAAGTATTTTTCCATGAAGGCGAGGAAGTCCTTCACGCCGGGATCATTGGCCCAGGCGGGATCGGCGACATCCTTCACATAGGCTGACGAGATCGTGCCCTGCGCCTTGTCGAGGCCGACGGGCACGATGGTCGAGGACAGCGACGCAGCGCCGCTGGCGATGAAATGCATCGGTTTCCAGCCGAGTTCGTAGATCTTGCGGATCGATTGCGCGCAGAATTTTGCCGTCGTGCCCGAGATCAGCACATCCGGATTGGCGCCGCGCAGCGCCACGATCTGGGAATCGATGGTGGGATCGGTGACCTCGTGCGAGGCCACTACGGCCGATGTCGCGAACCGCTCGCCGAGCACATCTTTGGTGCCGGCGACGAAATCCTTGCCGAGATCGTCGTTCTGGTAGAGCACCGCGATCTTGGCGTCCTTGTGCTGGCTCAGCGCATATTTGACGAACACCTGCGCCTTGGTCCGCGCGCTCGGCGCAAAGCCCATGGTCCAGGGATAGGTCTTGTAGTCACCCCATTTGTCGCCGTTCACCGACAGGAACAGATGCGGCACCTTGGCGGCGTTGATGTACTTGACGACGGCCGAGTTCGGCGCGGTGCCGAGCATGTTGAACAGGAAGGCGACATTGTCGCTCTCGATCAGGCGCCGCACCTGCTCGACCGTCTTCGCCGGATTGAACGCGTCGTCGTAATAGATGTACTTGATCTGCCGGCCGGCGATGCCGCCCTGCTCGTTCAGCATCTTGAAAAAAGCTTCCTGGCAGCGTGCCTGCACGCCGAGCGCCGACACCGGTCCGCTGAGCGAAGTGGTGCTGCCGATCCTGATCTCGGTCGCGGTGACGCCGGGCGTATCCTCGGCGAGCGAGGGCCGGACGCCGGCGACTGCGGCGAAGCTTGCGCCTGCGGCGCCGGTGAGCCATCTGCGCCGGTTGATCGAGACCATGACGTTCTCCCCGTGATGCCGGCTTGTCGTGCCGCTTCTGCTTGCAGCAGAGCCTATGCGTCATGCGGGCCCAGCGTCTTGTGTTAACCGGCTGGCGGCGAATTGACGCGCG
>CALRXG020000474.1:0-6126 GCA_943372075.1 Bordetella parapertussis | reverse complement strand
GGCCGCCTGCCTGCTCGGTGATGCCGATCATGCGGCCGTCGACGTGCTCCGGCACGCCGGAGATCATGAACTTCGGCGGCTCGCCGAGCCGTTGCGGCCAGTTCTGCCGCACCAGGTCGTGATTGCCGCCGATGCCGCCGGAGGCGACGATGACGGCCTGCGCGCGCAGCGAAAAGTCGCCGGTCACGTTGCGCGAGGAACTCTTGCCGCGTTCGACCGAGGTCGGTTCCAGGATCGCGCCGCTGACGCCGTCGACCGTGCCGTTCGTGACACTGAGCGCATCGACGCGATGCCGGAACTTGAACACCAGCCGTCCGCTGTTCGCAGCCGCGCGCGCACGGCGCTCGAACGGCTCGACGATGCCGGGGCCGGTGCCCCAGGTGACATGAAAGCGGGGCACCGAATTGCCGTGGCCCATCGCGTCATAGCCGCCGCGCTCGGCCCAGCCGACCACCGGGAAGATGCGATGGCCCATCGCGCGCAGCCAGTCGCGCTTCTCGCCGGCCGCGAAGGCGACATAGGCCTCGGCCCATTGCCGCGGCCAGTGATCCTCGTCACGATCGAAACCGGCGGTGCCCATCCAGTCCTGCAGCGCGAGCTCTGCGGAGTCCTTGATGCCGAGCCGGCGCTGCTCCGGCGAATCGACCAGGAACAAGCCGCCAAACGACCAGAACGCCTGGCCGCCGAGGCTCTGTTCCCCTTCCTGGTCCAGCACGATGACGCGTTTGCCGGCGTCGGCGATCTCGGTCGCGGCGACGAGGCCCGCAAGGCCCGCGCCAATCACGATCACATCTGCATCGTCAGCCATGTTTGGATTCCCCTGTCCCGGCGCGGATTCAAGACCGCGTCATTGTTCGCGGTCAACGCCAAATGGACCTTGCCTGTGGCGGCGAGGCACCAAGCAGTTGCGGCAAGCTGTTCCAGTTTGGGACCTTTTCCGCGCGTCACTGCAGCGTGCGCGCAACACCCAATTTGAATTTGTTTTGATCGGCTTCGCTCGTCTGGACAAAAATCGACTCTCGCAACACGCTCCCATCATCTTGCATCACAAGACCAACAGATTCGGTTTCGACTGGGGCTGGCCAATGAAGTTGATGACGGGGTTGCTCGCGGCGGTTCTCCTGCTGGCGGGAATGGGGGCGTCACAGGCAGTGGTCAGGATCGCCGACGATCGCGGCGGCAAGATCGGGGTCTATGTCGACAAATACCAGGACCTGCGCACGTCGGGTGAGACGGTCATCATCGACGGGCTTTGCGCCTCGGCCTGCACCATCGTGCTCGGCAAGGTTCCTCACGACCGTATTTGCGTGACCTCGCACGCCAGCCTCGGCTTCCATGCCGCCTGGGATTACGGCGACAATGGCCGCCCGGTGCCCAATCCGGAAGCCACCCATATGCTGTACCTGATGTACCCGCCGGCGGTGCGCAAATGGATTTCGGAACGCGGCGGCCTGACCCGCAACATGATCTTCCTGCGCGGCAAGCAACTGCAGGCGCTGTACAAGCCGTGCTACCTCAACGCCCAGGCCTCGGCGCCGAAGCCCGCGCGCTGAGTTCAGTTCGGTCGTCCCGCGTCATGGTGGGCATTCGCCTCGCCATCATTTGACAGCCCGCAGCCGGCATTGTGCTTGCCGCCTGCCGGAACCCGGCCTATCTGAATCCCCATGGTTCAGCCGATCTCCACCCCAACCGAGCTCGTGACGGCTCCGCAGGGCCGGGTGGCGTCTGCGATCCTGTGGGGCGCTGCCGGGATCGGCGGATTGGCCCTGCTTGCCGCCGCCGCGCTCTGGTTCCACTACGGGACCGCGGTGTTTTTCGAAATGATCACGGCCGGCATCTCCGCCTGCTTCTGACAAGGATGCGCCTCGTATCATGCCCCGGACCACCCGCCCACTGGTGATCTTCGCCGCCTTCGCCGCCAGCCTGGCGGTTGGCCTGTTCCTCATGCTGTGGGCGGTCGGTGGCCTGCGCACCGTGGCCGCGCCGGCCGCGATCGGCGGCCCGTTCCAGCTCACCGACCAGTCCGGCCAGACCGTCACCGACAAGAATCTGCAGGGCAAGCCGACCCTGATCTTCTTCGGCTTCACCCATTGCCCGGACGTCTGCCCGACCTCGCTGTTCGAGATCTCGGAGGTTCTCAAGGCGATGGGCAAGGATGCCGACCGCGTGAATGCCTATTTCGTCTCGGTCGATCCGGAACGCGACACCGCAGCGGCGATGAAGGACTATCTGTCGAGCTTCGATCCGCACCTCAAGGGCCTGACCGGCGATCCCGCGTCGATCGCCAAGGTGCTGTCGAGCTACCGCGTCTACGCCAAGAAGGTGCCGCTGAAGGATGGCGACTACACGATGGATCACACCGCGCTGATCTATCTGATGGACCGCGACGGCCATTTCGTTGCGCCGTTCAATCTGAAACGGACGCCGGAAGAGGCCGCGGCCGATCTCAAACGGTATCTCTGACCGCCATTTGCGGTCGAGAATTAACCCATTCGGCGCTCGCAACGGGCGCCGGATGGTCTATAAGCCGTTCAATTCCCTAATATTGCCGGTTATGCCCGACCCGTTCACCCAGCCCCTTGCCGCCCGCTCGCGCCAGCTCCGTCTGGCGGCGAGGATGATGGCGGCCGGTTTGCTGGTTCTGGCCGGTCCGGCGTTCGCGCAGACATCTCCGGCGGCCAAGACGGCGCCGGCTCCGCCGGCCGTGGCCGCTCCTGCTCAAGCCAAGCCTGCGGCGCCTCCGGCTGCCGCTGCGCCGACCGCCCCGATCCAGCCGCCCAAGGCCGCCGCGGCCGCGCCGCAGGCCGTGCCGGGGTTCTGGGACCCGCGGCGCCGGCCGGACCGCCCCGACCTGTCACGCCTCACCGTGATCCGGTTCCTGACCGAGACCGACTACCCGCCGTTCAACTTCACCGGGCCCGACGGCAATCCGGCCGGCTTCAATGTCGACCTGGCGCGCTCGCTCTGCGACGAGATCAAGGTCACCTGCACCATCCAGATGCGCCGCTTCGAGACCCTGATCGACGCGCTCGCCACCAACCGGGGCGACGCCATCATCGCGTCGATGGCGGTGACGCCGCAACTGCGCGCCAAGGTCGATTTCACCGATCCCTATTACCGCGCGCCGGCGCGCTTCGTGTCGCGCCGCGACAATGTGATGCCGGAAATCCGCCCGGAATATCTCGAGGGCAAGAAGGTCGGCGTGATCGCCGGCACCTCGCACGAGGCCTACCTCAAGGCGATGTTCACCGACGCCGAGATCCACTCCTATCCGGATAACGACACGCTGCGCGCAGCGCTCCGCCGCGGCGAGGTCGATTTCATCTTCGGCGATGCGATCTCGCTTGCGTTCTGGATCAATGGCACCGACTCGGACGGGTGCTGCGCCTTCTCCGGCGGACCCTTCGTCGAAAGCCGCTACTTCGGCGAGGGCGTCGGCATCGCCGTGCGCAAGGGCAACGATCTGCTCCGGCAGTCGTTGAACTGGGCGCTGTTCAGGATTTGGGAAAAAGGCCGCTATACCGATCTGTGGCTGCGCTATTTCTCGATCAGCCCGTTTTGACGCGGTCCGCACTATCCCCGTCATTGCGAGCGAAGCAATGCACTGTCGCCGCGGAGGCCGTATAGATTGCTTCGTCGCGGAGCCTGTCATCGGGCGCGCGTTCGCGCGACCCGGTGGCTCCTCGCAATGACGGGTGAGGCAGAAATCGTCCCAACTTTGCATTTTGCCGCGAAAGCGTTAGTTTTCGCGGCCTTTTTGGAGAAAGCCTGAAGAATGTCCGTGATTGATCTTGCCGCCAGCCCGAGCGACCTGCGGGCGCTCGCCGAACAATCCAACGCCTGGCCGTTCGAGCAGGCGAAAGCGATTGTGGCGCGGCTGAAGAAAAATCCCAAGGACGAGGTGCTGTTCGAGACCGGCTATGGTCCATCGGGCCTGCCGCATATCGGCACCTTCGGCGAGGTCGCGCGCACCACCATGGTGCGCCATGCCTTCCGCGTGCTCACCGAGGACAAGATCAAGACGCGCCTGCTTGCCTTCTCGGACGACATGGACGGCCTGCGCAAGGTGCCCGACAACGTGCCGAACAAGGAGCTGCTGGAAAAGCATCTCGGCATGCCGCTGACCAAGGTGCCGGATCCGTTCGGCACCCATCCGAGCTTCGGTCAGCACAACAACGCGCGGCTGCGCGCCTTCCTTGATCAGTTCGGTTTCGACTACGAGTTCGCAAGCTCGACCGAATACTACACCTCCGGCCGGTTCGACGCCGCGCTGCTCCGCATGCTGGAGCGGATCGAGAAGGTGATGGCGATCATGCTGCCCTCGCTGCGCGAGGAGCGCGCTGCGAGCTACTCGCCGTTCCTGCCGATCTGTCCGCGCACCGGCCTCGTGCTCTATGTGCCGGTGACGGCGCATGACGCCAAGGCCGGCACGATCTCGTATGAGGATCCCGACACCAAGGAGAGCGTCACCGTTCCGGTCACCGGCGGCCGTTGCAAGCTGCAATGGAAGCCGGACTGGGCGATGCGCTGGTACGCGCTCGGCGTCGACTATGAAATGGCCGGCAAGGACCTAATCGACTCGGTGAAGCTGTCGGCGAAGATCTGCACGGCGCTCGGCGGCACGCCGCCGGAAGGCTTCAACTACGAACTGTTCCTCGACGACAAGGGCCAGAAGATCTCGAAGTCGAAGGGCAACGGCCTGACCATCGACGAATGGCTGCGTTACGCCTCGCCGGAATCGCTGTCGCTGTTCATGTACCGCGAGCCGAAGGCGGCGAAGCGGCTGTATTTCGACGTCATCCCGCGCAATGTCGACGACTACCAGCAGTTCCTCGATGGCTTCACCCGCCAGGAGCCGCGGCAGCAGTTGCAGAATCCGGTCTGGCACATCCATTCCGGCAAGCCGCCGCAGGCCGACATGCCGGTCACCTTCCAGCTCCTGCTGACGCTGGTGTCGTCGTCGAACGCGGAAAACGCCGAGACGTTGTGGGGCTTCATCGGCCGTTACCGTCCGGGCGTGACGCCGGAGACGCATCCGAAGCTCGATGCGATGGTCGGCTACGCCATCAACTATTATCGCGACTTCGTGGCGCCGACCAAGCAGTTCCGCGAACCGACCGAAGGCGAACGCGCCGCGTTGCAGGATCTGCGCGATGCGCTGGCGAACATGCCGGCGAATGCTGCCGCGGAAGACATCCAGAACGTGGTCTACGAGATCGGCCGCCGCGAGCCGTTCCTCGACATGGTCAAGAAGGGCAAGGATGGCCGCCCCGGCGTCTCGCTCGACTGGTTCAACATGCTCTACCAGGTGCTGCTCGGCCAGGAGAAGGGCCCACGCTTCGGCTCCTTCGTCGCGGTCTACGGCGTGCAGAACGCGGTCAACATGATCGACGGCGCGCTGGCGCGATCGTCGTAGCGATCGCGCCTCTCATCGCCGCTCGGCCTGCACAGCGTCGCGCAGGCCGTCGCTGGTGGCGCGCAACAGCGTCAGCAACAGGCCGTTGAGCGGCGTCGGCACGCGGTGCCGTGCGCCGGCCGCGACGATCGCGCCCGTGAGCGCGTCGGCCTCGAAGGGCCGTCCGGCGACCCGATCGAAATACATCGAGGTGCCGGCGTCGGGCGGGTAGGTCAGCAATGTCGCCAGCATTCGCTCGGCTTCGTCGGGCGCAAGCTGTGCGCCATCGGCGCGGCCGACATTGGCGGCCTCTTCGAGAATGGCAAGGCACAGCGCCTTGACGTCGTCGCGGCGAAACACCGCCTGCCGCTGTAGAGTGAGCGCGGTGATCGGATTGGCGACGGCGTTGAGCAGAAGCTTGCGCCAGGCGCGGGTGGTAAAATCGGCGGTGCGCAGCACACGCATCAGCGTGCCGTTCAGCAGCGCTTCGAATGCGCGTCCGTCCGTGTCGTCGCCGACCGCGAATTCGTACTCGCCGGCGCGACGCATGCGGACGCGATCCGGTGCCAGCCGCTCGGCATTGTAGTAGACGATGGTCGGAACGACGGTGGCGGAGCCGACCAGCGGCGCCAGCCGCTCCGCATGGCCGATCCCGTTTTGCAGCACGGCGACGCGCGTCTGCGGCCCGCACAGCCGTTTCAGCCATGGCGCGGCTGACGCCGTATCCTGCG
>CALRXG020000473.1:0-6168 GCA_943372075.1 Bordetella parapertussis | reverse complement strand
GATTACACCACCCACCTGTCGAGCGGATCGAGCATCGCCTCCGACCAGGTGATGTTCGCGATCGGCCGGCATCCCAACGTCGCCAATCTCGGGCTGGAGACCGCGGGTGTCGCGATCAATCCGGCCAATGGCGGCATCCAGGTCGACGGCTGGTCGAAGACCTCGGTCGACAACATCTACGCGGTCGGCGACGTCACCCATCGCACCAACCTGACCCCGGTCGCGATCCGCGAGGGCCATGCCTTCGCCGACACCGTGTTCGGCAAGCGCCCGGTGCAGGTCGACCACGCCACGATCCCGACCGCGGTGTTCTCGCAGCCCGAGGTCGGCACGGTCGGCCTGACGGAAGAAGAGGCGCGGGCGCAGTTTTCCCACGTCGACATCTACAAGACCGATTTCCGCCCGATCAAGGCGACGATGTCCGGCCGCGACACCCGCGTGCTGATGAAGCTCGTGGTCGACGGGGCCAGCGACCGCGTGCTCGGCTGCCATATCGTCGGCGAGGCCGCCGCCGAGATCACCCAGGCGGTGGCGATCGCGGTGAAGATGAAGGCGACGAAAGCCGATTTCGACGCCACCATCGCGCTGCATCCGACCGCGTCGGAAGAGCTGGTGACGATGCGCACCCCGACCGCGCGCCACGTCCGCCAGGCCGCGGAGTAGGGCGAGCGACATATCGCGACGATACCGTTCGTCGCGATGAAATATTCAGACATGTTCGGTTAGCGCGCGGTCGGCGACGGCGCCGCTCGATCTCGCCCCGCGTGCGCGGAGAGGTCGGAACGCATCGGGAGATGCGTTCCGGGTGAGGGGGAGCCTCCGCAAGAGTAGCTGCCACGATGTATGCGGAGCGGTGCAGCGCCGTCGCGGCCTTCCTGCATCCGCTCACCAGGGCCGCCGTGAGGGACAATCGTTCCGATACGCGGAACCCAACGCTCTCGTTCTGATTGTTACCCAGTACCGGTTTTATCAGAAGGGGATGCCGCCATGTCTGACCTGGGTTTGATGACGCGCAAGTCGGTCGCCTCCATCATCGCCGAGGCGGGCGAGCAGGCGCTGGGCAAGACGCTCGGGGCGCTGAGCATCACGGCGCTCGGGATCGGCTGCATCATCGGCGCCGGCATCTTCGTGCTCACCGGCACCGCGGCGGCGCACTATGCCGGCCCCGCCATCATGCTCTCCTTCGTTGTCGGCGGCATCGCCTGTGCCTTCGTCGGCCTGTGCTACGCGGAGCTCGCCGCGTTGCTGCCGGTCTCCGGCAGCACCTACACCTACACCTATGCGACCTTGGGCGAGATCTTCGCCTGGATCATCGGCTGGGACCTGATCCTCGAATACGCGATGGGCGCCTCCACGGTCGCGGTCGGTTGGTCGGGCTACATCGTCTCGCTGCTGCATAATTTCGGCATCAACATCCCGCCGCAATATGCCGCGGCGCCCTGGACCGAGGCCAAGCTTCCGGACGGCACGACCGTGCAAGGCATCGTCAATCTGCCGGCCGCGCTGATCGTCCTCTTGCTCACCGCGATGCTGATCGGCGGCACCAGGGAATCGGCGCGGCTCAACAACATCATGGTCGGGATCAAGCTCACCGTCGTGCTGGCCTTCATCCTGTTCGGTGCTGGATACGTTACACCAGCGAACTGGCATCCCTTCATTCCCGACAACACCGGCACGTTCGGCCAGTTCGGCTGGACCGGCGTGATGCGCGGCGCCTCGGTGGTGTTCTTCGCCTTCATCGGCTTCGATGCGGTCTCGACCGCGGCGCAGGAAGCCAAGCATCCCCAGACCGACATGCCGATCGGCATCCTCGGCTCGCTGCTGATCTGCACCGTCCTGTATGTCGCCGTCGCTGGCGTGCTCACTGGCCTCGTACCCTATACCGAGCTCGGCGTCGCCGACCCGATCGCCAAGGGCGTCGACGTCATCGGCCAGACCTGGTTCTCGGTGCTGATCAAGATCGGCGCGCTATCCGGCCTCACCACCGTGATCCTGGTGCTGCTGTATGGCCAGAGCCGCATCTTCTTCCAGATCGCCAAGGACGGCCTGCTGCCCAGGATGTTTTCCGACGTGCATCCCTCGCTCGGGACGCCGTACAAGAGCCAGCTCCTGATTGGCATCATGGTGGCGATCGTCGCGGCGCTGACGCCGATCGACATTCTGGGTGAAATGGTCTCGATCGGCACGCTGTTCGCGTTCGTGCTGGTCTGCGGCGCCGTGATCTATCTGCGCCGGAGCGACGCCCAGGTCGCGCGTCCGTTCCGCACCCCAGCGGTGCCGGTGGTGCCGCTGCTCGGCATGGCCTTCTCGATCCTGCTGATGGTGTTCCTGCCCTGGGAGACCTGGCTGCGTCTGGTCGTCTGGCTGGTGATCGGCCTCGGCCTCTACTTCGCCTATGGCCGTCGCCACTCGGTGCTGCTCAATGGTGAGGCACCGCGCGGCTCGACCGGCTGAGATATTGCGACCGGAAACGGTGAGTTGCCGCGCGACAATCTTGCCGTCGCGCGGCGTTGGGTGCAGCATTGCGGGAACATCGCGGCGGGGGGCGTGCCCGCATTCATTTTGGAACATAGCGCCGGCCCGGAAGTTCCTTTTGCAAACCATTTGTAATTCCAAGGATTGAGGGAGCCCCCATGACAGGTCCCACCGAGCAAGAAATTCGCACCCGCGCCTACGAGCTGTGGAAGGACGCCGGCGAACCGCCGGGCCAGATGGATCAACTCTGGTACCAGGCCGAAAAGGAATTGCTGGCGCGCAAGGCCGCCAATGGAAACGGCAATGGCAGCAGCAACGGCAACGGTAAAGGCGAAGCTGAACCGCACGGCGAATTGAACGGCCACAAGCCGGCGACGTATCAATAGGAGCGCCGGACCGAAGGTCTCAAAATCGCAGGGCGGATTGGCGGCTTGCCCGCCGTAGCTTCACGAAAGGGCGGAAGCGTCATCCGCCGCGGCGTCGGCCGCGCCGGGTGGCTACTTCGTGCAGATGCCCTGGACCGTATCCTGCTTGATGCAATGGCTGCCAACACCGCAATCGGTATCGAACGAGCAGGTGTTGCCGTACGTCCCGTTGATATCTTGCGGAAATTGCGCCGGCTGCTGATCATTGGCGTTGCCGGGCGACAGGCCGCCGGTGCACACCCCGTAGATGCTAGAGGACGCCTTTACGCACTGACTGCCGGGCTGGCAGTCCGTGTCAAACTGACACGCGAGGGCAGGCGTCGACGCCAGCAGACAGGCCAAACATGCCAGAGCCAGGAATTTCATCGAACAGACTCGTTGCTCCAAGAGTGGTCCGCGACCCTTACCACTTTGCGTGGCAGGCAGCACAATCAATGGCGGTCGCAAGGCTCGGACAACACTCCTCGCGAGAATGCGAAGCCGCGTCCTCGCCCATACTGTCATCGCCCGGCGTGTGACCGGGCTGAACATCGAGCCGGGCGATGACACCAAGACTGGGTTCGCAATGACGACGGATTGTCTCGCGCGACGATCATCCGCATCGTCGTCCTGCCGAAAGCCAGGACGACGACCGAGAAAAGTTCGCGTCTATGCTTCCGCCTCCAGCCATTCCGCGGCGCCGCGCCACAGCGTGTCGCGGTGGTCGCTGCGGAAGAAGCCGAAATGGCCGACCGCCTTGGCGCCGACATCGGTGGGACTGATGGCGATGATCTCAGGCGTGATCGAGGTGAAGGCCGAGCACAGCAGCTCGACCGCAGGTCGCGTCGCCCAGGTGTCGTCGGTCATGCTGATCGCGCGCAGTCTGCCTTTGAACTTCGGAAAATTCTCGCGCGCGGCCAACGCTGGATCGTCGAGCAGATAGCGCTCGCGCATCACCCAGCCGCGCCACTGCTCGAACACGCCTTTCGGCAGGTCCATGCCGAGGCCGGACCAGCCCGGCACATAGCCGAGCGTGCGCGCCAACGGCAGGCCGATGCCGTTCATGAAAGCCACCACACGATAGCGTTCGGGCGAGGCCATCAGCTTCCAATGTGCGGCTTGCGACGCGACCAGCAACGCGCGCGGGATCTCGGCATTGTTGGGCAACAGGCCGAGCGCCTGGCCGCCGAAGGAGTGGCCGACATAGCTGAAGGGCAGGTCGCGGTAGCGCTCGCGCATCCACCGCACCGCGGCGGTGGCGTCGAGCGCGGCCCAGTCCGCCATCGTGGCCTTGAAGCCGGCCAGCGACTTCGGCTTGTTGCGGCCGGTCGCCGCCATTGGTCTGCTATCGCCGGTGCCGCGGTAGTCATAGGTCAGCACCGCCGAGCCGCGGCGGGCGAGGTAGCCGGCGAAGCCGCGGTAGACCTTGCGGGGCACGGCGGTCGCCGAGCTGATCAGGACGGCATGGCCCTTCTTGCCGCGAGGCAGGAACAGCGTCGCGGCGAGCGGAAAGCCGTCCGCGGCCGGCATGACGATGTCGTCGCTAAAAACGTCGTCCAGCGCGGCGGAGGCCACGGCGATTTCCCCGGCATTCATGGTATGGTCCAGCAAATGCGAATTCGCATTCTCCTGCAAGAGCTTGACGCGATTGCAGGAATCCTTCTAGCCGGAGGCCGGAGGCCTGTGTATAAGCCGGGCTTTCCGTGGGCCGCGATTAAGTTGCGGTTTTTGCTCAGGAGTTGACCTCATGTCCGAGCGGTGGACACCCGATAGCTGGCGCGCCAAAAAGGTGCTGCAGGTGCCCGATTATCCCGATGCCAAGGCATTGGCCGATGTCGAGGCGCAGCTTGCGACCTTTCCGCCGCTGGTGTTCGCAGGTGAGGCGCGCAGCCTGAAGAGGGCGCTCGGCCGGGTCGCGGCTGGCGAGGCCTTCCTGTTGCAGGGCGGCGACTGCGCCGAGAGCTTCGCCGAGCATGGTGCCAACAACATCCGCGACTTCTTCCGCGTGCTGCTGCAGATGGCCGTTGTCATGACCTATGCCGGCGCGCTGCCGGTGGTGAAGGTCGGCCGCATCGCCGGGCAATTCGCAAAGCCGCGCTCGTCGCCGACCGAGAAGCAGGGCGATGTCGAGCTGCCGAGCTATCGCGGCGACATCGTCAACGACATCGCCTTCACCGCGGAGGCCCGCATCCCCGATCCACTGCGCCAGCTGATGGCCTATCGGCAATCCGCGGCGACGCTGAACCTGTTGCGCGCCTTCGCCACCGGCGGCTTCGCCAATCTCGGCAGCGTGCATCAGTGGATGCTCGGCTTCCTGAAGGATTCGCCGCAGTCCCGCCGCTACAAGGAGCTGGCCGACCGCATTTCGGACGCGCTGAACTTCATGCGCGCCTGCGGCCTCGACCTCGAGAGCCATCCCGAGTTGCGCGCCACCGATTTCTACACCAGCCACGAGGCGCTGCTGCTCGGCTACGAGCAGGCGATGACCCGGGTCGATTCCACCACCGGCGACTGGTACGCGACATCAGGCCACATGATCTGGATCGGCGACCGCACCCGCCAGCTCGATCACGGCCATGTCGAGTATTTCCGCGGCATCAAGAACCCGATCGGCCTGAAATGCGGCCCGTCGCTGAAGCCGGACGAACTCTTAAAGTTGATCGACATCCTCAATCCCGACAATGAGCCGGGACGGCTGACCCTGATCAACCGGTTCGGCGCCGACAAGGTCGGCGACCACCTGCCGGGCCTGATCCGCGCCGTGCAGCGCGAGGGGCGCGTCGTGGTGTGGTCGTGCGATCCGATGCACGGCAACACCATCACCTCGACCTCGGGCTACAAGACCCGGCCGTTCGACCGCGTGCTGGCGGAGGTGAAGTCGTTCTTCGCGATTCACGCCGCAGAAGGCACCCATGCCGGCGGCGTGCATCTGGAGATGACCGGCCAGGACGTCACCGAATGCATCGGTGGCGCGCGCGCCATCACCGACGAGGATCTCAACGACCGCTACCACACGGTCTGCGATCCCCGCCTCAATGCCGAACAGTCGATCGACATGGCCTTCCTGATCGCCGAACTCCTGAAGCAGGAGCGCGCCGGCAAGGTCAAACCGATGCCGGCCGCCGCGGGCTTGTGATTTGGGGCAGGTGAGGGCGGTGACTTGAGGGCAGTGACTTGCTGAGGTTCTGGCGAGCCACCATCAACTCGCGCAACGGGCTGGCATTCGCCATCCGCTCGGAGCAGGCTATCCGCGAGGAGGTGGTGGCGCTGGTGCTGTCGGTGCCGCTGG
>CALRXG020000472.1:0-6197 GCA_943372075.1 Bordetella parapertussis | reverse complement strand
GGCCTTCCGTCAGGGTGACATTGCCGCAACGGACCGAGACCAGCGCGTCGGAACGGATATCCAGCGGCAGCGTGTCGCCGACCTTGAGTTTCATCAGCTCCTTCAGCGGGATATCGGCTTCATAGAGCACCGCGTCGACCGCGATCTCGGCCTGCGCCACTTCGGTGGCGAAATGGCCTTCCCAGATCGGGTCGCGGCCGAATTTCTCGCCCATGAACATCTGCAACAGCACGTTGCGGATCGGTTCGATGGTGGCGTAGGGCAGCAGCAATTCGACATTGCCGCCGCGGTCTTCCATGTCGATGCGTAGTCGCACCAGGATCGCGGCATTGGCCGGGCGGCTGATCGCGGCAAAGCGCGGATTGGTCTCGAGCCGGTCGATCGTGAAGGTCACCGGCGACAACGGCCGGAACGCCTGCTCGGCGTCGGACAGCACCACCTCGACCAACCGCTTGACCAGATTGGTCTCGATCGTGGTGTAGGGCCGGCCCTCGATCTTGAGCTGGGTTTGGCCACGACGGCCGCCGAGCAGCACGTCGATCATCGAATAGATCAGGTTGGAGTCGACCATGGCGAGGCCGAAATTCTCCCACTCCTCCGCCTTGAACACCGAGAGCACCGCCGGCAGCGGGATCGAGTTCATGTAGTCGCCGAACCGCACCGAGGTGATACGGTCGAGCGAGACTTCGACGTTGTCGGAGGTGAAGTTGCGCAACGATGTCGTCATCAACCGCACCAGGCGATCGAACACGATTTCGAGCATCGGCAGGCGCTCGTAGGACACCATCGCCGAATCGATGATGGCGCGGATGCCGGAATGGTCGTCGAGGCTGACGTCGCCGACCGTGAAACCGAGGAGATTGTCGATCTCCTCCTGCGACAGCACGCGCTCGCCGTTGGTGGTCTTGCCGCCGAAGTCGCGGCTGCCGTCCTCGACCATGGCGGCCCATTGCAGCGCCATGCTCTCGGTAAGTTCGTTCTTGGCAGCCTCCGCCGCGGCCGCCGCGGGATCCTCGGAATCGAGCGAGGCTTCCCATTGGGCGGCAATGGCGTCCTGGTCCATCTGGTCGTTGCCGGCCATGGCTTTACATCCACCCCGTCACTGGATCACGACTTCCTTGAACAGCACCGCGTTCACCGAATTGGGCGCCAGCGCGAGGTTGACGCGCTTGGTCAGCTCCTCCTTGAGGCGGAACAGGCCGGCCGAGCCGTTGAGATCGCTCGGGCGCAGCTCGCGCATATAGGTCTGGAACAGGTCGGTGACCCGCGGCAGCGCCGGCTTGATGGCCTCGGCCTGCTTCTCTTCCTTGACCTCGAGCACGAGCTTCAGCTTGAGATATTGCACGCGCTCGCCGGGGGCGCCGACCAGATTGACCAGCATGTCCGGCACGTCGACGAAGCTCGGCGGCTTCGGCGGCGGCGCTGCCTCGGCATGCTGCTCGTCGCCATGGCCGCGCATGAAGAAGAACCAGCCGCCCGCGCCCGCGCCGAGCACGACGAGGAAGCCGACGACGGCAATGATCAGCTTGAGCTTGCCCTTCTTCGGAGCGGCTGCGCCTTCGCCGCCTTCCGTCTTTTCCTCGTCCGCCATCGTCCGCTCGCTTCATCCCCAGAGGATGCGAACGCGATTTGCCCCAGCCTTGGCCTGAAGACGCAATACAAATGCCGCCGGCGCACGCGCGCCCCACTGCCGGCAACGCTAGGGCCCGAATGGTTAACGGAAGATTAGGATTTACCATCCACTAGGAAAAAACTGCCGGGCAAACATGGTCAACAAGACCTTTCTGCCGCCCTGGGGGCGCTCGCAAAAACACCTAACCCATTTAAATGACTGAATTTTTCAAGTTGGCACGGCTTTCGCTGAGAGGACGGCGTAACAGGCGGGTTTGGGAGAACCCAATGGTTACTGACGGTCCGGCGTAAAGGTTTGGGAGAACCTCTGCTTCGGATCACCTCACAGGGGAGAACCACCGATGCAGAATACGCTTCTGGTCGGACTATCGAAGCAGATGGTGCTGGAACGACAGCTCGACGTCGTTGCCAACAACATCGCCAACATGAACACCAACGGCTACAAGGCCGACCGGTCGCTGTTCCAGGAGTACCTATCCTCGAACGCGCATGAGGACAATTTCATGTCCCCCGACCGCCGCGTGTCCTTTGTGCAGGACCGCGCGACCTATCGCGACTATTCGCAGGGACCGACCGAGCAGACCAAGAACCCGCTCGACGTCGCGATCGACGGCAGCGGCTTCCTCGTGGTGCAGACGCCCGCCGGCGAACGCTACACTCGCGACGGCAATCTGCAGATCAACAATCAGGGCCAGCTCGTCACCTCCGACGGCTTCCAGGTGCTCGGCAACTCGGGTCCGATCACCTTCCAGCAAACCGACCACGACGTCGCCATCGCAGCCGACGGCAACATCACCGTGCTCGAGGGCACCTCCACCATCGATTCGGTACGCGGCAGGCTGCGCCTGGTGTCGTTCCCTGAGGCGCAGCGCCTGCTCAAGGAAGGCGCCAACCTCTACGCGCCGGGCGAAGGCGCGGTGCCGGTGAACGACACCAAATCGATGCTGCGCCAGGGCTTCGTCGAGAAATCCAACGTCAATTCCGTCGTCGAGATGAGCCGCATGCTCGAGATCACGCGGACCTACACCCAAATCGCGACGCTGCTGCAGCAGCAGAGCGACCTGCACAAATCGGCGATCGAGAAGCTCGCCGACGTACCGACCTGATCGGAGGCTGATCCATGCGCGCACTCTACACCGCCGCGACCGGGATGGCCGCCCAGGAACTCAGCGTCCAGGTGATCTCCAACAACATCGCGAACCTGCGGACCACCGGTTACAAGAAACAACGCGCCGCGTTCCAGGACCTGATCTACGACCATGTGCGTCGGGTCGGCGCGCAAGCGTCGCAGCAGAACACCATCCTGCCGATGGGCATCGACCTCGGCGGCGGCGTCAAGACCGTCGGCACGCCGCGCCTGATGAGCCAGGGTACGCTATCGCCGACCGGCAACGATCTCGACATCGCGATCCGTGGCGAAGGCTTCTTCAAGATCCTGATGCCGGACGGCACCTTCACCTATACCCGCGACGGCTCGTTCCAGATGGACAATCAGGGCCGCGTCGTCAACGCCCAGGGCAACCCGGTGCAGCCGACGATCACGATCCCGCAGAACGCCTCTGGCCTCACCATCAATGCGCAGGGCCAGGTCTCGGTGACGCTGCCCGGCCAGACCGCATCGACCACGATCGGCCAGATCGGCTTGACGCGCTTCGTCAACAAGGCGGGCTTGATGCCGATCGGCGACAACCTGTTCCAGGAAACGCCGGCCTCCGGCCAGCCGCAGGATGGCATCGCCAACACCGACGGCTATGGCGACATGCAGCAGAGCAACCTCGAACAGGCCAACGTCGAGGTCGTCTCGGAAATTTCCGACCTGATCGCCGCCCAACGCGCCTACGAGATGAACTCGAAGGTGGTCTCCGCCGCCGACCAGATGATGCAGTCGACCTCCAACCTGTTCCGCTGAGGATGATGTCGATGATCGCCCGCTCCCTCTTCGTCGCCGTCCTGCTCGCAGTCTCCGCGACGCCATCGCTCGCACAGACCCAAAGTCAGGGCGAGACCGTCATCGCGCCGCCGACATTGCGCGCCAGCGTCACCGTCTCGGACGACATCGTGCGGGTCGGCGACCTCGTCGACAATGCCGGCAGCGCGGCCTCGATCGCGATCTACCGCGCGCCGGATCTCGGCACCACCGGCACCCTGCCGGTTGCCCAAGTCCTGAACATCCTGCGCGCCCGCCAGATCATCGGCGTCGACACCCGCGATCTCAAGGAAATCACCGTCACGCGGCTGGCGCGCACGGTCGACGCCAAGGAGATCGAACAGCAGGTCGCCCGGGCGCTGGAGCGGCGCCACGGCCTCGGCAATGCCGCCGACATCGCCCTGACCTTCGACCGCGATCCCGGCGACCTCCGCCTCGAAGCCACCAACACCGGCACGTTGCAGCCGGTCGCCGTGCGCTACGACCCGCGCAGCACGCGCTTCGACGTCACCTTCGAGATCGGCAACGATGCCGGTAGCGCGCCGCTCAAGCTGCGTTTCACCGGCACCGCGATCGAGACCGTCGAGGCCGCGATCCTGACCCGCAGCGTCGAGCGCGGCGACGTGCTGAAGGCGTCCGACGTGATCGTCGAACGCCGTCCGAAAGCCGAGGTCGGCAACGATGCTGTGATCCGCGACAGCGCCGTCGGCATGCAGGCCCGCCGCCAGATCGGTGCCGGCCGCGCGCTGCGCGTTCCCGACCTCGCCAAGCCCGATCTCGTCACCCGTGACCAGAACGTCACGTTGATCTACCAGAACGGCGGCCTTTACCTCACGATCCGCGGCAAGGCGATGGATGGCGGCGCCGAAGGCGACGTCGTCTCCGTGATGAACCTGCAGACCAAACGCGCCATCTCCGGCGTCGTCAGCGGCCGCGGCCAGGTGACGATCTCGGTCGCCACCCCGCGCGCCGCGCCGACCGCCGACGCCGCCCCGTCAAATTCTGCTCCCGTCAAGCTGAGTTCAGTCGCACCAAACGCCGAGTAAGGTTCATGTCCCAGTATCGTACCAACCGCCTCGCCCTCACCAGTGCGCTGGTCGCACTCGGAACGATCGCCAGCGGTTGCTCCTCGATCGACCGGCTCTCCCAGATCGGCGAGCAGCCGAAGCTGTCCTCGATCGACAATCCGACCGCACAGCCCGGCTACAAGCCGGTGCAGATGCCGATGCCGAAGCCCGAGGTCGCCTCCTACAGCCCGAACTCGCTGTGGCGCAGCGGCTCCCGCGCCTTCTTCAAGGACCAGCGTGCCGCGCGCGTCGGCGACATCCTGACCATCACCGTGAACTTCACCGACAAGGCCGCGATCGCCAACGAAACCCAGCGCAGCCGGACCAATTCGGAAGATTCCGGCGTGACCAACTTCCTCGGCTCGCAGACCATCTCGCAGGCCAACAAGATCCTGCCCGGCCGCCTGCTCACCGCCGATTCCTCTGCATCGAGCGACGGCAAGGGCTCGGTGAACCGCCAGGAAGCGCTGCAGACCAACGTCGCCGCCGTCGTCACCCAGGTGCTGCCGAACGGCAATCTCGTGGTCGAAGGCAAGCAGGAGATCCGCGTCAACTATGAAATCCGCGAACTGATCGTGGCCGGCATCGTGCGCCCCGAAGATATCCAGAGCGACAACACCATCGACTCCTCGAAGATAGCTCAGGCGCGCATCGCCTATGGCGGCCGCGGCCAGATCACCGACGTGCAACAGCCGCGCTACGGTCAGCAGGTTCTCGATGTGCTCTTGCCCTTCTAGCCACATGATCCCGAAAGATTTCGGATGAAGATCATGCCCGACTAAGACTTTCACGAGCTCCCACATCTCGTCGCGAACCTAGGCGCGACGCGGTGTACCAACACGGCCCTCGCTAGCTCCCCTGGCGAGGGCCGTGGCATTTTGTGACCGGTCGCGTGCACTCGCACGAGCGACACGCATCAGTCCGATACCGCTTTGCGCAAGTCGCGCGATCGCTTTCCGGGTTCGTTAACCGTCGCGACAGCGCACAGTGGCAGTCCCAACGCTTGCAACGT
Organism: Bordetella parapertussis; assembly: GCA_943372075.1. Lineage (GTDB taxonomy): Bacteria > Pseudomonadota > Alphaproteobacteria > Rhizobiales > Xanthobacteraceae > Bradyrhizobium. Next base: position 559 of record CALRXG020000472.1, on the reverse strand, counting down.
AGTGAGAGGACAACGCAGGGTTTTCGGGTCGTATGACGGCCATGCAAAGAGACGGTCAATATGCGGCGTGGTTCCGGACGCCGCGCGGCGAAGGCACCGGAATAGTCCAGCTCGCAAACGGCAGGATCAGCGGCGGCGACGCCATGTTCAGCTATGGCGGCTCCTATCAGCTCGACCAGGATCGCTTCACGGCGACCCTGACGACGCGCCGCTATGCCGACGGCCCGTTCACAACCGTGTTCGGATGCGACGAGGTCGAGGCGCAGCTGACGGGCACCTTCAACGGCAATCGCGCGGTCTGCATGGGTACGGCCAAACAGGCCCCCGGCGTGCTGTTCGAGGCCACGCTGTTCCTGCAGCAACCGGACGCTGCGCCTCCGCCAAAGCCAACCTGCCCGCCGGCATCCGGCGATCTCGCGCGGCTGCCGCGGCTCACCGTCAATCGCCGCGCGCCAAATCCATTGGCGAGCAAGCGCTTCGTCTGATCCGCGCCCGTTCCCGATAGCGTCCGCGCCCTGGCAGGCGTAGCATCGCGCAAGCGCGTCAAGCGCAGCCCGAT
>CALRXG020000471.1:0-6219 GCA_943372075.1 Bordetella parapertussis | reverse complement strand
TCGAATAGAGCTCGGTGACGTGCGGCAGCGTGTTGACGCAGTTGACACAGCCATAGGTCCAGAAATCGACCAGCACGACCTTGCCGCGCAGGTCGGCAAGCCTGAGCGGCTGCGAATTGAACCAGTTGCTGATCCCGGCGAATTCCGGCGCGGTCTGGCTCTGTTCGGTGGTCATGGCGACCGCCCGCGGCACCGGTTGCGCCGGCGCGTTGGACTCGGTGCAGAGGCCGGGGATCACGGCGCCGCCGAGACCAAGGCCGGCCACCAGGGCGGATACAGCAATCAAGCGCAGGGACATCGACATCTCCTTTGGTCTCACAGGCCGATCTGGCCGTTGGGATAGAACTGGGTCAGCCACGCCACGATCAGCGTGTCGTATTGCAGGTAGGACAGCGCGGCGAAGCCGATGATCACGACGCCAAAACCTTGCTGCAGGCGCGGCGCGATCCGCGCCAGGCTGCGCACGCGGGTGGTGACCGCCTGCCCGCCATAGGCAATGGCAAGCATCGGGATCGCGGCGCCGATCGCGTAGGTGACCAGTTGCAGGCTCGCCCACGCGGTATCCTTCGAGGTCGCGACGATGGTCAGGATCGAGCCGAGCACCGGACCGGCGCAGGGCGTCCACACCAGGCCGAGCGTCGAGCCGAGCACGAAGCCGCCGAACAGGCTCTGCGACGGCGCGGCCTGACCGAGACCGCCGGCGGCGCCGGTCAGCCGGATCGCCAGCCATTCGAACGGCGCCGGCCAGATCATCAGCAGGCCGAAGCCGGCGAGCAGGATCGCCGCGCCGGTCCGCAGTACGTTGGGATCGAAATCGAAGGCGCGCGTGATCGCGCTCAGCAGCAATGCCACGACAGAGAATGACATCACGAAGCCGAGCGCGATCATCGCGGGCCGCGCCTTGCCGGTCTGGCCTATCGATACCCCGAGCAGGATCGGCAGCATCGGCAGGGTGCAAGGGGCGGCAACGGTGGCGACACCGGCAAGCAGGGCCAAAGTAAGGGCAGGGGCAAGGCTGAGCATCGTCATCCGTCCATCAGAAGTCCCGGCGCGCCAGAAGGCCGTGCCGGGTACGCCTGATGGTCTTCGCGAGGACGGTGTGGCCGTTACGGCCGGCCGATCGCGTGCCCCGTCACGTTGGTGTGAGACGCGGCGCCTTCGGCCTCACGACGTTGGGCGCAAAAACAGAGCGACCCGGCTGGGGGGCATCCCGGCCGGGTCGTTGGAGGTTACTTGGGAGGTTAGAACGAGGGAGGTATCGAAACTGAGTCAGTCACTTGGGTTGGGGTTGCGTCGTTGGATATTGGTATAGAGATCGCGTTTTTCCGGGTGATGTCGTCGATTGTTTCAATTGTTTCGTCGCCGAACTTTTTTGGCTTCGTCAACAATTGCCCGGATCGCGCGACCTCCTTTTAAGTAATTGAATTAGCTTCTGTTTACGCCGCGACGCTGTCCACGCCGGCACCCCGGAGGAGGTCGGCGAGCTGCTTGCGGGCATAGAACATGCGGGTCTTCACCGTGCTCTGCGGGATACCGATGATCTGCCCGGCCTCCTCGACCGACTTCTCATGGTAGTAGACCAGGTTGATGATCTCGCGGTGCGCCGGCGACAGTTTGGCGACGCAGGCGCGCAGGATTTCGCTGGTGGTGGCGCGATCGAGCGAGGTTTCCGGCGTGTCGGCGCCGTCGGCGATCTCCAGCACGTCATCCTGATCGATGTCCTCATGCTTGCGCTGGCGCAGCGCGGTCAGCGCCTTGAAACGGGCGATCGACAACAGCCAGGTCGAGACCTGTGAGCGGCCCTCAAACTGGGCCGCGGTGCGCCAGACGTCGAGAAACACCTGGCTGACCAGATCCTCGGCCATGGTGGTGTCGCGCACCATGCGCAGCACGAAGCGGTACACCCGCACATTGTGACGGGCATAGAGCGTGTGCATCGAGGTGCGGTTATTCTTGGCGATACGCGCGAGCAGCATTTCATCCGAGGTCGCGCGAGCAGCATCGATATGCTTCTTGGCTGCAGTGTTGATGGCGATGACGTTCGGCATGACAGGCTCCCAGTTCGCCGTTGGGCGGCGGTTCGTTGGGAGAATTGTTAGTTAGCGCCCGTTTCCGGATGTCTGCGCCAAAAGCGGAAAATGGTTTCGTGACCGGGAGAATTGTTTCGTCGCCGGCCGAACGACGAAACATTCAGGGCCAAAAATCCAGTCATTTCAATGCGCGGAAAATTCGAACGGCCGGAATCGCCCCCGCGGGAACGAATCCGGAGATGACTTCCGGCACTATTCCGCTGCCTGGAGAGAGGGCGCTGCCTTTTTCGGGGCAATCCAGAATGCGTCGGGCCGCTCGAACAGGAAATTGGCCCGTGCGGCCAGGGCCAGCCGCCAGATCAAGAGCGAGCCGGCGACCCCGACCGCGGTCACGATCAGCGAGATCAGGCCGATGTCGTGGATAGGGCCGAACCGCAGCAGCAGCGTACGGGTCGCGGCCATCGGCAGGAAGAAGGCGAGATAGATCACGATCGAGTGCTCGCCGCAGAAGCGCAGGAAGCCGAGCCAGTGGGCGCGCGCCAGCAGCGTGCCGGTCACGATGATGGCGCAGGCGCCGGCAAAGCCGAGCGCCAGCGAAACCACCGGCCATTCGCTGATGTCGAGCGCGACCAGGCCGCCATTGACCAGCGCCCAGAGCCCAAGCCCGAGCAGTGCAAATGCCGGCCGCGCCCGCGCACGATCGGACAGCGCGAAGACGTAGCGCGCCAGGACATAGCCGGTGAAGAAATAGACGAAGCGGGCGCAGAACTCGTCGATCACGGTCCAACCGGTCGCGACACGCGCCGTCTCCAGCGCCGCGGCGAACAGCCAGATGATCAGCGGGTGGACATTGCGCGTCAGCTTGGTGACGACGAAGAAGATCGGCAGCAGGTAGATGAACCACAGCGTGCCGAACGGCTCGATGAAGGATTCCAGGTACTGCAGCCCGACCTGGGGCCAACTGGTCTCGGCGGCCAGCGACGGCGCCTTGAAGCCGAACTGGATCGTCACCCACAGCACATAGAAATAGGCGAAGTGCATCACCTTGCGGTCGAGATAGGTGCGCCAGTCGCGATCGATCACGACCGACAGGAACAGGCCGGAGATCAGGAAGAAGTCCGGCATCCGGAACGGCTTCGCGAACATCACGACATAATGCATGAAGCCGGTCTGCTCGGCGGCCTTCTCGACCCCCAGCACCGAATGCATCATCACCACCATGATGATGCAGATGCCCTTGGCATAGTCGACCCAATCGACACGTGCGCCCGCGTTCCCAACTGATCGATCAGGGGAACGATCTGTCGCAATGTTTGTGCCGTTTGTGGTCATCCTTGTCCTGTTCCGGGGTGATCGGCCCTATCATCGGCCTGATCGGTTGCTTTCTCCTTTATCGATACAAAGGATGTGCCACCGGATCGGGCCCTTTCCCCGGTTCCTTGTCGCAGGCGAATGGTCTAAGAGGCCAGGATTCCGAAGGGAATCTCTTGGGAATCCCTTGGGAATCTCTTGGGAGTCCCCTGGGAATCCCGGGGTTCGTTAACCACAGGACGCAGCCGCGTGCCGCTGCCGTGATGAGACGCCTTGCCGCACCAATTCGATAGCCCGCTGCCGATCGACGCCGTGCTCGATGAGCTCGGCCGCACGCTCACCGGCCACAATGCCGCCGTGCTGGTCGCGCCGCCCGGCGCCGGCAAGACCACGCGCGTGCCGCTGGCATTGCTCGATGCGCCCTGGGCCAAGGATAAGAAGATCATCGTGCTGGAGCCGCGCCGCATCGCCGCGCGCGCCAGCGCCGAGCGGATGGCGAAAACGCTCGGCGAGCGGCCTGGAGAGACCGTCGGTTATCGCGTGCGCTTCGGCTCGAAGGTGTCGCGCGCGACGCGGATCGAGGTCGTCACCGAGGGCATTTTCTCGCGCTGGATTCTCGACGATCCCGAGCTCAACGGCGTCGCCGCGGTGCTGTTCGACGAATTCCACGAGCGTTCGCTCGATGCCGATCTTGGCCTCGCGCTGGCGCGTGACGCGCAGACCGGCCTGCGCGAGGACCTGCGCATCCTCGTGATGTCGGCAACGCTCGACGGCGCGCGGGTCGCAAAGCTGCTCGGCGATGCGCCTGTGGTCGAGAGCGAGGGCCGCGCCTTTCCGGTCGAGACCCGTTATGTCGGGCGCAAGGTCGACGGGCCGGTGGAGCGGCAGATGGCCGAGACGATCGCGGCCGCGCTGCGCGCCGATGCCGGCTCGGTGCTCGCCTTCCTGCCGGGCGCAGCCGAGATTCGCCGCACCCAAACGTTCCTCGCCGAGCGCGTACACGACGCTTCGGTGGAGATCGTGCCGTTGTTCGGCGCGCTCGATGCCGCCGTGCAGGACCGCGCCATCGCGCCGGCCCCGAAGGGCATCCGCAAGGTGGTGCTGGCGACCTCGATCGCCGAGACCTCGCTGACCATCGAGGGCGTGCGCATCGTGGTCGATTCCGGCCTGGCGCGGGTGCCGCGCTACGAGCCCGATATGGCGTTGACCCGGCTGGAGACGGTGCGAGCCTCGCGCGCGGCGGTCGATCAGCGCCGCGGCCGCGCCGGCCGTATCGAGCCCGGCGTGTGCTACCGGCTCTGGGACGAGCCGCAGACCGCGTCGCTGCCGGCCTATACCGCGCCGGAAATCCTCTCCGCCGATCTGTCCTCGCTGGTGCTCGATCTCGCGCAATGGGGCGTCAGCGATCCCGGCGATCTCGCCTTCCTCGATCCGCCGCCGGGGCCGGCGTTGAAGGAAGCGAAATCGTTGCTGGCCGAACTCGGTGCGCTCGATGGCGACGGCCGCATCACCGAGGAGGGCAAGAGCCTGCGGGCGCTGGCGCTGCCGCCACGGTTGGCGCGCATGATCGTGGACTCCGCCCGCTTCGGCATGGGTGAAGAAGCGGCCGAGATCGCCGCGGTGCTGACCGAGCGCGGGCTCGGCGGCGACAGCGTCGATCTCGACGTCAGGCTCGACCAGTTCCGCCGCGACCGCTCGCAGCGCGCCTCGAGCGCGCGCAGCATGGCCGCGCGCTGGGCTTCGCAGGTGAAGGCGGCGGTGAGCGAGCAGAAAGATCTTTCCACCGGCGTCATGCTGGCGTTCGCGTTTCCGGACCGGGTTGCGAAGAACCGCGGCAATGGCAGCTTCGTGCTGGCCAACGGCCGCGGCGCTGCCGTCGAGCAGACCGCGGCGCTGGCGCGGCTGCCCTACATCGCGGTGGCCGAACTGACCGGCACGGCTGCGAGCGGCCGCATCCTGCTGGCGGCGCCGATCACCCAGGAGGAGATCGAGCAGCGCTTCGCCGACCAGATCGAGAATGTCGAGGAGGTCACGTTTGACCGCGGCGCGATGGCGCTGCGCGCGCGCCGCCGTCGTTCGCTGCACGCGATCACGCTGTCGGAGGCGCCGATGCCGCTCAAGCCATCGGCCGAGACCGCGCGCATCCTCGCCGACGGCCTGATCGCCGCCGGCCTCGACCGGCTGCCGTGGTCGAAGCAAGCAAAACAGTGGCGCGACCGCGTCATGTTCCTGCGCAAGGCCGAGGACGACAGCTGGCCCGATCTGTCGGATGGAGCGCTCGCCGCGCGCGCCGGCGACTGGCTGGTGGGTGCGCTCGACGACAAGACCGCGCTGAAGGACCTGTCCGCCGGTGATTTGTCGGACGCGCTGATGACTTTGCTGCCCTGGGAGTTGCGCGCGCGGCTCGATCGCGAGGCGCCGACGCATTTCGAGGCGCCGACCGGAACGCAGCTTGCGATCGATTACGACGCCGAGCAGGGCCCGACCATCGCGGTGCGGCTGCAGGAACTGTTCGGGCTGAACATCCATCCGTCGATCGCCAGGGGCGCGGTGCCGCTGGTGCTGGAACTGCTGTCGCCGGCGCAGCGCCCGGTGCAGGTGACGCGCGATCTGCCCGGCTTCTGGCGCGGCAGCTATGCCGCCGTCCGTTCCGACCTGCGCGGCCGCTATCCGCGCCACCCCTGGCCGGAAGATCCGGCGAGCGCCATGCCGACCAGGCGCGTGAAACCGCGCGGGACGTGAGTGGCCGACGGAGGCGGCTCACCGCTCCCTTGGGAGAGGTCGGCGCGTAGCGCCGGGTGAGGGGTTATGGTCTCTCGTTGGAGCTGCGGCCCCTCACCCGATTTGCTTCGCAAATCGACCTCTCCGCGATGGGGTC
>CALRXG020000470.1:0-6233 GCA_943372075.1 Bordetella parapertussis | reverse complement strand
ATTGCGAGCGCACCCGCGAGCTCTGTCCCTGCGAGCGCGAACCGCCGAACATGCCGCCGATGTTGGGGAAACCGGTGGTCCCGAACGGCGACCAGCCGAGCAGCCCGGCTCCGAAAATGCCGAGCGGAATAGCGACCGCCAACTCGCCGCGCACGCCGGTGAAGGCGGCAACGGCCAGCGCGAGCAGGCCGCCCACGATCTTGATCGCGCGCGCCAGCACGGCGGGATTGGCCGCGCGAAACATCTGCAGCGCGGAATAGAGGACGACAACGGCGACGACGCCGGCGATCAGGGTTGGCATGCGCGGAATATAGGCGGCCCGGCGGCAAAAAGCATGCGAAGCTTCGTCTCACCGGAGCGTGAAGCACAGCCGCGTGGCGTCGTCCCCTGCGATTGGGTAGCGTGCGCCAACGGCACGTTGGGAGGAAACCGGATGGCGGGTGACGGACTGATCAGCCTTCGCAGCAATGTCGGGCCCACACAAACCGCGGACCGGCTCAAGGCCGAGCTTCAGGCCAGCGGGCTGACCTTGTTTGCGCAGATCGATCATGCCGCGGGCGCCGCCAGCGCCGGCCTTGCGCTGCGCCCGACCGAACTCTTCGTCTTCGGCAATGCGAAGGGCGGCACGCCTTTGATGCAGGTGACCCAGACGATCGGAATCGATCTGCCGCTCAAGGCGTTGATCTGGGAGGACGAAGCCGGCGTATGCTGGTTCTCCTACAACGATCCGGCATGGCTCGCCGAACGGCACGGCGTCGCGGAGGCGACCAAGCAGGTCACGGCCAACATGTCGACGCTGCTTGGTGCGATTGCAAAGGCCGTGACGTCGGGCGGAGCCTGACAGCAGCGGCCTATTTCATCTGGCCGATCAGCCTCGCCGCGCCGCTGGTGGTCTTGGCCAGTTGCAGCAGCGCCTCGCGGCCGCCCGCGGCATAGGCCGCGGCGGCACGCAACAGGTCGCGCAGTTGCGCAGCCGCGCCGGGATCGAACTTGCACCATGCGCCGCCGGTCAGCCGCGCGATCTCGCGAAACGTCTGTTCGGCGGCTGCATCGCTGCCCTCCTGGAACATGAATACCGGCACCTTGAGCAGGCCGAGCTCTCCGGCCTTTGCGCAAAGCGCGTCGGCGTTCTCCTCCATCGCATCACCGACGAACACCAGCGCGCGCACGCCGGACGCAACGGCCTCGCGGCGGGTCTCCGACAGCACCTTGCCGATCTGGGTGTTACCGCCCTGGCAGTCGATCTTGCTCATCAGGCGCGCGAGTTGCGCGCTGTCGGAGATCCAGCCCGTGGCACGGCACTCGTTGAAGCCGCGATAGTAGACAAGGCGGATATCGAGGCTGCCGAGCGCGCCGGCTTCGCGGAACATGTCGGCTTGCAGCGTGCACGCCATGTCCCATGTCGGCTGCCGGCTCATCGTGGCGTCGAGCGCAAACACCAGCCTGCCGCGCGCACCGGCGCGATGCGGCGACATGGCCTGCGCCTTGGCCACGAAGGCGGCGATATCGTTCGCGCTCGACGCCGGCACATCGGCCGCATTGGTCGGGCGCACATCGCTTCCGGATGTCGGTTTGATCGTCTTGCCAGCCATCAGCGCTTGCCTCTTGCAGCAAGCACTATGTGGGCTGCGATATTGGATTGGTCAAAGTGACGGCCGTTGCCCGGAAAGATCCCGGGCAGCCGGTCAGTTCGTGATCGACGGATCCTTTTTCGTCTCGGTCTTGGTCAGCGAGAACGTCTTCTTGAGCTTGTCGGCGAACGACTGCGAGGGCTTCTCGACCGGCACGTAGAGCGACACCGGGCCGGGCTCCAGGATCTTCGGCGGCGCATTCCTGGTGTCGACCGGCGCGACATCGCTGTCGGTGTCGGCCAGGAATTTATCGAGCATGGCCTGGATCGAGTCCTTGGCCTTCTCGGGTCCGGTATCGCGCATGTCGTTGTGCTGGAAGTTGGTGTTCACAACGGTGATGCCGGCCTTCTCGCACTCCTGCTCGTCCGGCACCACGCCGGGATCGGGCTGGAAGTGCTGATCATGCGAACGGAACGACAGGATCTTGAACTTGCCGTCGGTCATGAACGGCACGCGCAGATTGTCCAGCGTCACGACCTTCTTGATCTCGTCGGGATACTGCTTGGCGAAATACATCGCGATGTCGCCGCCATTGGAATGGCCGACCATCGTCAGCTTGCTGTAGTCCGCATTCGGCTGACGCTTCTTCATCTCCTCGATGGCGAATTTGATGTTGGTGATGCCGCGCTGATACTGCGGCAGGCGCCCGACATAGAGCTCGCCGACCTTGGTCACCATCGGCCCGTCCGACGGCAGGTCGTTCTGAATGCTGATGGTCAGATAGCCGCGCGCCGCGAACACGTTCGCGAGGAAGGAATATTCGGTGAATTTGACGGTATTGCCATGATTGAGGATCGCAACCGGGAGCTTGATCATGCCGGCGTCGGCCTGCATCTCCTTGTCGAAGCGCACCGCAACATCCACCGCGACCGGACGCTCGTCACGCGTCGGGTCCTTGAACATGATGGTTTCATGACGGATCGCCCACTTGCTGGCGGTGAAGTACGCCGCAGTGACCACCACGCAGAGCGAGAGCAGAACGGTAATTCCACGCTTCATGACGTCCTCAAGGTGCCCGCCTTCTTCAGGGCTATTCTTGGCCGGAGACTCTTCGGCCTCCTTTTTTAGAATATATGTCACAGCGCCGTGACAGGAAGTCCAAATGTTGTGGCTTTGACGCCATAACGTTGTGCGCTGCACCTATACTTTGGGCAGATGTTGCAGGACCACCGCAACGGTTCGCGCTTCCGTACCCTATGACGCGAGTTCCAAAAGCCGCGTTCGACGCTTGGATCGAAGTTGAGGGAAAACCGGATTTCGGCAGCTTTGTTCCGGCTTTTTGGCGACGCTGTGGCCAAAATCACCGGAAAACCACGGATTCAGGCGATCTTTGGTATAAATAGTCAGCTTGGGGCCGGGATCGTCGCTGGCCTGGAAACTGGGCTATTCGACGCCGCCTGGGGGGCTGAGCACCTTCCGGCCGGCGAAGCCGGCGCCGGTATCATGGTTTTGCCACCAGGCCTCGAACGGGACAGCCGGCCCCGAGCCATCGGCGGGGTTGGGGAAGGCTGGATCGCCGGCCCGGAGATCGTCCCCTCTGAGCCACGGCGCCGCGCCAGCGGGTCGATCGTCGTGGCCGACGGGTCCATCTGCTATTTCGGCCCCGCCGCGATGATCGCGGCTTTCAACTCCCAAGGTCCAGGGTCCAGGACGAGCCCGGACACCTTGCCAGCCGCGTCCCTGACGAACGCGATCCTGGTGTGACCGTCGTCGGCCACACTGAATTCGTTGGTCGATGCCGCCACCAGCGGCACGGCCTTGCCCTTCTCGAATGCGAGGATCGGCCACACGCCTACCGCTTCCGCGACGAGCCTGTCCTGGACGACGCGGACCTGAAGCTGGACGGTATTTGCACGGCGGGCGGCCCGCACGAGGGTGAGATCGCTCGCGCCGTCCTGTCCCCTGCGGACGATCTTGATCTTGACCGTGGTGTTGGCCGGCCCGCGCAGCCGCGACAGCACATCGGCGAGCGCCAGACCCTTCAGGGGCACACCGTCAAGTTCGGTGATGAGGTCGCCGGTTGCGACCCCGGCCTTGCTTGCGGAACTGCCGGGGTCCGGCCTGTTGATCTTCAGGCCGTCCTGCTCCATGGCGACGAACCTCGCGATCCCAAGCCATCCGTTCTTGCCGTCGGCAACGCCCTGCCTGTCCCGCGAACTCACCGTGCCGCCGAAATCGTAGGTGCCGACATAGTCGGCGAGCGCTTCGGCGCCCGGTATCGCAGGCACCGCCGGCGGCGCGTCCGCAGACGGCGCGGCGACCGCCAACGCGCCATAGGTCAGGTGATTGATCCCCGAGGGCGCCAATGCGCCCCGCGCCTTGCTGCCGGGCGTCGCCTGGATCATTTCGACGCCGATCAACTGCTCCGCCGGATCGACCCAGAAATACGTGCCCCAGTGCCCTCCCCAGCCAAAGCTTCCGGGCGCTCCCGGAATCCAGCTCGCGATCGGGCTGGTGCGGATGCCGAAACCGAGGCCGAAGGTTGTGCCGGCGCGAGCGCCAACCTCGTCGCCGCCAAAGATGCGAACATCCGCCGGCAGCGCATTGGTCGTCATCTGCTTTACGGCCTGCGCAGTGAGCACGCGCACGCCATCGAGCTCGCCGCCGTTCAGAAGCATCTGGCAAAAGCGCAGATAGTCGGGCGCAGTCGACACCAGGCCGCCGGCACCGGAAAACAACCTCGCGGGCGTCGTGACATCCCAGATCGGCGGTCGCTCCGGCATCGGGGAGTCGACGAGACGGTCGAGCTTTTCTTTCGGGACGAAGAAGCCGGTATCGACCATATGCAACGGCGCAAATATTCGATCCTGCATGAACTGGTCGAGTGGCTGACCGGACGCCACCTCGACCACCCGGGCCAGCACGTCGGAGCTCCAGCCATATTCATGGACCTCGCCGGGCTGATGGACGAGGGGAAGATCGGCCAGGCTCGATACGAAATCCGCCAACGTCTTGTCGCGGCGGTACACGGTCTTCCAGCCGTAGACCATGTGGATCGCGCGAATTGCGGACTCGGTGGTCGGGTCGGCGAGGCCCCGCTCAGGAAGCGCAAAATCCATTTCCGGGGCGATCACGCCGGAGGTGTGGCGCAGCAAGTCCCGGACCGTCATCGGGCGTTTTTGCAAAGCGAGCCCAGCCTGCACGGTCGCCGGGTCGAACGTCACGACCGGCATCTTGCCGATTTCTGGAAGATACCGTGCGACCGGCGCGTCGAGGTCGAGCTTGCCATCGTCGACCAGGATCATCGCCGCGACGCTCGTCACCGGCTTGGTCATCGAGGCGATCCAGAAGATCGAGTTCGCCTTCATCGGCACCGTCTTGGCGCGGTCCTGAAATCCGATGGCTTGCAGATATGCGAGCCGGCCGCCCTTGGCGATGGCGACAACGGCGCCGGGGACCAGACCCTCGGACGGCGGGAAGGCATCGAAGCGCGCCTGATACCACGGCGCGATCCGCGCCAGGCCGGCAGGCGAAAATCCGACACTTCCTGCATCAGCTGGTGTCGTGAGTTGATCGGCGCGCGCCGGCCCCCACAGGCAAAGCACGGCGAGAACCATTCCGATCGACGCGAGGTGTTTCATCCCGGCAACTCCGTGATTGCAGCCCGCATTCTGGCCGATGTTCGCAAAGCGATCTTGCCGGGTTCAGAATTCGACTGGCCGATTCCTCAGTCCGGCTGGCCGATTCCTGGGCCTTGGCCCGTTTGACCCGGATGGCGAGCCACCTTGGCCAGCGCGAGGCTCCGGAACTCGGTCGGGGTCAGATTGGTGGCGGCCTTGAAGGCCCGGTTGAACGGGCCGATCGACTGGAAGCCGGCGTCCATGGCGATGGTCAGAACCGGCACCTGCTTTTGCGCGGGATCGGCCAGGGCACCCCTGGCATCCTCGAGCCGGTAGTGATTGAGGAACGCATTGAAATTGCGGTACCCCAAGCCCTCGTTGATCAACTGCCGCAACCGATATTCCTGAACGCCGAGCTCGGCGGACAGCGAGCCGATGGTCAATCCCTCGCGCCGATAGGCGCGTTGCACGGTCATCAGTTGCTGCAACCGGTGCAGCAGTTCCGGGTCGACCGCGAGCGGCTTGTCCTCCCGTGCAGGCGGCGCGTCATTGATATTGCCCGTACTGTGACCCGCGGCGAGCAGCGCGCCGGAGGCTTGCTGCGTTTCGACCGCCTGAAACCGGCTCCATGCGGTGAGCCCAAGCAGCAGCCACGTCACAACCGGGCTGGCAATGCTCCAGACCGAGAAACCGGCAACCGAGCCCGGCCAAGCCTTGTGGAAGTAAACCGCGACGCTCCAGGCTACCGCGCCGAGCAGAACGAGGACCCGCAACCGCCGCCGTCCCGCCATCAGGTCCGCCCGCCATGTCGCGAGCGTCTGCGCCGCAGCCAGGACAGCAAGACCGACATAGATAATTGCCAAGGTTTGATCGAGATGGCCTCTGCGCTCGCCGCGTGTCGGCCAGACGTCGAACAATTGCGCGCCCACGACGGCGGCCAGCACGGCGCCGTGCCAGGGTCGGAGCTCGAAATCGTCATCGAACGTCGCGCGCGCCCAGAGCCAGAACAGGACCGCCCCGCTGCTCGACAACGCCAGCAGGA
>CALRXG020000469.1:0-6243 GCA_943372075.1 Bordetella parapertussis | reverse complement strand
CTGACCTAGATCGGCAGCGGAGCTTCACTTCTCCCCCAATCGGAAGAGGTGAAGCAAGCGCGTAGCCGAGGCTCCAACCGATCTCCTGGCGCTACTTCACCAGCCTGAACTTGCCGCCCTCGACCTTGATCAGGAACGCGGAGCGCTCGTCATAGCCGTTGTGGTCGGTCGGGCTCATGGTCGAGAGGCCGTTGTTCAGGTAGACGTCCTTGCCGCGCTCCAACTCGTCGCGCAGCGCGGCGCGGAATTCGGGGGTGCCGGGCTTCGCGGCCTTCAGCGCGTTCGCCGCCGCCCGCTTGAACAGCGTCACGGCATCCCACAGATGCGCGCCGAAGATATTCGGCTTTTGCCCGTTGACCTTCTCGTAGGACGACACGAACTCGTCGCGCACTTGGCGGAACGGATCGTTGGCCGGCAAATCGTCGGCGATGGTGAACGCCTCGCCGGTGAAGATCGCGCCCTCGACATTGGCGCCGCCGAGCTTGATGAATTCTTCCGAAGCGACGCCGTGGGTCTGGAAGATCTTGCCGGCATAGCCCCGGCTGCGCAGCGCCTCCTGCGGCAGCACCGCAGGCGTACCCGCGGAGGCGATGAACACCGCGTCGGGGTTGGTCGCGATCACCTTCAGCGCCTGGCCGGTGGCGCTGGTGTCGGCGCGCGCATAGACCTCGTGCGTCGTCACGGTGAGGCCGAGCCCGGGGGCGAGCCGCGACACCTCCTTGTAGTAGCCCTCACCATAGCCGTCCGACACGCCGATATAACCGAGCGTCTTGATGCCGGATTTCGCGATGTATTTCAGGATCGCCGCCGCCATCAGGTCGTCGTTCGGCACCACCTTGAACGCCCAGCGGCGGCGGTCGTCCATCGGCTGCACGATCGCGGTCGCTGCCGCGAGCGAGATGATCGGGGTCTTGGATTCGACAGCGACGTCGAGCATCGGCATCGTCACCGGGGTCAGCGAGGAGCCGATCAGGATGTCGACGCCGTCCTGGATGACGAGGCGCCGGGCATTCTGGGTGCCCTTGGTCGGATCGGATTCATCGTCGAGCGCGATGTAGACGACCTTCTCGCCGGCGATCTCCTTCGGCAGCGCGGCGATGGTCCGCATCTGCGGCTGGCCCAGCGCCGAGCCCGGTCCGGATGCCGACACCACGACGCCGACCTTGATGTCGGCACGTGCCTGTGGCGCGACCAGGATCGCGCCCGCGAGTACCCAGAGTCCGGCCATGGCCAGCTTCATAGCAAATCCTCCCCAGCAAGTTCTTTTATGCGCGGCCAATGATAGCCGACCGGTGTCCAGCTTCGCATCATATTGATTCCGCCGGAGGCGTCTGTCCCCCTTGCTGGGGACATCGTCCGGACCCGTTGCGAGGAGCGACCAATCGACGCAAGCAGGCGCGATTCGGGAAATGTCGTAAATGTTTTGCCGCGGCACCCGATAACGAAGCGCCGCCATTCAATATGCGGCCCGGAAAGCCTCGCCTGAGATGAGGCTCGGCATACAGAGGACGCATTATGAAAGATATTAGGACCACCGCCGCGGTGGCCGCGATCGCTTGCCTGGCTGCACTGAGTGCTGCTCCCGCATCGGCCGCGGTGATCAGCAACCCGACGAACACCGACAGCTTCGTGTACCTCTCCGGCGCCGGCACCGGTGGCGGTCAGCAGACCCAGTTCGTCGGCGAAACGTTCACCGCTCCGATCAGCGGCGCGGTGACCAATTTTCAGTTTACGCTGAACAGCTCGGCGCTGCCTTCGCTCTATGGCGCGATCTATGCGTGGGATGGCTCGCAGCCGACCACGCTGCTCTGGCAGAGCTCGGTGGTCTCCGCCAGCGTTGGCCTGCTGGATTTCTCGCCGGTTGGCGCCAACGTCACGCAAGGCCAGACCTATGTGGCGTTCCTGAGCACCTACGGGATCGATCAGAACGGCCACTCCAACGCAGGCTCGGCGACCGTCGCCGATTGTCTGCCGTATGTCGGCTGCAACTCGAACTCGATCCCCAATCTCGGCAATCTGGTGTTTGCCAACGTCCTCGCCGACGGGCCGGTGTGGAGCCAGGCGGTCAACAATTCGCGCGATGCCACCTTCTCGGTGACCATCACCAGCGCCGTCCCCGAGCCGTCCACCTGGGCGATGCTGATCCTCGGTTTCGCCGGCGTCGGATTGATGGCGGTTCGACGCCGCAGCGCACCGCTGGCGGCCTGAGCGGTTCACCTGTACGAGCGGGAAAAGCCGCCACAAGCGCGGCTTTTCCCGCTTCACGGTTGAATTGCCGCTGCCGCGCTGTATAACGGCGCCCGGGTGCTCGCTGCATTGGGTGGCGACAGGTCAAGCGATGGTCGGGCCGCCACGCAGGGAGCGTTGCGCCCTATGAACGACCAACTGTCATCCGACCACCTGCCGCGAATGCAGCGGCTCGCCGAGCAGGCCCTCAGCACCCTGCAACGCTTCCTCCATGTCGAGGCCGTCAGCGGCGCCACGCTGCTGGTCGCCGCCGCCGGCGCGCTGATCCTGGCCAATTCTCCGCTCGCGCACGGCTATCACGACTTCTGGAACCTGCAGCTCTCGTTCGGGATCGGCGATTTCGTCTTTTCACGATCGCTGCATTTCTGGGTCAACGATGCGCTGATGACGGCGTTCTTCCTCGTCGTCGGCATGGAGATCCGGCGCGAGATCCATGAAGGCGCGCTGAGCAGATTCGACCAGGCGGTCCTGCCGCTGGTGGCGGCGAGCGGCGGCGTCATCGTGCCCGCGCTGATCTATCTGGCGCTCAACCGCGATCCGGCCAGTGCGCAGGGCTGGGCCGTGCCGACCGCGACCGATATCGCCTTTGCCGTCGGGGTGCTGGCACTGCTCGGACGATCGATCCCGGTCAACGTGCGGGTCTTCCTGCTCGCGCTGGCGATCATCGACGACATCATCGCGGTGCTGATCATTGCCATGTTCTATACCGCGAGCCTTCAGTTCAGTGGATTTGCCGTGGCCTTGCTCGGCATTGTCGTCGTCGTCGGGTTTCAGCGGATCGGCATCGGCGCGGCGCCATACTATTTGCTGCCGGGTTCGCTGGTCTGGATCGGCTTCCTGATGGCCGGCGTCCATCCGACGCTCGCGGGCGTCGTGCTCGGGCTGATGACGCCGGCATCTCCGCTACCGATGCGGGAGCAGCCGCTGGAGATGGTGTCGCGCGTGCTCAAGCAGTTGCGCGGCAGCGACGCGGTGGAGGCGGGGGATGCGCACCGGCTGGAGCAGCCGCTGCGCGATCTTCGCCTCGCCCATCGCGAGATATTGCCGCCGGTCTCGCGGGTGCAGATGGCGATGCATCCCTGGGTGGCCTATGGCGTGATGCCGGTTTTCGCGCTGGCGAATGCCGGCGTCAGCTTCGCGGGCGCCGATCTCTCCGCCGCCGGCCGCTTCGTGATGCTGGGCACCGCGCTTGCCCTGATCGCCGGCAAGCCGCTCGGTATCGTCGGCGCGACCTGGCTCGCGGTCAAGCTCGGCTGGTGCCGCCTGGCGCCCGGCGTTTCCTGGGGTGGCGTTTGTCTGGTCGGCCTGCTGGCCGGCATCGGCTTCACCATGTCGATCTTCATCGCCATGCTTGCCTTCACGGACGAGGCGGCGTTGACGGCCGCGAAGCTCGGCGTGCTGATCGGCTCGCTCGGCGCCGCCACGCTCGGCGTCGGCTGGGGGATCGTCTACGTTCGACGTCAGTGAGTACGAGGGGCTGCCATCGGTGTGGAGCGCTCCGCTCGTCGGAGGTCGCCACGCCATGTGGCGATGACCTCGACGCCTACACGTTCTTCGCGACCTTGCGCGTCCGCGTCGGTCCGGCGCCGGTGATTGCCGGCTTGATGTTCCACACCGCGCGGATGCTTGCGAAGGCGTGCGCGATCACCGGCTCCTGGCGCCGGCTGGCGAGGCAGGCGAAACTGAGATCGCAGGTCAGCTTCACCCTGTCGGCGACGACGAACTGATGCGGGCGCGCCATCCGCGGCGCCAGCATGTTGTCGCGCGCGAGGCTGAGGCAGAGGCCGGACTCGACGAAGTCGATCATCGCCTCTTCCTGATCGGTGTAGCCGACGCGCTTCGGCGATGCGCCGAGCGGGCGGAAGATATCGTCAAGCAGCCGCCGATGCCCGGAATGCGGTGGGGTCGCGAGCCAGGGCAGCTCGGCGAGCTCCGCCCAGCCCTTGCCCATCACCCGGTCCCGCCAGCCGATCGGCGCGATGACGCGGTAGTCGTAGCTGAGCAGCGGGGCCAATTGGTAGCGGCCGTCGGCGATGGTCCGCTCGCCGAAGCTGTGACGGACGAGCTGGTCCGACGGCGTGGCGTCGACATAGTAGCCGACGTCGAGCTCGCCCCTGCCGATCTGCGCCAGCACGTCGTCGCTCACACCGTGGCGCAGGAACACCTCGGTGCGTTGCGAAGACATCGCAAGGCTGCGCACGAACGGTCCGAGCCTGGTGAATTCGGGGTCGAGGATGGTGCCGACGCGCAACGTGCCGCGCTGTGCTTCGTTCAGCGAGTCCGCGGTCGCCTTGAAATCGGATGCCGCCGCCACCGCCCTGTGCGCCAGCGGCAGCAGCGCCGCGCCCGCTTCGGTCAGCGTAAATCCGGCCGGCGTGCGATTGAACAGCTGCAGCCCGGTGCTTTCCTCGAGCGCTTTCAGTTGCAGGCTGACCGCGGGCTGGGTCAGTTTCAGCATCGATGCTGCGCGCGATACGGTGCCCTCACGGGCAACCGTGATGAAGCAACGCAAAGCCTGGGTACGCGGAAGCTCGGTCATGTACCGTGCTTATAGCATACTTTTTCGCCGTGCATCCGATCTGTGCCGGATATTGTTATATCAATATAATACAACTCATGCGAGAATCAGGTCGGCCGCCACGCGATCATGCCTTCGGTCCGCGCGCGCACCTCGGGCGAGGCGAGGCAGGTCGCGACCGCTTCATAGCCGGGGGCGCCGGGCACGGGCGTCACGCTGATCGGCAGGCTATGATTGGCGGGGCACAGGATGATCGCCTCGTCGTCGCCCACCGCGTCGAGATCCAGGATCGCACTGGAGCGGGTCAGAAAGAACAGCGGCCGTGCCTCTGGTCCGCGACGGCGCAGATGCGTGATCACGGCGTCCTGGCTGGCTGCATCGAGCCCGTGTTCGAGCATGTCGATCACCAGGATCGTGTCGCCGTCCGCCTCGAGCGGGGCGAGCAGCGCGGTCAATGCCGGCGAGTCCATGGCACCGGCGGCCAGCAGCGCGGCACGGCTCGCCGCGACCCTCGCTTTGTGGAGCGGATCGGCATCGAGACGGGCACGAACCGCCGCGCCGCCATCGGCGGTGCGGTCGAGCCCCACGAAGGCGGCATCGGGCAACGTTTCGGCAAGACGCTGCGCGAGCCGTGTCTTGCCGCTACCGAGCGGGCCGACAATGTGGTTGAGCAATTTGACGTCGCGCAGTTCGAAGCGCTCGCCGCCCCACGGCCAGGGCAGATCGAACGCGACGGAAATTGTCGGCCGCGTCCTGACTGCGCCGATGATGGCGCGCGTCGCGGGCATCTTGCCGCCGTCGAGCTCGGTGCGCAGCCGCCGCACCCTGGCGATGCTGTCGCCGCATTGGCGGATCCGCGCCTCGAGCGCGGCCTCGTGCGTCGCCAGCACGCGGCCGAGGCTGGCGGCGTCGCCGCCGAGGATCCGTGCCACTTCGCTGACGCCGAGACCGAGCGCGCGCAATTCGACGATCTCGGCGCAGCGCGCCATTTCAGCTGGACCATAGGCGCGCCATCCCGCCGGCGACCGGTGAGGCACGATCAAGCCGCGCTCCTCGTACAGGCGCAGCGCTTTCGCCGAGATCCCGAGCTGCCGTGCAGCTTCGGACGGGCTGAGGAAACGGGCGGCAGCATGCATCGAATCACCTCGCGTCGTCTGACCGCACCTCTTATGGAGGCGGCCGCAGGGGCAAGGTCAAGCGGAGAGAATGGTTGTGTCGCACTTTAGAGCTCTTCGCAGAAATGTTTCGGCATCTAAGTGGATCGCAGGATGGGTAGAGCGCAGCGAAACCCATCGATTTTACCCGTGGCGCCAATGATGGGTTTCGCTGCGCTCTACCCATCCCGCGAGGCGCCAACTCAACAATTACGATGTCCAGAATTTGGCTTGACCCGCATGCGCGGGCGATGACACCGAGCAAGTTTGTCGGGTGCGCCACACACCCTTCGTCATCCCTGCGCCAGCAGGGACGACGACAGT
>CALRXG020000468.1:0-6251 GCA_943372075.1 Bordetella parapertussis | reverse complement strand
CTGGCCGTCGCGAAGGCCCGGGGCCATGGCGCGGTGATCCTGCTCGGCGACGCCCCCTATTACGCCCGCTTCGGCTTCACTGCCGCCAAGACCGGCGAGCTGTCGCTGCCCGGTGCTTTCGAGCGCGAGCGGCTGCTCGGCCTCGAACTCGTCGAGGAAGCGCTGGACGGCGCCTGGGGCATGATCGCGCCGACCGGCGCACCGCTGCTGCCCAAGACCAAGGCGACCCGCTCCCGGAAGGCACCGCTCGCCGTGCCGCACGCGGCGTAAGGCGGGCGCCATGGCACAGAACCTTCCCGTCATCGATGGCGCGCGTCCGCGTTGGCGCGGCCTCGTCACCACGATCATGCTGCTGCTGATCTCGGTCATGATCGTCCGCGACATCCTGATCCGGCGCTGGACCGGCTCGGCGCCGCCGCCGCCGGATGCCACGCAGCAGTCCCGCTAGCCGCAACCGTCAGGCTTCCGGGCCAGAATTGGAGGGGTTGCGCGGGCGACAAGAATGCCCGTAAACCCCGCGAAACACCTTTTTCCGTCGAGGTCCCACATGCCCCGCCGCCTGATTTCCACCGGGTCGCCTTTCGAGAAGACCGCCGGCTACAGCCGCGCCGTGATCGACGGCGACTTCGCCTTCGTCGCCGGAACCACCGGCTACGACTACACCACGATGACCATGCCGGCCGATGTCACGAGCCAGTCACGGAACTGCTTCAAGACCATCGAGGCAGCCCTCAAGGAAGGCGGCTTCGCGATGGCCGACATCGTCCGTGCGACCTACTACCTCACCGACGTCAACGACGCGGACGCCCATTTCGCGGTCTGTGGCGAGGTTCTCGGCGACATCCGTCCGGCCGCAACGCTGCTGATCGTCGCAGGGCTCTACAAGCCCGAGATGAAGGTCGAAATCGAAGTTACCGCAAAGCGACGTAACCCCTGATCCACTCTATCCGCCGCTAGGCGCTCTCCTGGAGAAAATGATGAATTCCTCCTCGCAGATCTACGCGAAGATCACCGGCCCCATCGTCATGGTCGGCTTCGGCTCCATCGGCAAAGGCACGCTGCCGATGATCGAGCGGCATCTCGATTACGACAAGTCGCGCATCACCGTGATCGATCCCAAGGACGAGGGCCGCAGGGCCCATTGCGAGAAGCACAACGTCAAGTTCATCCAGAAGGCGGTGACCAAGGACAATTATCGCGAGTTGCTGACCCCGCTGCTCACCGAGGGCGGCGGCCAGGGCTTCTGCGTCAATCTCTCGGTCGATACCGGCTCGACCGACATCATGGAGCTCTGCAACGAAGTCGGCGCGCTCTATATCGACACCGTCAACGAGCCCTGGCTCGGCTTCTATTTCGATGCGTCGAAGGGCCCGGAAGCGCGCTCCAACTACGCGCTGCGCGAAGTGACGCTGGCCGCCAAGAAGGCGCGCGCCGCGGGCTCGACGACGGCCGTCTCCTGCTGCGGCGCCAATCCCGGCATGGTCTCGTTCTTCGTCAAGCAGGCGCTGCTCAATGTCGCCGCCGATCTGAAGCTCAATGCCCCCAAGCCGAAGACCAAAGCGGAATGGGCGGACCTGATGCGGCAGGCCGGCGTCAAGGGCATCCACATCGCCGAGCGCGACACCCAGCGTTCGAAATTGTCGAAAGAGCCGGATGTCTTCGTCAACACCTGGTCGGTGGAAGGTTTCCTGTCGGAAGGCGTGCAGCCGTCCGAGCTCGGCTGGGGCACCCACGAGAAATGGCTGCCCGAGAATGCCCATACCCACGAAGCCGGCTGCGGCGCCGCGATCTATCTGATGCAGCCCGGCGCCAACACGCGGGTGCGGACCTGGTGCCCGACCCGCGGCCCGCAATATGGCTTCCTCGTCACCCACAACGAGTCGATCTCGATCTCCGATTACTTCACGGTGCGTGACGGATCGGGCACCGCGATCTACCGGCCGACGTGCCACTATGCCTATCATCCGTGCGACGACGCCGTGCTGTCGCTGCACGAGATGTTCGGCCGCGCCGCCAAGATGCAGGAGAAGCACCACATCCTCGACGAGAACGAAATCGTCGACGGCATCGACGAACTCGGCGTGCTGCTGTTCGGCCATGACAACAACGCCTACTGGTTCGGCTCGCAGCTCTCGATCGAGGAGACCCGCAAGCTCGCGCCCTACCAGAACGCCACCGGCCTGCAGGTGACCTCAGCGGTGCTCGGCGGCATGGTGTGGGCGTTGGAAAACCCGAACCGGGGCATCGTCGAGGCCGACGAGATGGATTTCGACCGGCTGCTGGAAATCCAGATGCCGTATCTCGGCCCGGTGAAGGGGTTCTACACCGACTGGACCCCGCTGACGGATCGTCCCGGACTGTTCCCGGAAGACATCGACACCAGCGATCCCTGGCAGTTCAAGAACGTGCTGGTGCGATGACCCGACGCGATCTCCACTCACGTCATTCCGGGATGGCCCGAAGGGCCAGGCCCGGAATCCATTCCACAACAGAGTTTGCGTCCTGATGGATTCCGGGCTCGCGCTTCGCGCGCCCCGGAATGACGGCAACTACTTCGCCATGTAGTCGAACGCCACTGAGCCGAGGCCGAGGGTCAGGTCGGCCTTGTAGTGCAAGGCCGAGATCACCTCGCGCACCGGCAGCCGGGCCACGTCGCACAGCGCGTGCGGAAACAGGCCGAGCGCGGCGGGGCCGGTCCAGGCCTCCTTCAACGTGATGTCCTCGAGGTGAAACCGCACCAGCTCGCAAATCCGCGGGCTGCCGTCGACATGCGGGATGATCTTCAGGATGAAGTTCGGCGCCTTCATCGATTTCAACACGGTGTCGTGGTCGACCTTGCGGTGCTTGTAGCCCATCGTGGCAGAGGCGCAGAGCACCGAACCGTAATGCAGCGAGCCGACCAGGACGTCGCTCTCGACCGCGATCTTGGGCTTGGCCAGCTTCTTGGGAAAGCCCCATAGCTCGCGACCGCCGGCGATCGGGCCTTCGTCGTCGAGATACATCGCGTGGGTATAGGCGCCGAGCTCACCTTTGAAGCGCACCGGGATCACCTGCCCGGTCTCGGTGTAGTCGCCGAAGCCGGTCGAGTCGGGCATGCGGATGAATTCGTACTTCACCACCGGCTCGGCGACCTCGAGCGGCTCCGGCACCACGGCGGCGAGCGCCTCCGGGTCGGTCTTGTAGGTGATGATGAAATATTCGCGGTCGTAGAACCGATAGGGCCCCGGCGGGAATGACGGGTTGGTGAGCGGCATCGAATAGGCGTTGCGCCGGACGTCTTCGATCTTCATGGAAGCCCCATCTGTCGTTGGCAAGACGGCAGAGTATGGAGCGCCCGGAGCGCCGAGGCGAGACCGTATAATCGGCAGCGATCGTCAAATGCGCGTCACAATGCGAGGCCGCGGCGCGCCTATTTCTTCTCGATCGGCGGCGCGGTCTTTTCCGCAGGCGCGGGCGGCAACACCGGCTTGGCGCCGGCCTTCTGCGCTTCGGCGTCGGGACGGGCCGGCTCCGGCGCCGGCGTGGTCGGCCGCTCGCCGCCGGGCTTCGACTCGGCGGGCGGCGCGGTCTGCTGCGAATCCGGCGAAGGCTGCAGCGGATGGGTCGCCTGCGCCATCTGCTGCGGCGGCGCCGCATTGATGGCGTGCAGCGCGAACGCCGATACCGCGACGCCTGCCACCACCAGCGTGGCGGCGATCAGCATGTCATTCCGCAGACTGGCCATCTCGTTCACCCGCGACTTGTTCGCGATGTCAACGATCCTGCCTCCGCATCGTTCCGAGGCCGGAGGCGGCGGGAACTCAGTCGGCGGTATTGCTTTCCCAGGTGGCGTGGCGCACGCCGGGCTGCCGCTCGAGGTCGGTCACGACCGCATCCAGCTCGTGTGGGTCGATCGCAGTCGAGACCAGCGTCGCCACGATCTCCGGCAGATCATCGCCGATCTCGACGACGGCAACGTCGGCGACCGGATAGTTCGCGGCCTCGAGCTTCTCCACCAGGCGGTCGCGCATGTCGGGCAGCGCCTCGAGGGTGACCGCGAGCTTGACGTAATAGGTCGCCTCCGAGGCCTTCTCGTCGAGCGGGATGCGGTTGATGGCGTTGACCAGCGGACGCAGCAGCGTGTTGCCGGCGATCACGAACACGGTCAGCGCCGCCGCCTGCGCCACCATGTCGGCGCCGGCGCAAGAGCCGACCGCGGCCGAAGACCATAGCGTCGCCGCGGTGTTGAGGCCGCGCACGTCCATGCCCTGCTTCATGATGACGCCGGCGCCGAGGAAGCCGATCCCCGACACCACATAGGCGATCACCCGCACCGCGCCGTCGGGGCCATCCAGCCGCATCGCCAGGTCGACGAAGGCGGCCGCGCCAACCGCGACCAGCACGTTGGTGCGCAGGCCGGCGGTGCGCTGGCGATACTGCCGCTCCGCGCCGATTAGCGTGCCGAGCACGAAGGCCGAGGCCAGGCTCACCAGCGTGTCAAGGAAGTCGGCGATCTGGAATGTCGCAAGAAATCGCATGGCACTGCCCGGCTGGAGCTTCGGTCCCGAAACGCTTCGGATGCCGCGATCTCTTACATTTCCAGGATGCCCGCGTCACCATCTTCCGTGCCGAAGGCGAGCAGCGTGCCCTTGGCATTCCATCCCAATGCGGACACCGGCGCGCCGGTATTCCGCCGCACCAGGATTTCGGCGCCGTCCTCGAGCCGCACCATCAGCACGGTGCCATCGGCATAGCCGACCGCCATGATGTCGTTCTTCGGATGGCAGGCGACCACGGCGACCCGCGCCGGCATCGGCGCCAGCATCGCCGGCTCCTTGCCCATCGGCCCGTCCTTGCTGGTGAACGGCCAGACGATCACGGTATCGGCGCCGGAGGTCGCGAGTCCCTTGCCGCCGACGCTCCAGGACATCGAGCGCACCCGGCCGGGATAGCCGCTCATCCGCATATGCCTGTTGTCGGCAAGCCGCCAGCCATGCATCGCGGCCTCGTGCATCGCCGTGACCAGGAATTTGTTGTCCGGACTGAACATCACGGCGAGATGCGAGCCGGCCCATTCCAGGAATTCCGGATTGGCCGCCATGTTGGGAAACCACAGGGTCACGCCGTTGTAATGCGCGATCGCGAGCCGCAGTCCCTTCGGCGCGAACGCCAGCCCGCCGACGGTCGACGGCACCTCGAAGGTTTTCTCTTCGCCCTTCGGATTGCGCACGAAGGCGGTCTTGCCCGCCGACCACGCCACGGTGCCGTCGCTGTGCAGCGCGACGTTGTCGATCCAGCGCCGCTTGGCGTCGGTCGCGATCACAGCAGTCTCGCCTTTGGCGTCGATCGCGATCAGCTTGCCGTCGTCACCGCCGGTGACCAGCCGCTTGCCGTCCGAGGCCGCGCACAGGATGGCGCCGAAATGCGTCTCGGTGCGCGTGATCTCGCCGTCGGCGCTCGCGACCGCAACGCTCTCCTCGGCACCGACGAAGAATGCCCGGTCGCCGAGGAAATGCACGGAGCCAACCGCCGCGCCGAGCGGCAGCGGCTTGACGCGGTCGGTGATGGAAACGATGGAAGACGGGGCCTCGCCCGGATCGAACTCTTTCATCACGTGGTGATGCACTGCTCGAAGCCGTCGCGGATCGCCTGCTCAGGCAGCTCGCGGCCGATGAACACGACGCGGCTCTCGCGCTTCTCGCCGTCCTTCCACTTCCGCTGGTGGTCGCCCTCCAGCATCATGTGGACGCCCTGGAACACGTAGCGGTCGTCGTCGCCGGTAAAGGCGAGGATGCCCTTCGAGCGCAGGATCTTCTGGCCTTCGGTGGCCACGAGGTTCTGCAACCACGGCATGAACTTGGTCGGGTCGAGCGGCTTCTCCGAACGCAGCGACAGCGATTGCATGTCCTCGTCGTGATAGTGCTTCAAGCCGTGGCCGTGATGGTGGTGATCATGGTCATGGTGGTGACCGTGGTCGTGATGGTGATGGTCGTGCTCATGGTCGTGATCGTCGCCGGCCTCGAGGAAATCGGGCTCGATCTCCAGGATGCGGTCGAGGTCGAACGCGCCGCGCTCGAGCACGTCTGCGATCCCGACCTGGCAGCGCTCGGTGCGGTGCAGCTTGGCGTAGGGATTGATGCCGCGGATGCGGGCCTCGACCTCGGCGAGCTCGGGCTTGGAGACCAGGTCGGTCTTGTTCAGCACGATGACGTCGGCGAACGCGATCTGGTTCTTGGCTTCCGGCGCATCCTTGAGGCGATCGCTGAGCCACT
>CALRXG020000467.1:0-6254 GCA_943372075.1 Bordetella parapertussis | reverse complement strand
CGCCTCCGGCGGCATTGCGCAGAGCTGCGAGGTGTTGCGCGCCAGCCTGCCGACCGTGCTGCCCTGGATCCGCAGCATCATGTTCGTCTCCAGGGACGGGCTGGTGCAGTGCTCCACGCTCAACATGCAGGTCGGGATGGATCTCGGCGACCGCGAATACTTCAAGAAGGCGCAGGACAACCGCGGCTTCGTGTTCAGCGACTACCTGCGCGGCAAGACCAATGGCCGCCCGATGATGATGGCCGCCTATCCGGTGGCAGCGATCAATCCGGAGCTGGATTCGGTCGTGGTCGCCGGCATCAACATCGACTGGCTGTCGCAGATCATGGCCAATCTCGGCGGCCAGCCCGGCATGTCGGCCGTTCTCGTCGACAGCACCGGCGTCGTGATCGCCGCCCCAACGGATCAGGCAAGCCTGATCGGCCGTTCGCTCGACACCATTCCGCTGATGGCGGCGATTGCCGAGAAGGCCCTGAGCTACGACGAGCCGTCCGGCTCGGTGTCGTTCACCGGCGTCGATGGCGGACAGCGCACGCTGAGCTTCGCGCGCATCGCCGGCACCCAGTCCCGCCTGATCGTGAGCATGGACGAGGCCAAGGTGACGGCGGCGATCAACCGCGAGATCCGCACCGCCTATCTGCAGCTCGGCTTCGTCTGCCTGTTCGTTCTGCTCGGTGCCCTGGTCGGCGCGGAGCGGCTCGTCATCCACCCGATCGAGCTGATGACCGGCATGGCCCGGCGGTTCGGCGAGGGCGACTGGTCGGCGCGCGTCGCCAAGCACAAGCTGCCGGCGGAATTCGTGCCGCTGGCGCGCGCCTTCAACGCGATGGCGGCGCAGCTCAGCCAGCGCGAGCGCGAGCTGGTCGAGTCCAATGACCGCCTCACCGTGATGGCCTCGATCGACGCGCTGTCCGGCCTTGCCAACCGGCGCGGCTTCCAGAGCCGGCTCGACTTCGAGTGGCTGCGGGCGCAGCAATATGAGTGCGAGCTGTCGCTGATGATGATCGATGTCGATCACTTCAAGCTCTACAACGACACCTACGGCCATCCCGAGGGCGACGTCTGCCTGACGCGGATCGGCGCAACGCTGGCCGGGATCGCCGCCGACACAATGGGCTTCGCCGGCCGCTATGGCGGCGAGGAGTTCTGCCTGCTGCTGCCGAACACCGACGCCGCGCACGCGATCGCGATCGGCGAAACCGTGCGCACCGCGGTGCTCGGCCTCGCCGTGCCGCACGCACCCTCGAGCCATTGCGTCGTCACCGTCAGCGTCGGCGTCGCGACGACAAAGCCGAACGACACCCAGCGCCCCGGCGACCTGATCGAAGCCGCCGACGCCGCCCTTTATGCCGCCAAGCGCCGCGGCAGGAATGCCGTGATCGAGCACGGCTTCCTGCAGACGCTGGACGAAGCCGGTATGGCGCTGGCGAGCTGACAGGCGCGAGCGTTTCCTACGCGTCATATCGCGGAAATGCGAAATCGCGTCTCAAATCAAGCTGCCGTCGCCCGGTTCGACCGTGCGACGACAGCGAGCGGGTTCCTGACA
Source organism: Bordetella parapertussis (assembly GCA_943372075.1). Lineage (GTDB taxonomy): Bacteria > Pseudomonadota > Alphaproteobacteria > Rhizobiales > Xanthobacteraceae > Bradyrhizobium. Next base: position 4,708 of record CALRXG020000467.1, on the reverse strand, counting down.
GGGTGCCCGACCCAGCCGCCGCTGCCCCCAACAGCGGCGAGGCATGAGTATTTGGCAGCCCCCAAGCCGTTGACCCCATGGGCGTTTTTGTGGCCTAGTCCGCCGTCCCTGGATGGGACCCGAAAATCACCGAAAACCCTGCGATTTCATGACCGCCGAACGCTACAACGCCCGTGAATCCGAACCCCGTTGGCAAGCCATCTGGGACGAAAAGGCGATCTTCGCCTCCAAGAACGACGATCAACGGCCGAAATACTACGTGCTCGAGATGTTCCCGTACCCGTCCGGGCGCATCCATATCGGGCATGTCCGCAATTACACGCTCGGCGACGTGCTGGCCCGCTTCATGCGCGCCAAGGGTTTCAACGTGCTGCACCCGATGGGCTGGGACGCGTTCGGCCTGCCGGCGGAGAACGCCGCGATCGAGCGCAAGGTGGCGCCGAAGGCCTGGACCTACGACAACATCGCCGCGATGAAGAAGCAGCTCAAGTCGATCGGGCTGTCGCTGGACTGGAGCCGCGAGTTCGCGACCTGCGACCCCAGCTACTACAAGCATCAGCAGAAGATGTTTTTGGACATGCTCGCCGCCGGGCTCGCCGAGCGCGAGAAGCGCAAGCTGAACTGGGACCCGGTCGACATGACCGTGCTCGCCAACGAGCAGGTGATCGACGGCCGCGGCTGGCGCTCGGGCGCCGTCGTCGAGCAGCGCGAGATGAGCCAGTGGGTCTTCAAGATCACCAAGTACTCGCAGGAGCTGCTGGAGGCGCTTGATGGTCTCGACCGCTGGCCCGACAAGGTGCGGCTGATGCAGCGCAACTGGATCGGCCGCTCCGAGGGCCTGTTGATCCGCTTCGCGCTGGATGCGGCAACCACGCCGGCCGGCGAGACCGAGCTGAAGATCTTCACGACGCGGCCGGACACGCTGTTCGGCGCCAAGTTCATGGCGATCTCGGCGGATCATCCGCTGGCGCAGGCGGCTGCCGCGAAGAACCCTGAGCTCGCCGCGTTCATCGCCGACATCAAGAAGATCGGCACCGCGCAGTCGATCATCGACACCGCCGAGAAGCAGGGCTTCGACACCGGCATCAAGGCCGTGCATCCGTTCGACCCGAGCTGGAAGCTGCCGGTCTATGTCGCGAACTTCGTGCTGATGGAATACGGCACCGGCGCGATCTTCGGCTGTCCGGCGCACGACCAGCGCGACCTCGACTTCGTCAACAAGTACAATCTCGGCAACGTGCCGGTGGTCTGCCCCGAGGGCCAGGACCCGAAGACGTTCGTCGTCACCGATGTCGCCTATGACGGCGACGGCCGGATGATCAATTCGCGCTTCCTCGACGGCATGACCATCGATGCCGCGAAGGAAGAGGTCGCCAAGCGGCTCGAGGCAGAGCTGCGCGGCAATGCGCCGGTCGGCGAGCGCCAGGTCAATTTCCGTCTGCGCGACTGGGGCATTTCGCGGCAGCGCTATTGGGGCTGCCCGATCCCGGTGATCCATTGTCCGAAGTGCGACGTGGTGCCGGTGCCCGACGATCAGTTGCCGGTGACGCTGCCGGAGGATGTCTCGTTCGACAAGCCGGGCAACGCGCTCGACCATCACCCGACCTGGAAGCACGTCAGCTGTCCGAAGTGCGGCGGCAAGGCGGTGCGCGAGACCGATACGATGGACACCTTCGTGGACTCGTCGTGGTACTTCGCCCGCTTCACCGATCCGTGGAACGAGACGGCGCCGACCACGCCGGCGATCGCCAACCGGATGATGCCGGTCGACCAGTACATCGGCGGCGTCGAGCACGCGATCCTGCATCTGCTCTACAGCCGCTTCTTCACCCGCGCGATGAAGGCGACCGGCCACATCGACATGACGGAGCCGTTCGCCGGCATGTTCACCCAGGGCATGGTGGTGCACGAGACCTATCAGAAGGCCGACGGCGCCTGGGTGACCCCGGCCGAGGTGAAGATCGAGGTCGGCGGGAATGGCCGCCGCGCGGTGCTGCTGGCCACCGGCGAGGACATCGCGATCGGACCGATCGAGAAGATGTCGAAGTCGAAGAAGAACACCGTCGACCCCGACGACATCATCGCGAGCTACGGCGCCGACGTGGCGCGCTGGTTCATGCTGTCGGACTCGCCGCCGGACCGCGACGTGATCTGGAGCGACGAGCGCGTGCAGGGCGCCTCGCGCTTCGTGCAGCGGCTGTGGCGGCTGGTGAACGAATCCGAGGAGATCGCCAAGGCGGCGCCGGCGGCCCGGCCGGCAACGTTCGGACCGGAGGCGCAGGCGCTGCGCAAGGCGGCCCATGGCGCGCTCGACAAGGTGTCGTCCGGGATCGAGCGGCTGCACTTCAACGTCTGCCTCGCCCATATCCGCGAGTTCGCCAATGCGCTGGCCGATGTGCTGGCCAAAGGCGACAAGCCGGCGCCGGACCTCGCCTGGTCGATCAAGGAAGCCGCGACCATCCTGGTCCAGCTGTTCTCGCCGATGATGCCGCATCTGGCCGAGGAGTGCTGGGTGGTTCTGGGCCAGACCGGGCTGGTTTCCGAGGCCGATTGGCCGCAAATCGAGCGCGATTTGCTGGTTGAGGACAGCGTGACCCTGGTGGTCCAGGTCAACGGTAAAAAACGAGGTGATGTTACCGTGCCACGCACCGCCCAAAATGCGGAGATAGAGACTGCCGTTTTGGCGCTCGATGCGGTAAAAGCCGCCTTGGACGGCAAACCCGTCCGCAAGGTGATCGTGGTGCCCATGAGGATCGTCAATGTTGTCGGCTAGGATCAGGATCGCCGCCCGGCTCATCGCCGTGGCCGCCTTGGCCGCGCTGACGGCTGGATGCTTCCAGCCGATGTATGCCGAGCGCACCTTCGACGGTTCGCCCGGCCTGCGCGAAAAGCTGATGGGCGTCGAGGTTCCACCGGTCGACAAGCCGAACGCCTCGCGAGAGGCCCGGGTCGGCGTCGAGGTGCGCAACGCCCTCGCCTTCAAGCTCTACGGCACCGCCACCGGCATGCCGCCGACGCACCGGCTGGTGCTGCGTTTCACCTCCAGCCGCTCCTCGCTGATGATCGACCCGACCACCGCGCTGCCGACCAGCGAGAATTACGGCATCGACGCCAGCTTCAACCTGATCGAGATCGCGTCCAACAAGTCGGTCATGACCGGCACCACCTTCTCGCGCGTGTCCTATGACATGCCGGGCTCCTACCAGCGCTACGCTCGCGCCCGCGCCTTCCGCGATGCCGAGGACCGCGCCGCGCAGGAGATCGCCGACAATATCCAGACCCGGCTCGCCTCGTTTTTCTCCTCCGGAACCTGATCACCGCATTTGGTCGCGCTACGCGGAAAAGAGATCGACAGCTTCCTCGCCCGCCCGGACGCCGGACGCCCGATCATCCTGCTTTACGGTCCGGACCTCGGCCTGGTGCGCGAGCGCGCCGACGCACTGATGGCCTCGGCCGTCGACGATCCCAATGATCCATTCTCGCTGGTGCGGCTCGATGGCGACGAGCTCGCCGCCGAACCGTCGCGGCTGGTCGACGAAGCCATGACGGTGCCGCTGTTCGGCGGCCGCCGCGCCATCCGCGTCCGCGCCGGCTCGCGCAATTTCTCGAGCGGCGTGGAGACGCTGACCGAGACGCCGGCGCTGAAAGATTGCCGCATCGTGATCGAGGCCGGCGAGCTCCGCCCGGAATCGCCGCTGCGCAAGATCTGCGAGCGCGCCAAGAACGCGGTCGCGATCGGCTGCTATCCCGACACCGAACGCGACCTGACCAAGCTGATCGAGGACGAGCTGCGGATCTCCAATCTGCGGCTGGCGGGCGACGCGCGCGCGGTGCTGATGTCGCTGCTCGGCGGCGACCGCATGGCCTCGCGCAACGAGCTGCGCAAGCTCGCGCTGTTTGCGCATGGCAAGGGCGAGATCACGCTCGAGGACGTGATGACCGTGGTGTCCGACGCCTCCGAGCTGAAGCTCGATCCGATCGTCGACGGCGCCTTCGCCGGCAACGCCGCGCTGGTCGAGAGCGAGTTCACGAAAGCGATGGTCGCCGGCACCTATCCCGGCGTGATCATCTCGGCGGCGCAGCGCCAGGCGGCGTGGCTGCACAAATCGGCGCTGGCGATCGCCGACGGCACGCCGGCATCCGCGGTGCTCGAAGGCGGATTCCCGCGGCTGCATTTTTCGCGCAAGCCGATGGTCGAGATCGCGCTGCGCAATTTCACGCCGCAGCGGCTGGTGACCATCATCGATCAGCTCGCGACCGCGGCGCTCGACATGCGCAAGCAGGCCTCGCTCGCCGCCGTGATCGGGCAGCGCGCACTGCTCTCGATCGCGGCGAACGCGAAGCGGCGGGGATAGCCAGAGGCCTCGAGACAACCGTCATTGCGAGGAGCGAAGGCGACGAAGCAATCCATCGCACAGCATATGCCGCACCATGGATTGCTTCGCTTCGCTCGCAATGACGGAAAGAGCCCTACGCGGGCTAGCCGCCCTCCAGCCGCCGCACCACCTCGTCGAGCTGCTCGAGGTTGCGGTAGCTGATCTGCACCGTGCCGCCGGGATCGCGGTGGTTGACGGCGACGGCAAGGCCGAGCGCATCGCTGACGCGCTTCTCCAGCGCCAGCGTGTCGGCATCCTTGTCGACCTTGGCCGCCGCGCTGCCAGAACGCGCCTTCTGCGGCTTGCGCTCCGGCACGCCCTCCTCATGCGCA
>CALRXG020000466.1:0-6308 GCA_943372075.1 Bordetella parapertussis | reverse complement strand
GGCCGGGCCGCGCAGCACTTCGATGCGTTGCGCCGACCAGGTGTCGTAGGGGAACGTCAGGGTGCCCGAGCCGATATAGAAGCGCGAGCCGTCGTAGAGCGTCATCACCGAGTTGCTGCCGGCAAAGCCGCGGGTGCTGAACGACAGGCCGCCATTGCCGGGCGCCGGGGTCGCTATGAACCCGGCCGCATTCTGGGTGACCGCATCGAGCACATTGTGCTGGCCGCGTTCCTGGATGGTCTGCGCGGTGATGATCTCGACGCTGGCCGGCGTCTGCAGCGGCGTCAGACCGAGCCGGCTGCCGGTGGCTCCCGGCTTGGTGGCATTCAGCGTCGGCGATGGCGAGCCCGACGTGGATGAGACTGCGGCGCGCAGCGCGCCAGCATTTGCCGCTGCCGTTGCAGGTCTGGCGCGGGACCGCGACGCGCGGGCGGAATTGCTGCTTCGCTCCGTTGGCTTGGGCTTTGCGGAGGCCGATGGCGCAACCTCGATCGGATCGAGCCTGGTGGGTGGTGGTGTTTGCGCTCCGGCTTCGGCCGGCAACAACAACGACGAGAGAGAGCAGACGAGACCGAGGCGCCATTTGCGCGCAGCGGGAGAAGAGGGAGACATGAAACGACTCGCGGTAACGTGGCACGTCACCGCGAACGCGGACTGGCGCATTGCCCAGAAGGCAGTGCTCCGATCCCACCAGGACGCCCCCGCCCGATGTGCTCGCGTGTGACCACGACTGACGGCAGGTCTCCTGGCTCACGGGTCATCGCCTGTCGCCGCCTTCCCGGACCTGACAGCCCAGTGGCAAATTGACGAAAGGCTCGCCGTTTACAGTTGCGGGGACAGCTGCGGCGTTGAGATTACCCTCGCACCGCATTCCCTTTTGATCCCCGAAGGGAACCGTCGACCGAAACGATAGGAGGTGCCGGTTGGGCTGTCAATTCGATGTGATCGTCGCACCCGTGCATTGCGTGACAAGCGTGGCTGCAACGTCACAACGGATCGGTGGCCCATCTCATGGCGCTTCGACGCAACCCTCCATGAGCGCATCGACCTCGCTGCGCGACAGCGCGCCCATCTCGGCAATGAACACGATGCGCGAGCGCGGCACACCAGGTGCCGGCGCTTCGCCCGCGGCCAATGTCGCGCGTCCACCGGCGAGCTGAAATACCATCAGCCGGCCGGGCTGCTCGACCGTTTCGAACAATCCCTTGGCCCGTGCGAGCTTCGGCGCCAATCGACCGATTGCCTGCTGCAATCGCGGCAAGACCACCCGGCGTTCCGAGCTCCAGCTCAGCGTCTCGAACCGGCCCGCTGTCGGCCGTCTCGGCGCGATCTCTCGCGGTGCCGGCACTTGATCGAGATCCGCCGGGAACAGCAACGCCGCCGGCACCTCGCCGTGCAAGGCATCGACCACGACAGCCGCCGGACGCACGGCGCGGACGGCATCGCGGATCGTGGCGCACGCGGCTGCGTCGGCGAGATCAATCTTGCTGAGCGCGACGATATCCGCCGCGCGCAATTGCGACCGCAGCAACGCATCATCCAGCGCGGTCACCGGCTGCGCCGCGTCGACCACGCACAGCACCGTCTCCAGCGGCGCCTCCTTCCAGATCACGGGATCCATCAGGTTGCGCACGATGTCGGCGGGATCGGCGATCCCGCTGGTCTCGATCACGATGAATTCGGGACGCGGATCACGCCGCAACAGCGTCGCGAGCGTGCGCAGCAGATCGCCCTCCAGCGTGCAGCAGATGCAGCCATTGCTCAGGCTGACCACGCCGTCGCTGGCACCGGCGATCAGTTCCGCGTCGATATTGATCGCGCCGAAATCATTGACCACGGCGGCGACGCGCTTGCCTTGCGCATGCGCCAGCAGATGGTTGACGACCGTGGTCTTTCCCGCCCCGAGAAAACCCGCGACCAGCAGGATCGGGACCGGCACATCAGCCTCCAGCGACGGGCCGGCGCACCGGCCGGCCCGGCCGCGCCGCGATGTCGAGGACGCCATCATTGATCAGCGTCTGGCCGCTGACCACGAGGTGCCGCACGCCCTCCGCCGGACGGTTCATCGCCGAGAAGGTCGCGCAATCGCTGAGCGTCTCGAAGTCGAACACCACGACGTCAGCGTCCGCGCCGACCTGCAATCTGCCCTTGGCGCGCATCGCCGGGGTGCTCGCGGACAGAATCTCGGCCGGGATCAGCGCGCATTTGCGGATGCCCTCGAGCAGCGACACTTTCCTGCGCTCGCGCACCCATTCGCGGATGAAGCGGGTGAAGCATCCGGCCGAACGCGGATGCGAGGTGGCATCGTCAGGCAGCGGCCAGGCGTCGCCCGTGTAAGGGCGGCCGTCCGACAGCGTCCACGGCATCGCGTCGGACGCGATCGCGCCGCCCGGATACAGCACCGCCATGTCCAGCAGATCGCGATGGTGCTGATTGTTCTCGATATCGAGTACATGCCACAGCACCAGCGTCGAGGGTTCCGCGGCCTGCGCCGCCAGCAGCTCCTCGCGGCTGCCAAAGCGATGACCGTCGGTCACGCGCTGCACCGAATCATAGCCGAGGCCGTTACGCTCCTCGAATTTGGGATCGCTGAAGAAGGTCGCCGCCAGCACGGTCGAGCCGGTGCCGTAGGGATAGGCCTCCACCGTGATCGGCAGGCCTTGCGCCTGCGCTTTCGCGATCAGCGCTACACAGCGCTCGATGTCTGTCTTGCTCGACGAGTTGAAATGGCAGATGTGCATGTGCGCGCCGGTGGCGCCGGCATAGCCGATCAGGCGGATATAGGCCTCGGCGGCGCTCTCGGGATCGATGCGGGACATGTAGGCGACATGGGTGAAGGTCGGCACCGCGTGATCGGCGGCGAGCTGGCACACCGCGGTCAGTTCCTGCACGCCGGCGCCCGGCGCATAGGCGTTGAGAATACCGATGCCGATGCCACCCTCATTCAGTCCATTGGCAAGGCGCGCGAGGATGCCGCCGACCTCACCCTCGGTCGCGACGTTCTCGATCCAGCGGCGATCGCGCATCGCTGCGCCGAACGATTCCAGCGAACTCTCCGCATTCGAGCCGGTCATCGCGCCGATCCGCGCAAACGCCCAGTTGGCCGCCGCGCCATAGTTCAGCACCCGCCCCTTCTCGGCCTGGCGCTTGTACCAGGATGCCACCGGCAACACGCCGGCCTCGAGGTCGAGCGATGTCGTCACCCCGTCGAACGCTTGCATGCGATCGGCCGGAATGGTCTGGCCATGCGCGTGCAGGTCGATGAAGCCGGGCGCCACCACGAGGCCGGTGGCATCTATCTGCCGCTCGGCGCCGCCGAGGCCGGTGCCGACGGCGGCGATCTTGCCGTCGACCACCGCCACGTCGCCGATCGCGTCCATCCCGCTGGCCGGATCCACCACCCGGCCGCCGCTGATCACCAAACCACCCATCTCGCCACTCCCCGCATTCCGAAACCGACCGGTCTCTTTTCGGGCACAGAGAAGCGCATCGCACTCATCGCGGCAACCCGGTCAGGGTTGTGGCGACATGCTCTGGCGGAATATCCGCCGCGCCGTGATGGCGATTGCAGGGAGCCCTTCCTACGTTCCGGTTGCACGCCGCGACGGCAGGCCCCGCCAGAGATCGGTGCCGCGCTTGAGGCGGTTCGCCACGAGTTTCGGCGGCATGCGGTCGTTGGCGATCGCCGCTTCGACCGCGCGCTTGAGCCTGACATTGTCGATCTGTGCCAGGAATCGCCTGACGATGGCATCCTGGTCCGCACCCTGACCGGAGATCGCCGCGCACAGGTCCGCGGTCGTCCGGCGAAAGAAGTGGAATCCGTCGCCGGCCGCACCGCCCAGCCGGTCGACCTCGCCGGCCGCGCCGAGCGCGTGCATCCGATCGTCGTCGTTGAGCGTCACTGCGAATCGCAGCACGGCAAGCTGCCAGCCACGAAGCAGCTTGCGCTCCGGTTCGGTCGCGTCCTCGTGCATCAGTCGAACACCCCGCGCACCGGTTCCCCTTCGGCTGTCGAGGGAGGTCAGGCGCGGCACGACTATCCTTGCGCGGGAATAGGTTTTCGAGGGGAGCGCGTGCGCGATCGCATAGGAATCGCATAGGCGGCGCGCACAGCTCTCCCCAGTCCGCTCAAATCCCTTCGAACTGCAGTCGCGCCAGCCGCGCGTAGAGACCATTGGCCGCCACCAGCTCGGCATGCGTCCCCTGCTCGACGATCCGGCCCTGGTCCATCACCAGGATGCGGTCGCAGGACAGCACGGTCGCGAGCCGGTGCGCGATCACCAGCGTGGTGCGGTGGCGCATCAATTCCTCAAGCGCGGTCTGCACCAGCGTCTCGCTCTCGGCGTCGAGCGCCGAGGTCGCCTCGTCGAGCAGCAGCAGCGGCGCATCGCGCAGGATCGCGCGCGCGATCGCGATGCGCTGGCGCTGGCCGCCGGACAGCGTCACGCCGCGCTCGCCGAGCTGGGCATCGAAGCCGCCGGGCAGCCGGCGCAGGAATTCGGTGGCATGCGCCAGATCGGCGGCGCGCTCCACTTCGGCATCGGTGGCATCGGGCCGGCCGAACCGGATGTTCTCGCGGGCCGAGGCGGCGAACACCACGGAATCCTGCGGCACCAGTGCGATCCGCACCCGCACGTCGGCCGGATCGGCCTGCCGGATCGGCACGCCGTCGAGCGAGATGGTGCCCGATTTCGGATCGTAGAAGCGCAGCAGCAGATGGAACAGCGTGCTCTTGCCGGCGCCGGACGGACCGACGATCGCAACCTTCTCACCGGAGCCGACCTTCAGCGACACGCCATCGACCGCGAACGCATTGGGCCGGGTTGGATAGGCGAAGCTGACATTGTCGAAACCGACATCGCCGCGTGCCGCCTGCGGCAGCGCACGCGGCGATGCGGGCGCCGCGATCTGCGGCTTGACGCGCAGGATCTCGAACAGCCGCTCGGCGGCGCCCGATGCCGCCGACACCTCGCCCCAGACCTCGCTGAGCTGGCCGAGGCCGCTCGCCGCGAACGCGGTATAGAGAACGAACTGGCCAAGCCGGCCCGGACTGATCGCTCCCGTCAGCACGTCGTGCGAGCCGACCCACAGGATCACGACGACGCTGGCGAACACGATGAAGATCACGATCAGCGTCAGCACCGCGCGCGCCTTGGTCGAGCTGCGCGCGGCTTGATAGGCCTGCTCCACCTCGCCGGCGAAGCGTGTCCTGGCGAGTCGCTCGCCGGTATAGGCCTGCACGGTGCGGATCGCGTTGACCAGCTCGGACGCGTAGGCGCTGGCATCGGCCAGCGTATCCTGGGCGGTGCGCGACAATCGCCGCACCCAGCGGCCGAACGCGACCAGCGGGATCACGATGATCGGAATCGCAAGCAGCACGAAACCCGAAAGCCGCGGGCTCGTAATCACCATCATCGCGGCGGCGCCGAAGAACAGCATCACATTGCGGAGCGCGATCGACACCGAGGCGCCGACCGCCGACTTGATCTGGGTGGTGTCTGCGGTGAGCCGCGACACCAGTTCGCCCGACCGCGCCGAATCGAAGAACGAGGGCGACAGCGAGATCAGATGCGCGAACACGTCGCGCCGGAGATCGGCAACGATCCGCTCGCCGATCGTCATCACGAGGTAGTAGCGCGAGGCGCTGGCACAGGCGAGCACGGCCACGACCGCGATCATCACGCTGAAATAGCTGTTGATCATCGCGATGCCTTCGGGCGTGAAGCCCATGTCGATCATCCGCCGCACCGCAACCGGCACGAGCAGCGTGGTGATCGCCGCAATCGTCAGCGAGATCAGCGCGAGAATCGCCCGCCCCTTGTAGCGCGCCACATAGGGGGCGAGCGCAAGCAGCGGCCGCAAGCGGGCACGGCTCTTCGCCGGCTCCGTGATCTGGCTCTCGATGAAGGCTTCCTCATCGAGCAGCGCGTCGCGCGGAGGCTCGGGGGCGCCGCGAGGGGTCTCAAGCTGTTCGGCTACACTCATTATTCTTAGACCGGTTCTACCGCCCCCCACATAGGCCCGCCGACCCCCGGCTGGCAAATCCGGTAAAGTCCCAATCCGGTGATGGGCTTGGCGCCCTTGCTTGAGGCCTTTCTTGGCTTGTTTTGGGGGGCTCCATGCGTTATAGAGCCGCCCAAATCCCGTACCTGAATGTCTTGAGATGGGCGCCGGCGCGCCGAAGGAACTGTCATGAAAGCCGATATTCATCCGAATTATCATACGATTAAGGTCGTCATGACCGACGGCACCGAGTACCTGACCCGCTCTACCTGGGGCAAGGAAGGCGACACGCTGAACCTCGACAT
>CALRXG020000465.1:0-6317 GCA_943372075.1 Bordetella parapertussis | reverse complement strand
CCTGTCATCTCACTGCGCCGCCCCGCTTGTTGCCTGCGGACCACAAGCGGAATGGCGATGCCCGCGTCGGGCTGCGCTGTCGTGCGTCAGTCACGATAGACTCCTAACGACGTTCAGTGAGTGAGTGGGGACTTCAAACACAACAGGGGTGCAAAATGAGTTCGACAAGAGTTGGTGCAATCGTCATCGGGCTGGCCGGGGCGCTTGCCGCCGCGCCGGCCCACTCGCAATCGGCCGGAGGCGGCAGCGACGCCGAGATCGCGTTGCTGAAGCAGCAGCTGAAGATGCTCGAGCAGAAGATCGACAAGTTACAGAAGCAGACCAACGCCAACACCGCGACCGCGGCCAGCGCGAACGCCAACGCGAAGGCGGCGGATGCCAAGGCGGCGCGGGTCGCGAGCGCCAATGCCGCGATGCCGGTCAAGGGCCCGGTGGTACCATCGGGCGTCGTCGTGTCGATGCCTAACAACCGGCCGACGATCTGTACCGCGGACGAACAGAACTGCGTCGCGATCACGAGCCGTGTGCACTGGGATGTCGGCGGCTACGACTATCGCCCGAACACCGCGGGCACCTCGCCGCAGAAGCTCGACAGCGGCGAGAACCTCCGCCGCGCACGCATCGGCATCGTCGGCAAGTTCTTCGGCGACTGGAACTACGCGCTGATCTACGACTTCGGCGGCTCGTCCGACGGCTTCGGCGGCGCAGCGCCGGGCTCGCTGCCCGGCGGCGGCACCTCCGGTGTCGAGAATGCCTATCTGAGCTACACCGGCTTCAAGCCGTTCGGCGGCAAGATGGCGATCGAAGGCGGCATCATGGACATTCCGTGGACGCTCGACGAAGCCACCAGCTCCAATGACATCCTGTTCATGGAGCGCGCATCGGTCGGCATCATCGCGCAGAACATCGCCGCCGGTGATTTCCGTTCCGGCGCGGGCACCCGCTGGTGGAACGACCAGCTCTGGATCGGCGGCTATGTCACCGGACCGACGACGGGCGCAATCCACTCCGCATCGAGCGCCGCGCCGGCCGGGTCATCGGAGCAATATGGCGGCGTCATCCGCATCGCCGGCAATCCGATCAGCGGCAAGAACTACTCGGTGCATATCGGCGCCGACGCCGAATGGCTGGTGCAGCCGCCGCGCAACCTGGTCACGCAGGCGCAGACGCTGACGCTCAGCGACCGGCCCGAGTTGCGCATCGATCCGACGACGCTGATCTCGACCGGCGCCATCGCCAACGTCTCCGGCGCGCAGGTCTACGGCGCCGAGGCCGCCGCGACCTATGGTCCGTTCATCGCGCAGGGCGAATACTACTGGTTCAATGTCGACCGCACCGCCAACACGGGACTGCCGCCGTTCGGCGCGCCGAGCCTGAAGTTCGACGGCGGCTACGCGCAGGTCGGCTATGTGCTGACCGGCGAGAACCACGCCTACAACCCGGCGACCGCCTCCTACGGCGGCATCAAGCCGCACGATCCGTTCTCGCTCGCCGGCGGTGGCATCGGCGCGTGGGAAATCGCCGGCCGCGTCGGCACGATGAACCTGAACGACCAGGTCGGCCAGGCGGTCGGCGTCGCGGGCGGACGACAGACCGTCTACACCGCCGCGCTGAACTGGTACGTCAACAACAACGTCCGCTTCATGCTGAACTATCTGCATGGCGACGTCGCCAAGCAGGCCTCGGCGACCTCGAGCGCGGATGTCGGCTCGAAGTTCGACGCGGTCGCGCTGCGCACGCAGGTTGCGTTCTGAGGCAACCCGAGCAGCCGTCAGGCACAACGGCCGGGAGCGACACCGCTCCCGGCAGGTACGCGCCACCGAAATATCGAAAAACAACCCCATGCAAAGCAGCCGGCGTTCGGCACGGGAACTTGACACGTCGGGCAAATCAGGGATAGATTTCCAATATTCCGAAATCGTGCAAGCACCCCTCGCCGCAGACGCGGGCGCAATCGATCTCGTCCCATCGGGGAGAGGTGAGCCGGCTCCGTGCCCGGCCCGATTCAAGCGCATCCTGAACTACGCCGCGCGCTTCGGCTTCTTGACCACGACCTCGGGCGCAGGCGCGCAGGACAGCCGCTCCTGATGGCCCTCGCCCCACGCCTTCAGGATATCGATCACCGGACGCAGGCTCTCTCCGAGTTCGGACAGCGTGTATTCAACCCGCGGCGGCACCTCGGCATAGACCTTGCGGATCACGAGGCCGTCGTCTTCGAGCGCGCGCAGCTGCTTGGTCAGCATGCGCTGGGTGATGCCGGGCATCCGCCGCCGCAACTCGCCGAAGCGCTGGGTGCCGGCCTGCAAATGATACAGGATCACGCCCTTCCATTTGCCGTCGATCAGGTCGAGCGCCGCCTCGACCGCGCAGCCCGGCCGGCGCGCGAAATTCTTGCGTTTCATCGGGTATTTTCCCAATAGTATACAAACAGGGACTAGTTCCCTGTTTTTACAGTACTTGCCAAACGGACGCCAGCGCGACAGGTAAGGCGGCAGGCAATCGCCCACCACGGAGACCAGGCATGAAGGCCGTCGGATACCAAAAATCGTTGCCGATCGAGGCGGCGGATTCACTCGTCGATTTCCAGATCGCCAAGCCCGAGCCGAAAGGGAGCGACATCCGCGTCGCGGTGAAGGCCATCTCGGCCAACCCAGTCGATTACAAGGTGCGCAAGCGCGCCGCGCCGACCGACGGCAGCTACAAGATCCTCGGCTTCGATGCGGCCGGCGTGGTCGATGCGGTCGGGCCCGACGTCTCGCTGTTCAAGCCCGGCGACGAGGTGTTCTACGCCGGCTCGATCCAGCGCCAGGGAACCAATTCGGAATTCCATCTGGTCGACGAACGCATCGTCGGCAACAAGCCGGCGTCGCTGTCGTTCGCACAGGCCGCCGCCCTGCCCCTGACCTCGATCACCGCATGGGAGCTGCTGTTCGACCGGCTCGGCGCGGTGCCGGGCAAGAGCCTCGATCCGCGCACGCTCCTGATCACCGGCGGCGCCGGCGGCGTCGGCTCGATCCTGATCCAACTGGCACGCCGCCTCACCGGCCTGACCGTGGTTGCAACCGCGACACGGCCGGAGTCGCAGAAATGGTGCAGCGATCTCGGCGCCCATGCGGTGATCGACCACTCGCAGCCGATGAAGGAGCAGATCGAGAAATTGAAGCTGCCGCCGGTCGGCCTCGTCGCCAGCCTCACCTTCACCGACCAGCACTACAAGTCGATCGCCGACTTCATCGCGCCGCAAGGCAAGTTCGGCCTGATCGACGATCCGCCGGAATTCAACGTCGCCGCGTTCAAGGGCAAGGCGGTGTCGGTGCATTGGGAATCGATGTTCACGCGCTCGTCGTTCCAGACACCGGACATGATCGCGCAGCATCACCTGCTCAACGACGTCGCCGATCTGATCGACAAGGGCGTGCTGCGCACCACGCTCGACCAGACCTTCGGCACCATCAATGCCGCCAACCTGAAGCGCGCCCACGCGCTGCTGGAAAGCGGCAAGTCGCGCGGCAAGATCGTGCTGGAAGGCTGGTAGGACTATTGGAGTGAAGCCGTAGGGTGGATTAGCCGAAGGCGTAATCCACCGCGCCACGCGCCGAGAAAGGCGGGTTACGCTGACGCTAACCCGCCCTACGCACTAACCCGCCTTGCGCACCGCGCGCGTTATCCCCACAGGCCGACACGTGGCTTTTGCCAAAGCCGCGATCGCCTGTATGATTTGCGCAACGATCACCCCGTCTTCAATCCGGCCGTGCACAACGCGGCCGGAGCGGTGGTGACGCCCCAAGGATATGCAAAGGGGATGGGAGGACGCCGATGAGTTTGCTCACGGCCGATCCGTCACGGATCGATCCGGAGTGGATGACGCGAGCGCTGCGCATGGCCGGCGTGATCGACCAGGCCAGGGTCATCGATCTCGCATGCAAGCCGGTCGGCAACGGCCTCGTCGGCGACAGCTATCGGTTTCTCCTGAGCTATGACGGCGACGAGCCGAACGCGCCCGCAAGCGTCGTCGGCAAATTTCCCGCCGCGGATCCCGACAGCCGCCGTTCCGGCTCCGCGCACACGCTCTACGTCCGCGAGGTCGCGTTCTATCGCGAACTGGCAGAGACCGTGGCCATTCATACCCCGCGGCCGATCCTCGCGGAAATCGATCCGGCGACCGATGACTTCACCCTGATCCTGGAAGACCTCGCGCCCGCACGCCCCGGCGATCAACTCGCCGGGTGCTCGATCGAGGACTGCCGGACGGCGATGACCGAGGCGGCGGCCCTTCATGCACCGCGATGGAACGATCCGACGCTCGACGCGGTGCAATGCTTCGTGGTTGCCGCAAGCCGACGCAGAGACCTTCGCGCTGTTTTGCCCGGCATCATCGGTCACTACAAGGATCGCTACCGCGGCGTGATCGAGCCCGAATTTCTCGATCTGATCGACAGGCTTGCCGACGCGCTGCCGCGTTACCAGTCGGATCGATCGACGCCGCGAACCCTGCAGCATGCCGACTTCCGGCTCGACAACATGCTGTTCGAGGTCCGCGGCGACAGCCATCCGATGGCGACGCTGGACTGGCAGACGCTGACGGTGGGGCCAGGCGTCGTCGACGTCGCCTATTTCCTGTCGGCCGGCATCGATCCGTCCGAACGGCGATTGCATGAAGTCGACCTGGTGCGATCATATCATTCGGAATTGATCCGCCGCGGCGTGCGCGACTATGGCTGGGATCAATGCTGGCGGGACTACCGGCGCTACACGCTGCACGGCATCGTAATGGGGGTCGTCTCCGCGCTCAGTGTCCAACGCTCCGAACGCGGCGACGCGTTGTTCCTGAAGATGACGCGCGGCGCCTGCGCGCAAGCCCTCGACCACGACAGTTTTTCATACTGGCTGGACTGAAACGTGACGAGCTTAGGTTGAGTTGGATCGGTGACGGAGGTTCACCTCTCCCCATCGGGCAGAGGTTGAGTGAGTGCGTAGTCGACGGATTCAATCCAAACTCATCTTGCTCCAAGAACAGCGAAAGGGATCCGCGTGCTCAACAAACTGGACGACTTCCCCATCCACCAGACGCCGGAGCCGATCGCGGTTCCCTCGACCAGCGACCGCAATGTCTATGACCGCACCTGGTTCAACGGCTACACCGCCGACGGCGCGTATTATTTCGGCATCGGCATTGCGATCTACCCGCACCGCAAGATCCTCGATTGCGCCTTCAGCGTCGTGGAGCGCGGTGGACGGCAGCATTGCTTCTACGGCTCACGGCGGGCGCCGATCGAACGCACCGAGATGCAGGTCGGCCCGTTCCGGCTCGAGGTGATCGAGCCGATGCGCCGCACCCGGGTCGTGCTCGACGACAATGCGACCGGCCTCGCCTGCGACCTGACATTCTCCGCGCGCACCGCCGCGATCCAGGAAGCGCGCCAGACGCTGTGGTCGGGCGACCGCCGCGCCATGGACGCGACCCGGTTCGATCAGTTCGGCCGCTGGAGCGGCGTCATCCGTCACCCCGACGGCGAGATCAAGGTCGATGATCACACCTGCTACGGCACCAAGGATCGCTCCTGGGGCGTGCGCAATGTCGGCGAACGCGATCTCGGCGGCGCGCCGATGCCGCCGCCCAGCGTGTTCTTCCTCTGGGCGCCGCTGGTCTGGGACAATCACATCTCGCACGCCATCTTCTTTGACGGGACCCAAGGCGAGGCGCTGGTGCGCGAGGGCATCACCGCGCCGCTCTACCGGAGCGAGGCCGAGATCCCCGGCGTCGTCGACGGGCTCGACCGCCGCATGGCGACCGCGCGGCATCGCGTCAAATACGTGCCGAACACCCGGCTGGCGCAGTCGGCCGAAATCGATCTCGTCGATATCGACGGCCACACCGCGACCATCGCACTCGACCCGATCCTCAAGTTCCAGATGAAGGGCCTCGGCTACGGCCATCCGCAATGGGGCCAGGGCATGTGGAAGGGCGAGCTCGAGATCGGCGGCGAGTCGTTCGATCCCGCGACGCTTGATCCGCTGGCGCGCGAGAACGTCCACGTGCAACAGGTGGTGCGCGCCCGCCAGGGCGGCCAGACGGGCATCGGCGTGCTCGAGCAGATTTGCTTCGGCCCCTACCGTCCCGCCGGCTTCGGCGAATTCCTGGACGGGGCCAAAGGATAGCTTTCCAGAGCCCGATGAGATTCCGTTCTGGAGCGGCGTCGGAAGTTCACCTCTCCCTTGGGAGAGGTCGATTTGCGCAGCAAATCGGGTGAGGGGTTAAGGTCTATCGAGAGAGCAAGAGCCCTCACCCGGATTGCTCCGGACGATGCTTCGCATCG
>CALRXG020000464.1:0-6322 GCA_943372075.1 Bordetella parapertussis | reverse complement strand
CATCGCGAACGCGGTCTGGATCGTTCCCGGCAACGACAGCAGCGCTTGCCGCGCGCTGCGTGGCCTCGGCGCCTGCTGGGCGGTCGTCCCGGAGAAGTATCGCTTCATCTTGTTCGGCACCTATCCGTTCGAGGAGCAGTGGCGGCCAGCGGTCGCGGTCGCGATCTTCATCGCGCTGTTCGTGGTCTCGAGCCGCCGCAGCTTCTGGCGCAAGGAACTGTTCCTGCTGTGGGCCGCGGCGCTGATCGTGATCGGCGGCCTGATGTGGGGCGGTTTCCTTGGCCTCAGCTTCGTCACGCAGGACCGCTGGGGCGGGCTGCCGGTGACGCTGATCCTCGCGACCTTCGGCCTTGCGCTCGGATTCCCGCTCGGCATTCTGGTCGCGCTTGGCCGCCGCTCGAAGCTGCCGGCGATCCGCTCGCTCTCGGTGCTCTATGTCGAGCTGATTCGCGGCGTGCCGCTGATCAGCCTGTTGTTCATGGCAAGCGTGATGTTTCCGCTGTTCATGCCTGACGGTGTCAACATCGACAAACTGCTGCGCGCGCAGATCGCTTTCATCCTCTACGCCGGCGCCTATCTCGCGGAAGTGGTGCGTGGCGGCCTGCAGGCGGTGCCGCGCGGACAATATGAGGCGGCCGATGCGCTCGGGCTGTCATATTGGGAGAAGCACGCGCTGATCGTGCTGCCGCAGGCGATCCGCCACGTCATCCCGCCGCTGGTCAACACCTTCATCGCGTTCTTCAAGGACACCAGCCTGGTGCTGATCATCGGCATCTTCGATCTGCTCACCACCGCCAAGACCGCGATCGTCGATCCGGCCTGGCAGTCGTTCAGTGTCGAGGTCTACATTTTTGTCGGCGTGATCTACTTCATCTTCTGCTTTGCGATGTCGCGCTACAGCCGCAGCCTCGAGGCGCAGCGCGGCCCCGGCTGAGCGAAGCCGAACTTTCCCAAGAATACCTTCGTCGTGCCCGGACAGGCCCGGCCATGACGGCGCGTGGACGCCCAGGCGGGTCCCTCTTGCCAAGCCGTCTCAATCCTATTTATGATCATAAAATGGATAAATCGGCCCTGTCCTCCCTGGACCCGTCGCGCCGCGCCTCGATCAAGCGCAAGCGCTCCGACGCGGTCGCCGACCTGATCCGCGGCCACATCTTCCAGGCCGGGTTGCAACCCAACGACCGGCTGCCGCAGGAGAGCGAACTGATCGAGATGTTCGGCTGCAGCCGCTCGACTATCCGCGAGGCGCTCAAGTCGCTGGAAGTGCAGGGGCTGGTGCAGAACACCACCGGGCCCGGCGGCGGCGCGCGAGTGGCGCCAGTGTCGATCAACCGGATCGTCGGCCTGCTCAGCAACTACTTCTATTTCCAGTCGATCTCGACCGCGCAGATCTACCAGATCCGCCGCCTGATCGAGCCGGAGCTCGCCTTCAGCGTGGTCGGCCACCTCACGGCGGAGCATTTCAAGGCGCTCGACAAGGCGATCGCGGTTCAGGAGCATCATCCGGGCGGGCCCACGGACTGGGAGCATCACCGCCACGCCGAGATCGATTTCCACGACATCCTGATCGAGGCCTGTCCCAATCCGCTGCTCGGCCTGGTGTGCCGCTTCATCAACGAGGCGATCCGCCATCTGATCGGCAAGCTCGGCGTGCAGGAATTCGCATCGAGCTTCACCTGCGAGAACATCGAGTTTCACAAGCGCCTGATGGCCGCGTTCCGCTCCGGCAATGCCGCGCGCGCCCGCCGCGTCATGCTCGACCACGTGCTGAGCGCCGAAGCCGTGGTCGTCCCGAAGGAAGACCGGCGCATCGATCTGCCCGTCTTTCACCAGCCGTTGCGGCTCGACTGAACCGCATCGGCTGACTGCTGCATCACGCGTTGGAGGAAACAACCATGGTCACGCGGCGCGACAACGAATTGTGGAGCTGGTCGGCGGTCGACCTGGCGCGCGCGATCGCGACGCGTGCGATTTCGAGCCGTGAGGCCGTGCAGTCGAGCCTCGACCGCATTGCCGCGGTCAATCCGGCATTGAATGCCGTGATCGAGGTGCTCGCCGATGAAGCGTTGGTCGCCGCGGATGCCGCGGATGCCCAGGTGAAATCGGGCGCCGAGCTCGGCACGCTGCATGGTGTGCCGGTCACCATCAAGGTCAATGTCGATCAGCGCGGTCACGCCACCACCAACGGCGTGGTCGCATTCCGGGACGTGATTGCTACCGAAGACAGCCCCGTGGTCGCGAACTTCCGCAAGGCCGGCGCCGTCATCGTCGGCCGCACCAACACCCCGGCGTTCTCGCACCGCTGGTTTACCAACAACGATCTGCATGGCGCGACCTACAATCCCTGGAGCCGCCGGCTGACACCGGGTGGCTCCAGCGGTGGTGCTGCGTCGGCGGTCGCTTCCGGCATGGGCGCGATCGCGCACGGCAATGATTTCGGCGGCTCGATCCGCTATCCCGCCTACGCCTGCGGCGTCGCCGGCCTGCGGCCGACCCCGGGTCGGGTCCCGTCGTTCAATCCGTCTGCGACCAGCGATCGGCCGATCACCGCGCACATGATGTCGGTGCAGGGGCCGCTCGCCCGCTCGGTTGCCGATCTCGGCGTCGCGCTCGCCGCGATGGCGCAGCCGGACGCGCGTGACGGCACCTGGCTGCCGGTGCCACTGCAAGGCACACAACTCAAGCGGCCGATCGGGGTTGCGATCGCGCCGGCGCCGTTCGGCGACGAAGCGCCGGAGGTGAGCGCTGCGGTTCACGCAGCCGGACGCTGGCTCGCGGAGGCTGGATTTGCCGTGGAGGAGACGTTGCCGCCGCGGCTCGCGGAGGCCGCCGATCTGTGGCATCGCCTCGTCATCAATGAGGAGCGGCGCGTGCTGGCGCCGATGATCCGCAAGTTCGGTGACGCGAGGTCCCGCTACAATCTGGACTGTCACATCGCCTACGCGCCCGAGCTCGACGGCGATCAGGTGCTGGCCTGTTTCGAGCAGCGGCTTTCGATCGTGCGGGCCTGGCAGCTGTTCCAGGAGCGCTGCCACGTCATCATCCTGCCGGTCTCGGCGCAACTGCCGTTCCGCTTCGATCAGGATCAGGAGGACGCGGGCGTGGTGCGCGCGCTGCTTGACGCCCAGCGGCCGCTGCTCGCGGTGCCCGCGCTCGGGTTTCCGTCGGTCGTGGTGCCGACCGGGACCGTCGGCGGCGTGCCGGTCGGCGTGCAGGTGATCGCTGGCCGCTTCCGGGAGGACGTCTGTCTCGCGGTGGCCGCAGTGATCGAAGCGCGCGCCGCGACGCTGACCCCGATCGATCCGCGCGACTGAAATCAACAACAAAGCTCTGAACACAACGGGAGAACATCACGTGACGAATGCACCGATCTGGCAATGGTCCGCCGTCGAGACCGCCGCGGCAATCAGGAATAACAAGGTGACGTCGGAGGAGGTGGTTCGCGCCCATCTCGACCGCATGCACGCCGCCAACCCGGCGCTGAATGCCGTGGTCGTCGACCTCGGCGCCTCGGCGATGCAGGCCGCCAAGGCCGCGGACGAGACGCTGGCGGCGAGCAAGCGTGGTCGTGGCGAGGTTGGCCCGCTGCATGGTGTGCCGGTGACGATCAAGATCAACATCGACGTCGAGGGGCAGGCGAATTCGAACGGCGTGGTCGCCTTCAAGGACAATATCGCGCCGGGCGACTCGCCGGTGACGGCCAATCTCAAGAAGGCCGGCGCCGTCATCATCGGCCTGACCAATACGCCGGAGTTCTCGCTGCGCGGCTTCACTGACAATCCGCTGCACGGCCTGACGCGCAATCCCTGGAATGCGGAGGTGACCTGCGGCGGCTCCTCGGGCGGCGCCGGCGCGTCGATCGCGGCCGGCATCGGCACCATCGCGCATGGCAACGACATCGGCGGCTCGCTGCGCTGGCCGGCGCATTGTAATGGCATCGCCACGATCAAGCCGACCCAGGGTCGCATTCCCGCGTTCAATCCCAGCGCCACGGCGGAACGGCCGCTGATGGCGCAGTTCATGTCGTCGCAGGGACCGCTTGCGCGCCATGTCGCCGACGTCCGTCTCGGGTTGGAGGTGATGGCGCAGCGCGATCCGCGCGATCCCTGGTACGTGCCGGCGCCGCTCTCTGGGCCGAAGCCGGCTGCGCCGGTCAAGGTCGCGCTGGCGAAAATCCCGGAAGACATGGTAACCGATCGCGGCGTGATCGCGCTTCAACGCAAGGCGGCCGATCATCTCGCCGATGCCGGCTATGCCGTCAGCGAGGTCGAGGTCCCCGATCTGAACAAGGTCTGGCAGCTCTGGTGCGACCTGATCATGACCGAGACCCGCGTGTTGCAGCAGGACCAGATGCTGGCGGTGAGCAGCGCCGACTTCCAGAAGTCGTTCCACGGCTTCATCGCGCTGGCAAATCAGTTGGACCAGGCCGGCTACATGAAGGCGATCGCCGCGCGGTCGGGCCATATCAGGAACTGGATGACCTTCCTCGAACAGTACCCGCTGGTGCTGATGCCAACCACGGTGCGCAAGACACCGGAGGTCAACGCCGATCTCGGTGGCGACCAGCGCGTCAAGGAGCTGTTCTGGAACGACCTGCGCTTCATTTCGTCGATGAACGTGTTGGGGCTGCCGGCAGCCGTGGTGCCGGTCGGCCTGCATGAGGGCTTGCCGGTCGGCGTCCAGATCGTCGGCTCGCGTTATCGCGAGGACATGTGCCTCGACGCCGCCGAGGCGATCGAGCGCAAGGCCGGCATCCTCACCCGGCAATTGTGGGAGCGGTGCTGAGCCGATCTCGCCGCCAGTTTGCGTGGTCCAAAGCACGCCGCGACACATTGCTTCGCGGCGTGCAACAGGATGCCGGACCGGATTGAAAGGGCGATCACCGGCTTCGGCTGGATCTTGATGCGCGCCGTTGCAGGGGCTTCATCTGTCCTTCGACCCAGGCATGCATTGGCCGCCAATAGTGTAGCCTCCCGCAGCAGGAGCACGTCACCGTGTTCCGGATGTCGGGAAGCGTCTCAAACATGACATCATCGGTCGTGATGCCCGTCGCAATGATCTGTCCTGTGTACGGACAACGGATCACGATCCTGGTCATCGGAATCCCGGCAAGCCCCAGAAAACTTTGATTCTACCGGATCGTCGCCCTGAGGCATTGAGCTTCGTCAAATCAGCCCGGCGATCGCCGAACGTCTCGAATGCAGCAGATCCGGCGGCTCCGCGTGCATTTTTCCTTGGCGCGGAAGATTCTAGCAAGACCTCTCGTGCACCGACCGAATGCGCAGGGCGCCATGCTGGTTGCGGGCTTGCCGTCAGTGCGCGATTCCTGCAGGTGATCGCGGCTAGCATCCAAACCTTTGGGAACGAAATGTCCACCACGAGAAGCTCGTCCATCCAAATCCTGATCGCCTTTGTTGCCGCGTGCCTCTCGTTTGCCGCCGGCTCTGCACGTGCTGAAGATGGGGTTCTGCGGGTCGGCATCATCACCGACATGAGCGGGCAATATTCCGACGGCAACGGCCCGGGATCGGTGATCGCGGCGCAGATGGCGGCGGAGGAGATCGGCGGCACGGTCGCCGGACGCAAGATCGAGATCATCTCGGCCGATCACCAGAACAAGCCCGACGTCGCCACCGGCATCGTGCGCAACTGGATCGACAACAAGGGTGTCGACGTGATCGCCGAAGGCGTCAATTCGGCGGTGGCGCTCGCGATCCAGACCGTGACGCGCGAACGTAAGAAGCTGTTCCTGATCTCGGGCTCCGGTTCGTCCGATCTCACCGGCAAGCAATGCTCGCCGACGAGCGTGCAGTGGACCTATGACACCTATGCCTCCTCGAATGCGACGGCGAAGGCCGTGGTCGCGCGTGGCGGCACGCCCTGGTTCTTCCTCACGGCCGATTATGCCTTCGGCCAGGCGCTGGAGCGCGATGCCAGCAAGGCCGTGACATCGGCCGGCGGCAAGGTGCTGGGCGCGGTGCGCCATCCGTTCGATACCGCCGACTTCTCGTCCTTCCTGTTGCAGGCCCAGTCCTCCGGCGCCAAGATCCTGGCGCTCGCCAATGCCGGCTCCGATTTCCGCAATGCGGTGTCGCAGGCCGACGAGTTCAACATCCGCGCCAGCATGCAGCTCGTCGCGCTGCAGGTGACGCTGACCGACGTGCCGGCGCTGGGGCTGGCGCATGCGCATGATCTGCTGTTCACCGATTCCTTCTATTGGGATCGCACGCCCGAGACCCGCGTCTTCGCCCAGGAATTCTTCAAGCGCCACGGCGCGATGCCGACGGCCTACCAGGCCGGCGTCAACTCGGCGCTGCGGCAC
>CALRXG020000463.1:0-6324 GCA_943372075.1 Bordetella parapertussis | reverse complement strand
CCTTCCCGGCCTTGGGTCGCTGCCGGTGCTCGGCACGCTGTTCCGCAGCCGCGACTTCGTCAACAACCAGACCGAAATGATGGTGCTGGTGACGCCCTATATCGTTCGCGCGGTGGCGCAGAAGGACCTCTCGCGTCCAGATGACGGCTTCGCCAACGCGGCCGATCCGCAGGCCGATCTGCTGGGCAGCATCAATCGCGTCTATGGCGTGCCCGGCCGCACCGAGCCGGCGCGGAATTACCGCGGCACCTACGGCTTCATTACCGACTGAGGCGGACGATGACACAGACCACATCCAAGACCCCCGCCGATTACAAGCGCAGCATCGCGCTCGCCGGAGCGCTGATCAGTCTTGCCGTGACGCTTGGTGCATGCCAGCACGACGCCGACAACAGCTTCGCGATGGTGAACGCGCCGGCCGATTATCGCCAGCGTCATCCGATCGCGATCACCGAGGCGGACCGCTCGATCGTGGTCTTCGTCGGCCGCAGCCGCGGCGGCCTGACCGCCGAGCAGCGCGCCGAGGTGATGGGGATGGCGCAAGATTGGATGCGCGAGGGTACCGGCGCCGTCACCGTCGACGTTCCCTACGACACCCCGAACGCACGGGCTGCCCAGGAATCCCTGCGCGAGATCCAGGCCACCTTCACCGCCGCCGGCGTGCCGCCGCGCGGGATCCTGGTGCGCAAGGTTCATCCCGAGGACCCGCGCCAGCTGCCGGCGATCCGGGTCAACTATCCGAAGATCACGGCCACCGCCGGACCATGCGGCATCTGGCCGGAGGATCTCGGCCCGTCGATCCACAACGGGTCCTACATCGAAAACAAGCAGTACTATAATTTCGGCTGCGCCAACCAGCGTAACCTCGCCGCCATGGTCGCGGACCCGACTGACCTCGTGCAGCCGCGCGCGGAGACACCCGCCTACACGTCGCGTCGCAATATCGCCTTCGACAAGTATCGCAAGGGCACCACCACCGCCACGACGTATCCCGAATCCGACAAGGCCAAGCTAAGCGACACAGGAAAATGATCACCTACGCGCAGCAAAATTCCGAGGAGCAGACGGACGCCACGTCGCAGGCCGTGGACGACCATATCGCTCCGGCGCCACGGGTTTCGGTCCAGGCGTTCTGCGAAACGGTCGAGACCGCCGCCGCCGTCCAGTCGGCGGGCGAGGATCGCCGGCTGGCCAAGGCTCACCTCAAGATCCAGATGGGCGGCATGACGGCCGCGATCGAGGCCTATCGTTCGGCACCGACGCCCAACGTGATCATCCTCGAGACCGAAGGCCGCAGCGATATCCTGGCCGGCCTCGATCAGCTCGCCACCGTATGCGATGCCGGCACCCGCGTCGTCGTGATCGGCCGGATCAACGACGTCACGCTGTATCGCGAACTGGTGCGCCGCGGCGTCAGCGACTACGTGATCGCGCCGGCCCATGCGATCGACGTGGTGCGCGCGGTCTGCAACCTGTTCTCGGCGCCGGAAGCCAAGGCGGTCGGCCGCGTCGTCGCCGTCGTCGGCGCCAAGGGCGGCGTCGGCTCCTCGACGATCGCCCACAATATCGCCTGGGCGATCGCGCGCGACCTCGCGCTCGATTCCGTCGTCGCCGATCTCGACCTTGCATTCGGCACCGCCGGCCTCAACTACAACCAGGACCCGGCGCAAGGCATCGCCGACGCCGTGTTCTCGCCGGACCGCGTCGACACCGCCTTCGTCGACCGCCTGCTGTCGAAATGCACCGACCATCTGAGCCTGCTGGCGGCGCCGGCCACGCTGGACAAGGTCTACGATTTCGGCGCGGAAGCGTTCGATGCGATCTTCGATACGCTGCGCACCACGATGCCCTGCATCGTGCTCGACGTGCCGCACCAATGGTCCGGCTGGAGCAAGCGCGCGTTGATCGCAGCCGACGACATCCTGATCGTGGCGGCGCCCGACCTTGCAAATCTGCGCAATGCCAAGAACATGTTCGACCTGCTGAAGGCGTCGCGGCCCAACGACCGTGCGCCGCTCTACTGCCTGAACCAGGTCGGCGTGCCAAAGCGCCCGGAGATCGCGGCAGGCGAATTCGCAAAGGCGATCGAAAGCCAGCCGATCGCCGCTATCCCGTTCGATCCGCAGATCTTCGGTTCGGCCGCCAACAACGGCCAGATGATCGCCGAAATCTCCGCCAATCACCGCGCGGTCGAGATGTTCCTGCAGATGGCGCAGCGGCTGACAGGCCGCGGCGAGACCAAGAAGCCGAGGGGGTCCTTCCTGTCGCCCCTGCTCGAAAAGCTGCGGTCCAAATAGTGGCCCGCATGGAGTCAAGACGTCGTGTTTGGTAAGCGTAGCGGAAACGATGGGGACGTGCGGGCATCCAAGCCCGCGTTTCAGACGCCGGAGCCTGCCGGCCCGTCGGCGATGGCGCGCGAGTCCGCCCCCCCGGCGATCTCGTCACCGCCGCTGGCACCGACCAAGCCACCGCCTGCTCCCGCGATGGAAGCCCGCCGCTCGGACAACTACTACCAGGTCAAGGCGACGATCTTCGGCGCCCTGATCGAGGCGATCGACCTTGCCCAGCTCGCCAAGCTGGACAGCGAGTCGGCGCGCGAGGAAATCCGCGACATCGTCAACGAGATCATCGCGATCAAGAACATCGTGATGTCGATCGCCGAGCAAGAAGAGCTGCTCGACGACATCTGCAACGACGTGCTCGGTTACGGCCCGCTGGAGCCGCTGCTGTCGCGCGACGACATCGCCGATATCATGGTCAACGGTGCGGGCACGGTGTTCATCGAAGTCGCCGGCAAGATCCAGCGCACCGGCATCCGCTTTCGCGACAACCAGCAGCTGCTCAACATCTGTCAGCGCATCGTCAGCCAGGTCGGCCGGCGCGTCGACGAATCCTCGCCGATCTGCGACGCGCGCCTCGCCGACGGCTCCCGCGTCAACGCCATCGTGCCGCCGCTGGCGATCGACGGGCCCGCGCTCACCATCCGCAAATTCAAGAAGGACAAGCTGACGCTGGAGCAGCTCGTCAAGTTCGGCGCGATCACGCCGGAAGGCGCGACCATCCTGCAGATCATCGGCCGCGTCCGCTGCAACGTGATCATCTCCGGCGGTACCGGTTCGGGCAAGACCACGCTGCTGAACTGCCTCACCAACTATATCGAGCACGACGAACGCATCATCACCTGCGAAGACGCCGCGGAACTTCAGCTGCAGCAGCCGCACGTGGTGCGGCTGGAAACCCGGCCGCCGAACATCGAAGGCGAGGGCCAGGTCACGATGCGCGAACTGGTACGCAACTGCCTGCGTATGCGTCCGGAGCGCATCATCGTCGGCGAAGTCCGCGGACCCGAGGCGTTCGACCTGTTGCAGGCGATGAACACCGGCCACGACGGCTCGATGGGCACGCTGCACGCCAACAATCCGCGCGAAGCGCTGTCGCGCTGCGAATCCATGATCACGATGGGCGGCTTTTCGCTTCCCTCGCGCACGATCCGCGAGATGATCTGCGCGTCGGTCGACATCATCGTGCAGGCCGCGCGCCTGCGCGACGGCTCGCGCCGCATCACCCACGTCACCGAGGTGATGGGCATGGAAGGCGACACCATCATCACTCAGGACATCTTCCTGTACGACGTGGTCGGGGAAGACGCCAACGGCAAGATCATCGGCAAGCATCGCTCCACCGGCATCGGCCGGCCGCGCTTCTGGGAGCGCGCGCGCTACTACAATGAAGAGAAGCGGCTTGCGGCGGCGCTCGACGCCTCCGACTCGCCGGCGCCGGTCTAGGGGTACGCAGGATGCAGACGCAAACCCTTGCCCTCGCTTTCCTCGCCGCCACGACCGTCGGCGGCATCGCCTGGGTCTTCCTGTATCCCTACCTCTCCGGGGAGAAGAAGGCCGAGTCCCGCCGCGCATCGGTGGCGCGCTCGGAGCCTACGACGATACGCACGGCCGACCGCACCCAACGCACGCGCCGCGAGCAGGTCGAAGGATCGTTGAAGGAGCTCGAGGCGCGGCGGCAGAAGGACAGGAAAGTCCCTCTTGGCATGCGCATCTCGCAAGCCGGCCTGGAGTGGTCCGAGCAGAAATTCTGGATCATCTCCGGCGCCCTCGGCCTGTTCGGGTTCGCCGCCGCGTTCCTGGCTGGCGGCGGCCTGCTCGGCGCGGCCGGCATCGGCTTTGCCATGGGCCTCGGCGCGCCGCGCTGGCTGCTCGGCTTCCTGAAGAAGCGGCGGGAAAAGGCCTTTCTGAAAGCGCTGCCCGACGCCGTCGACGTCATCGTACGCGGCATCAAGGCCGGCCTGCCGCTGTTCGAATCGCTCAAGGCAGTCGTCAACGACGCGTCGGAACCGCTGCGCAGCGAATTCCTTGCGATCATCGAGACCCAAGCGATCGGCATGCCGCTCGGCGAGGCCTGTACGCGACTTTACGAGCGCATGCCGCTGCCGGAGGCGAATTTCTTCGGCATCGTGATCGCGATCCAGCAGAAGTCCGGCGGCAACCTGTCGGAGGCGCTCGGCAATTTGTCGCGCGTGCTGCGCGACCGCAAGAAGATGGCCGAGAAGATCCAGGCGATGTCGATGGAAGCGAAGGCCTCCGCCGCCATCATCGGCTCGCTGCCGCCGATCGTGATGATCCTGGTGTTCCTGACGACGCCGGACTACATCGCCCTGCTGTGGACCAACTCGATGGGCCAGCTCATGCTGGTCGCCTGCGCCGTCTGGATGTCGATCGGCGTCTTTGTGATGAAGCAGATGATCAACTTCGATTTCTGACGGTGCAGCATGATTGATATTCTGATCGCCAAGCTCCACGACGTCAGGTTCATGACCATGCTGCTTGCCTTCATCGCGGCAAGCGCGACGGTCTACACGCTGGTGATGCCGCTGCTCGCCGGCGGCGATCTCAACAAGCGCATGAAGGCGGTCGCCAGCGAGCGCGAGCGTCTCCGGCAGCGTGAACGTGAACGCCTATCCAAGACGGAGAAGGTGGCGCTGCGGCAGACGCCGAAGCAGGTCGTCTCCAGGGTGGTCGACGATCTCAACCTCACGAAATGGCTGGCTCAGGAGGCCGCGCTCGATAAGCTCGTGATGGCGGGTTATCGCGGCCACGCACCCTACGTGACCTTTCTGTTCGCCCGTGCGGTGACGCCGATCGTGATGCTGCTCGGCGCGATCATCTATACGTTCTTCATCGCGGGCGCGGCCTGGTCGCTCACGCTCAAGATCGGCATTTGCGTCGGCGCGGCTTATGCCGGCCTGCAGGCGCCGATGCTGTTCCTGAAGAATGCGATCTCCAAACGCCAGCTCCAGATCAGGCGCGCCTTCCCTGATTCCCTCGACCTGCTGCTGATCTGCATCGAGTCGGGCATGTCGGTCGAGGTCGCCTTCCGCAAGGTCGCCAACGAGATCGCCGGGCAATCGATCGCACTGTCGGAAGAATTCGCGCTGACGACCGCCGAACTGTCCTATCTGCAGGACCGCAAATCGGCCTACGAGAACCTGGCACGCCGCACCGGGCTCGAAGGCGTGAAGTCGGTCTGCATGGCTTTGCAGCAATCCGAACGCTACGGCACGCCGCTCGGGCAGAGCCTGCGGGTGATGGCGCAGGAAAACCGCGACATGCGCATGAACGAGGCCGAGAAGAAGGCCGCGGCGCTGCCGCCGAAGCTGACCGTGCCGATGATCCTGTTCTTCCTGCCCTGCCTGTTCATCGTCATCCTCGGGCCGTCCTACATCAAGATCGCCACGATGCATTGAGACGCGCCACGAGAGCGTTTTCGAGCGAAGTGGATACCGGTTCGCGTGAAGAAAGCGCGTCAAGACAGGAACCTAGAGCCCCGTTCCGATTCCATCGGAACGGGGCGCTAGGCTCGCGAAAACGCCCGGCAATGCCGGGCGTTTCCTTTTTGTGTGCGTGAAGGTCGGAAGCGCCGCAGAACCCGGAGCTCAGTCGTCCTTGGCGACGACGGGCACGGGGGAGACGGCGCGCGATGCGGTCCGCGGCCCGTCCTTGCGGTTCAGCATGTCACGCAGATAGGCGACGTTGGCCGCCGCCTCATCCGCCGGCAGGTCGGCCTTGACGATGGTTTCAGCTTCCGCGAAGCGGCCCTGCAGACCGACGACGAGCGCGAGGTTCTGCCGGATCCGGCTGTCGGCGCGGGCGCTGGCATAGGCCTTGCGCAGCGTCTCCTCGGCTTTCGGCAATTCCTTGGTGAGCATGTAGGACAGGCCGAGATTGGACAGCACCGACGGCTCGTCCGGGGCCAGCCGCAGCGCGCTGGCGTAATAGCGCCGCGCCTCTTCGTGCCGGTTCATCTTGTCGA